>NZ_JBHYJI010000089.1:0-27729 GCF_042740435.1 Streptomyces sp. NPDC059002 | reverse complement strand
GTCCAGGACCGCCACCACCTTCATGCGTCACCGCGCGGGCGGCACCGTCCCGCTCACCGCGACAGGAGCGGCTTCCACCACTGCTCGTTCTCGCGGTACCAGGACACGACGTCGGGCAGCGCCTCGTCCAGTCCTCGGCTCGGCGCGTAGCCCAGTTCGGCGCGGATCCTGCTGTCGTCGGTGGCGTACCGCAGATCGTGTCCCTTGCGGTCCTCGACGTGCCGGACCAGGCTCCAGTCCGCGTCGCACAGCTTCAGGAGCCGCTCGGTCATGTCGCGGTTGGTGGTCGCCGTGCCGCCGCCGATGTTGTAGACCTCACCGGCCCTGCCCCGTGTGAGCACCAGCTGGATGGCCCGGCAGTGGTCGGTGACGTGCAGCCACTCCCGGATGTTCCGGCCGTCGCCGTACAGCGGGACGGGCAGGCCGCGCAGCAGGTTGGTGATGAACAGCGGGATCAGCTTCTCGACGTGCTGGTGCGTGCCGTAGTTGTTGGCGCAGCGCGTCACCCGCACGTCCAGGCCGTGGGTGCGGTGGTAGGAGCGGGCCAGCAGGTCACTGCCCGCCTTGGACGCGGAATAGGGGGAGTTGGGCAGCAGCGGCTCGCTCTCCGTCCACGCGCCCGACTCGATGGACCCGTACACCTCGTCGGTCGACACATGCACCACGGTCCCGACCCCGGCGTGCAGCGCCGCCTCCAGGACGGTCTGGGTGCCGAGGATGTTGCTGTGCACGAAGGCCGCGCCGGTGTCGACGGAACGGTCCACGTGCGACTCCGCGGCGAAGTGCACCACCGCGTCGTGCCCCGGCAGCAGATGGCGCAGCAGGTCCGCGGAGCAGACGTCGCCCCTGACGAAGGTGAGCCGGGGGTGGTCGAGGGGCAGGTTGGCCGTGTTGCCCGCGTAGGTCAGCTTGTCGACGACGGTGACGTGCGCGTCCTCGTACCCGCTGTACGCACCGTCCAGCATGCTGCGTACATAGTGCGAGCCGATGAACCCGGCACCGCCGGTGACGAGGACTTTCTGTGCGGGGCTTGCGTTCATGAGCACACTCCAGGGCAGGGGGTCGGCGGTCAGGTCCGGAACGGCGTACGCCGACGGGGCCTGACCCGCCCCGAGGCATCCACCAGCGAAAGGGACACCGGCTCGGCGGATGACCCGAGGATCTCTTGCTTGATGCGCACCAGTTCGGGGCCGGGTTCGAGGCCCAGCTCCTTGTGCAGCACGCGCCGCACGTCGTCGTAGGCGTGCAGCGCCTCCACCCGGCGTCCCGATGAGCCGAGCGCGACGATGAGCCGCGCGTGGAACCACTCGTTGAGCGGGTAGGTGGCCACCAGGGCGCGCAGCTCGGGCACGGTCTCCCGGGTCCTGCCGAGCCGCTCGTTGGCCTCGATGCGGGTCTCGATGGCCCGGATCCTGAGCTCTTCCAGGTGCGCGACATGACCGGCGAGCACACTGCCCGGCGCGATCCCGGCGAGCACGGGGCCGCGCCAGAGCGCGGAGGCGTCGCACATCCGCCGTGAGGCGAGTTCGGGGCGGCCCCGTTCGAGCAGCATCCGGCTCTCGCGCACCAGGCGTTCGTACTCCAGGACGTCGACCTCGGTGGCGTCGGCCTTGATGCGGTAGCCGGGCAGCTGCGTGTGGAGCCGCGGCCCGTCGGCGGAGGTGACGCCCGTCTGCTCCAGCATCCTGCGCGAGTGGTAGATGTACGTCTGCAGGGTCGTCATGGCGCTGCTCGGAGGATGGTCGCCCCAGAGCTCCTGGATGAGCACATCCACGCTCACGACGCTGCCGGCCCGCATCAGGAGCACGGCAAGCACCTGGCACATCTTGGGGGCGCTCAGGGTGTGGGTCTTCCCGTCGTCGGTGACGAGCTCGAAGGCGCCCAGAAGGTTGAATCGCACAGTGCTCAGTCCGTCTCAGCCGACGGATCCCGGCACCGCGTCGGTGCGGCGTGCCTCGATGGCCTTGTGCAGGGCGGTGGCCACGGTGTGTACGTCCTCGTCGTCGAGGCCGGGGTGCAGGGGCAGGCACAGGGTGCGGTCGGCGGCGTGGTCGGAGCCGGGCAGGGTGAGGTCGTCGGGCGCTCCGTAGGTGGGGACCTTGTGGAGCGGTGCGTAGCGGAAGGTGGTGTAGATCCCGGCCGCCCGCAGGTCGTTGGCTACGTCGTCGCGGACGCCGGGGGGCATCTGCACCCAGTAGAAGTAGTAGGTGGAGGTGTGCCCGTCGGGCAGGGGTGGGGGTGTGAGCAGGTCGGGGATGCCGGCGAGTTCGCGGTCGTAGAGCTGGGTGATCTCGCGGCGCCTGGCGACGAGTTCGGGCAGGCGGCGGAGTTGGACGGTGGCGATGGCGGCGGTGAGGTCGTTGCCGATGACGCGGCGGCCGACCTCGGGGATGTCCAGTTCCCACCAGCGGGAGGAGACTTGGGCGTGGCCGAAGCCGGTGGGCTGGGTCAGGCCGTGGTAGGCCAGGCGGCGGGCGCGGGCGGCCGCGTCGGCGTCGCGGGCGTAGAGCATGCCGCCGTCGCCGCAGACCATGACCTTCATGGCGTCGAAGCTCCACAGGGCGAAGTCGCCGTAGGTGCCCACGGCCTTGCCCTCGACGGTGGAGGCGACCGAGCAGGCGGCGTCCTCGATGAGGGTGAGGCCGCGGCGTTGGCAGAGTTCGGCGATGCGGACGATGTCACCGGGGTGGCCGCCGTAGTGCAGGATCAGGACGGCCTTGGTGCGCTCGGTGACGGCGTGCTCGATGTGTTCGGTGGTGGGGTTGAGGGTGCGGGGGTCGACGTCGCAGAAGACGGGGCGGCCGCCGCAGGCGGTGATGGCGTTGGCGGCGGCGACGAAGCTGAGGGAGGGCAGGACGACCTCGTCGCCCTCCTCCAGGTCCAGTGACTCGACGGCCAGGAAGAGTCCTGCGGTGCCGGAGTTGAGGAAGATGACGTGTGCGGGGTCGACGTCGAGGTGTGCGGCGAAGGCCGCTTCGAACGCCTGGGTGCGGGGGCCGTGCCCCAGCCATTTGCTGTCGAACACCTCGGCGACGGCGCCGAGTTCCTCCTGGCCCACCTGAGGCTGATGGAGATGAATCATGATCGTGGCCCCCAACGTATGCGTGGTGCCCCGATCGTGGACAGCTCGGCTCGATCTCCGTTCGAGGTTCGCTGGGGACCGGTGGCGGGGACCGCCCGCGCGCGATGATCCTCGAGCCGGGCCCGAGCGTCCCCCGAGCCCGCGTTCGGTGCCCCTCCAGAAACCCTTGACGGGCCGGGGCGCGAAAAGGGTGCCAAAGCAGACGAAAAGGCCCCCTGGGACCGGAAAACTCCGGTTCCAGGGGGCCTCTTGGCACCATCCTGTACGTCAGTCGTCGTCCCGTGCCACGCCGTCGGCATCGATACGGCGGTGCCGCACCGCCCATGAGCCGTCCACCGGCACCAGATGGTCGTGGCAGACGACATGGGCGAAGACGTCGAGGCTGCCGCCGCGCGGTGTGCGCATGGCCAGGGCGTAGGTGCGGGTGCGCAGGGTCCCGTCGTCCTGCGTCTGGACGTCGAGCATCGCGAGCCAGTGCCGGAAGTCCAGCTTCTCGGCCGCGAGCCGGTCGGCGCGCTCCCGGGCCGAGGCCAGGATGGCGTCCCTGCCGCGCAACGGATCGAGCCGGTTCGGCTCGTCGAAGACGCCGTCGTCGGTGAAGGTCGCCGCCCACTCGTCGGGCCGCCCGTCGTCCATCAGGCCCATCTGGCGCGCATAGAACTGCTGGAGGTGCGCGTACAGATCGGCGGACACGTATCCGGCGCTCCGGGGTCCGGGCGCGGCTGTTGTCTCGGTCATCGCAAGGGCCCTTCGTTCATCGGACGGCGGTCAGGAGGTGACCGCCGTAGGCCGCGCCCGGAGCGTCGAAGCGGAGCGCGGCATGGCTCGCCAGGCAGTGCACGTCCCGCCAGATCCGCTGCAGGGGCTGGCTCTCCAGCTGCCCCCTGCTGCCCGCGGAGCGGAACAACTGCTCGACGGAGTCCACGAGTTGATGGACGGCGAACGCGCAGTCCGAAGGGTTGCGCGAAGCCTCCGCGGGGGTCGCCGCACCGGAGTCGGCGACGCGGGCGGCACGTTCGAGGAGCAGCCCGGCCGCGTCGACGGCACCCGAAACGCGCGCGGCGGTCAACCGGCGTTCCTGCGGGATCCCGTCGGCCGCGCCGGGGGCGGCCGAGGCCGACCACGCGGACCAGGCACGCAGCGCACCACGGGCGGCGCCCAGGGCGGGCGCGCCGAAGATGAGGCCGCTCAGCAGCCGCAGCGGCGCCGTGTGGCAGTGCGCCGACGACATGACGCTGTTGCCCGTCATCATGTCGGAGCGCAGGAACGCGCGCTCCTCGGGCACGAACACCTCGTCGAGGACCAGGGTGTTGCTCGCGGTGCCGCGCATCCCCACGTTGAACCAGGTGTCGGCCACCTCGTACGCGTCGCGGGGCACCGCGAAGTACCACGCCTCCGCGTGCTCACCGGCCGGTACGAGGGCGCAGACCATCGCCCAGTCGGCGAAGTCGGCGCCGCTGGTGAACTCCCACTCGCCGGTCAGCCGCCAGCCGCCCGGTGCCGCGGTGGCGGTGCCACGGGGCATGAGCGCCCCGACCACCTTGGTGTCCGCGCCCTTGGCCCACAGCTCCTGCTGTCCGGCCTCCGGCAGATAGGCGCCCATGCGGGCCGCACCGGCGAGCACGGACGCGCACCAGGCGGCCGAGGTACAGCTCTCGCCGATGGCGGCGACGGAATCGAGCAGCTCCCCGCAGGAGCCCGCCTCGCCGCCCCACTGCGCGGGCACGAAGTGCCGGGCCAGGCCCGCCTCCACGATCGCCTCGACCACCTCGGGGTGCAGGGCGCGCTCGGTGTCCGCGGCCGCCGCCCGCCCGGCCGCGATCCGCGCGGCCCGTTCCACCGCGGTCGGCACTCCGGACCGGGTCGGCACTTGGCTCGTCATCGGATGTGTCTCCTTCCTTGTGCTGGTTGAACAAGGGCTCACGGGGCCGGCCACCGGGGCGGTGGCGGTCAGTTCCGCGCGGCGGAGACCAGGCGTTCCAGCCGGGCGGCCACGTCGCCGGGGCTCGGCGCGGCGAGGACCTCGTCGCGCAGCGCGGCGGCGGCCGTCAGGAAGGACGTGGTGCCGAGGACGTCACGGGCGGCGTCGGCGAGGGCCGCCCCTTCGGCGTCCTCGGTCCGCACCATCCGCGCCGCCCCGCGGGCGACGAGCCGTTCCGCGTACGCGTCGAGCCCGGCCATGAAGGGCACGACCAGCTGGGGAACCCCGCTGACCATGCAGGTCATGGTGATCCCGCCGGCCTGATGGATCACCAGGTCGCAGGTGGGCACCACCACATCGGCGGGCATCCAGCCCGCGTGGGCCCCCTCGGGCAGCGGACCCAGATCGGGCACCACCTCGTCCGGGACGGCGACGATCACCTCGGCGTCCAGGCGGGCGGCGGCCCCGATCAGGGACCGCAGATAGTCCAGGGCGTAGGTCCTGCTGACCCGGCTGCCCGCGGTCACCAGGATCCTGGGCCGCTCGCCCTTGGCGTACATCCAGGGTTCGAGCGGCCGCATGGAGCTGTAGGGCACATGCCGCATGATCAGGGCGGGCTTCGCGTCCGGGGGTCTGACGCTCTGCGGGCACGGGCTCACCACGAGGTCGGGCCCGGGCATCGAAGTGCGGCCCAGTTCCGCGAGTTGTGGGCGCAGGGCGTCCACGACGGCCCGGTCCATGGGCCGGGTGTCGGACATGTCGAGGGTGAACTCCACCCGGGGCACGGAGAGTTCGGCGGCCAGCAGGGTGGCGGCGTACGCCTGCGGGCTGCCGATCACCACATCGGGGCGCCAACTGCGCGCGAGGGTGCGGTACCCGGCCAGGGTGTCCACCGCCATGAGGCCCGCGACCCGGCCCATCTCCGCGTACCGCTCAGGTCCTTCGGAGGGGAAGGGGACGATGTTCCCCTCCCCGTCGGTCCTCGCGAACTCCCTGGGTTCCTTCTGCGGGATGGTGACGCCCGGCAGTCCGGCGGCGGTGATGTGCCGTACCGCCGTCGGGTGGCCGGCCAGGAAGACCTCGTGCCCGGCGCTGCGCAGGGCCTGGGCGAGCGGCACCAGGGGAAAGATGGTGCCTTCGCCTGCCTCGCACTGGAAAAGCGCCTTCATCCGTGTCCCCTCGTGAGGCGGTCGGCTCGTGTCGTCGTGTACTGCCGACGATGGCCGCCGCACCTCGACACCGGCTCGACAGCTGCTCGACACTAGGTCGCGGCGGCGTCCGTCGCCCTGCCCTCCACCGCCGTACCGGCCTTCTCGTCCTCGGCTTCCGTGGGTGCGAGGACGGTGAGATGCCGGATCTGCGGTACGAGCAGGGCCGCCGCGGTGGCCACGGTCATCAGGGCGCCGCAGACGAGGAGCGCGGGGCGGGCCCCCATGCCCGCAGCGAGGGGCGCGGCGGCAAGCAGGCCGAGCGGGCCGATCATGAAGGAGCCGACCGCGTCGTACGAGGCGACCCGGGAGAGCGCCTCGCGGGGGATCTCGCGCTGCATGGTGGTTTCGAACAGCACCCCGAAGGTGTTGAAGCCGATGCCGAGCACGAACGAGCCCGCGACCACGATGGCGAGCGGCGCGGAGAAGCCGAGCAGCACCACGGGGATCGCCATCGCGAAGAGCATCGGGGTGGCCACCAGGAGCGGGCGGCGCGGCCGGAGGCGGAGCGAGACCAGGACGCCGACCAGCGTGCCGGCCGACTGCCCGAGCAGGACCGTCGACCAGGCCGCCGCACCGCCCATCTCCTCCTTGGCGACGACCGGCCCGAGCACTCCGTAGGCCGCCTGCATCGCCGCGGCCATCAGGGAGAACTGCAGCACGGTCACCCACAGCCAGGTGCGGCTTGAGAACTCCTTCCAGCCCTGGCGCAGATCCCCGAGGACCGAAGTCTGCCCGGCCGGGCGCTCGTTGTGCTTGAGCCGCAGCGAGGCGAGCAGCACGGCGGAGACCACGAAGGCCGCCGCGTTGGTGGCGAGCGCCCAGCCGGGGCCGACCAGCGCGACCATGCCGCCGGCCAGCGAGAGCCCGAGGAGCCGGGCACCGTTCATCCCGAAGCGCAGCAGGGCGTTGGCGGTGTGCAGCCGGTGGGCGGGGACCACGTCGGGGACCACGCCGGTGAGCGCCGGGTAGTACAGCGCGAGCGAGACGCCGATGACCACGGCGCAGACGACGACGGGGGTGATGGGCGGGTTCCCGGTCAGGAACAGGACGGCCAGGCAGGCGAAGGCGGCGGCCGAGGCCAGCTCGGCACCGGTCATCAGGATGTTGCGTCGGGGCACCCGGTCGGCGATCACGCCGCCGAAGAGCATCAGCGCGATCTCCGGGACGGTCTGGGCCGTCAGTACGAGCGTCAGCGTTCCGGCGGTGGCGCCGGGCAGGTCGAGGACCGCGAAGGTCAGGGCGACGGGCCCGAACGCCGACCCGAGGACGGAGATGGTGCGGGCCGTGAAGAGCACGGCGAACCGCTTGTCGCGTAACAGACTCAGGTCGCGCAACTCAGGCACCTTTCACGTGAACGACAAGGAACGGCGCCGAGTGCTACGACCCAAGAGGCCCTGGGGACCCGGCAGCTGAGGACAGTCTCAAACCTCAAGTCCGCTACAGGTCAAGAGCAGGCAAAGGGATGCTGGTCACGCATGGCATGCGGGAAGCCCGCCGTGGTGCTCGACCATCTCCCCGAAGATCCTCGCGACATCCAGCTCGACACCCAGAGGGGCGTCGCCCACCTCGGCGTACGCGCGGTGCAGATTCCCCACGAGGCGTTCGGAGTCCAGGAGTCCGGCGAACTCGCCCAGGTCGCTCTCCGCGGCGAGTTCGAGCGGGGTGAGCCCGGCGCGCATCCCCTCGGCGGCCAGCTCGCGCAGCCACCGCAGATAGGCCTCGTTGGCGTCCAGGATCTCCGGGCCGCCGACGGGACCGTGCCCGGTGACGATGGTCCGCGCGCCGTAGGACCGCAGCGTCGCAATGGTGCGCAGGGAGCCCTCGACGGACCCCATGAGACAGAACGGCGTCGCCCCGTTCATCACGATGTCCCCGGTGAACAGCACGGACCGCTCGGGCAGCCACACCACCGTGTCGGTGGTGGTGTGGGCCGGCCCCGGATGGATGAGCTCCGCCGTCAAGTCGCCGATGTGGAGCGTGAGCCGGTCGCGGTACGTGAGGGTGGGCAGGGACAGCGGGAGGTTCCCCCACTCCACGCCGGGCCAGAGCCCCTGCAGGCCGAAGCCCGCGACCGCCATCTCGGCGCGGGACTCCTCGTGCGCCACGATCACGGCGTCGTCGGCGAAGAGGTGGTTGCCGAAGCTGTGGTCGCCGTGAAAGTGCGTGTTGACCACGAAGCGCGGCGCGGCATCGGCCACCGTCGCCACCGCGGCGCCCAGGGCCCGCGCCCTGCGCTCGGTCGCCGCGGTGTCGACGAGCGCGACCTCACCGCCGCTGACCAGGACGCCCGCGTTGCTCAGACACCAGCCGCCGTCCGGCTGGACATAGGCGTGCACCCCGTCGGCGACCTCCTGCAACCGCGGTGCGGGCAGGGCCTGGTGCTGCTGGTGCGGTGCGGTGCCACGGCCGTCCGGGGGCGGAGGTCCGGGCAGGGTCGACTGCGTCACGCGGGGGGCCTTTCGTCTTCCGAGGGGGCGGACGGGGGAAGCGGGCGGGCCATCAGGCCGTGGCGACGTCGAAGCGCTCACGGCGCACCGCCGTGGGCTGACCGAGCACCCGCTGCTGGAGCTGCTGGAGTTCGGGCGAGGGTTCGAGCGCCAGCTCGCTGTGCAGGATCCGCCGGAGTTCCTGGTAGGACTGCAGGGCCTCGGCGCGGCGCCCCGACTGGCTGAGCGCGTCGATGAGCTGGCCGTGGAACCACTCGTTGAAGGGGTACTCCTGGACCAGTGCCCGCAGTTCGGGGATGAGTTCGCGGTGCCGCCCGAGCAGCCGCTCCGCCTCTATGCGCAGTTCGGTCGCGCGGATGCGGACCTCGGTCAGATAGGTGATCTGCGCGCCGAGGACGGCGCCGACCGCGGTGTTGGCGAGCGCGGGACCGCGCCACAGCCGCAGCGCCTCGTGCAGGGCGGCGGAGGCCAGGGCGGGTTCGTCGGTGTCGAGATGCTGCTTGCCTTGCGCAAGGAGCCGCTCGAAGTGGGTGACGTCCAGGAGTTCTTCGTCGACCTCGATCAGATATCCGGCGGGCTTGGTGACGATGGCGGGCCGTTCGGACGCCGCGAAGCGCTCCTGGGCGAAGAGCCGGCGGGCGTGGTAGATGTACGTCTGAAGGGTCGTCAGGGCGCTGCGCGGCGGTTTGTCCCCCCAGAGTTCGTGGATGAACGACTCCACCGAGACGATCTTGTTCGGGCTGGTCAGCGCGAGGGCCAGGACCTGGCACACCTTGGGCGTCTGTGGAGTGTAGGAGTCGCCGGCGTCGTCGAGGAGTTCGAATGGGCCGAGCAGGTTGAACCGCACTATTGAACCCCGTTTCTGTGAAGGCCCACCTGCGCACATCCGGGGTGGTCGCGTCCCGTGCCGCATGCCGGTCGGCTGAGTGCTCCCGGGCATCCTCGGCGCGGTCCCGGTCGGCAAGGTGGCTGCGCGTCCGTGGGCCTGAAGGTGAGCGGGGCGGCCGTGTCCGTCCAGGGTCGCGGCCGACCCGCTCTGTCTGCTTACCGTGATTCCTCAGGAGCATACAAAACCGACGTAGCTGTTTGTCAAGATAGTTGAAGCCGCCCCGAGCTCTCGACGTGACCGCTCGATGAATGAGAGATCCGTCATGTTTTCCCAGGTGGATTAGGGATTTTCGACCCTGATCAGGCGCGCTTGAGGGTGTCCGTAGTCCGGACGTTCTGCGCTGGGCCTTGGGGGATTCCGATCCGAAGGGGTGCCCGTAGCGAAAAATAACAGCGGTAATGGTCTGTTAATTGATGGTCGATTCGCTGGTCCGGACCGGGGTCTGCGTCGGTGGCGGTGACATCGGCGACAGCTGGACGGGGACGGCAGCCGTCGCTCTGCCACGGTTCTTCGGCCGCGACCAGCGCCGCATCGCGGGCACCTCGACGAACCGGTGCAGGAGCCAGGCGAACACGAGAGTGAGGGCGAACCAGGCGCAGGCGCGCAGGACGGCCTCGCCGGTGCCCCACTGATTGCCGCTGCCGTGGTCGACGGGCCCGTGATACGCCACGATCATGTGCACCATGTAGAAGGCGAAGGAGATCTCCCCTAGCCACACCATCACCCTGCCGCCCATCGGGCCCGGTGTGCCCGCGATGTCGCCCTGCGCGCCGGTGACCACGATGAGGCACATCGGCAGGAAGCAGGCCGACACGAGCCCGTAGGAGCCGGGCAGGTGGATCGTCAGGAGATAGCCGGGGATCAGCGTGAGCGCCGCGACGGTGCGGCTCACCGGGATCCGGCGTCCGCTCAGCACGATCCGGGCCAGCAGGATTCCGGCGACGAACTCCAGGAGTCGGGTCACGGGCAGGAAGTAGACGGCCCAGAACTGGTACCAGCCGTACGGGAGTCCGGGCAGGTCCTGCTGGGGCAGCAGCGCGTCGGCCAGGGCGGCGACGGCGACGGTGCCGAGCGCGACGGCGCCGAACCAGCCCCACAGGTGCTGCGGGCGGATCTTCTTCACGAGGGCCAGGAGCGCGGGGAAACAGAGGTAGAAGACCAGCTCCACGCAGAGCGACCAGGCGGGCCCGTTCACGCCCCGGACGACGGCGTACTCCGGGACCCAGGCGTTGACGAGGAAGAGGCCGGGCAGGAACTCCCGGCCCGACACGGCGCTTCCCGCGAGCAGCGCAAGGGCGAGTCCGCCGATCCAGGTGACGCAGTGGTTCGGGTAGATCTTCACAAGGCGCCGCCGCCAGAACAGCGGCGCCCGGTCGCCGTCCCTGGCCGACCAGGTCAGGACGAAGCCGCTGAGGATGAAGAAGAACGACACCCCCAGATAGCCGAGCGTGCCCAGGTACGTGGTGAGGTCGTCGTTGATCCGCTGGTCGGTGAACATCCAGGCCGCGGAGAGGTGCGAGAGGAACACCAGCAGGGCCGCGAGGAACCGCATGCCGGTCAGGGAGGGCAACGTCGACGGGCGCCGCGCCGCTCGCGTCTGGCTCATGTGCTCTGCTCCCAGTCCGTCACCACGGCGCCGTGGGCGTCGTAGGCGCGCATGCGCTGGACGAGCAGCTCCTCCTTCTCGATCTCCTCGAGACGGTCGAGCATCCGGTCCAGGTCGTCGCGCACGGACAGGTAGCGGCCGTGCAGCGCGTCGTACCGCCCGGACGCCAGATCGGTCACGAGCCAGCCCGAGTGCTCGACCGGAGTCCATTCCATGTCGGGGTACTTGGCGGCGAACGACGCGGTGAGACGGGTGTGCACCGCACCGGGGCTGATGGCGAACGCCCGGATGCCGGTGTCGGCCGCGGTCAGCGAGATGTCGAGCGTCTCGGTGAACCGGACCAGGGCGCTCTTCGCGTACGAGTACGAGGACAGCGGGTAGGGCAGCACGCCGCTGTCACTGCTCACGGTGATGACGCGACCGCCGCCCGCGGCGACCATGCCGGGCAGCACCGCGCGCGTGCAGACGAGGGGGCCGCGCACATTGGTCTCGAACGACGCCCACCAGGAGTCGAGTTCGCCCTCCCAGAAGGGGGCCTCGCCGACGGTGAAGACGGCCGCGTTGTTCACCAGCAGGGTCACCGGGCCGAAGTGCTCGTCCACCTGGCGCACGACGGCGTCGACGGCCGTCTCGTCCGTCATGTCGCCGGGCACGACCAGGATGCGCGAGCGGTCGTCACCGGCCAGCTGGGCGGTGCGCTCCAGTTCGTCGCGGCTGCGGGACATGACCGCCACGCGGTGTCCTGCGGCGGCCAGGGAGAGCGCGATCTGGCGCCCGATGCCCCGGCCCGCACCCGACACCAGCGCCACCTGATTCGACTGTTCCATCGGTCTTCCTCCTTCTTGCTTCGTGCTCATGTCGTGTGTGCCGCTGTCGTCGGTGCGGCCGGGGCGTGGCAGGGGTCAGTCGAGACCCGCGGCCCCGCGCAGGGCGTGTGCGCGGTCGGTCCGCTCCCAGGTGAAGTCCGGGTGGGTGCGCCCGAAGTGGCCGTACGCGGCGGTCCGCGCGTAGACCGGACGCAGCAGGTCGAGATCGCGGATGATCGCGGCGGGCCGCAGGTCGAAGACCTTGCCGATCGCCGCCTCGATGCGCTCGGGGGCGACGGTGTTGGTCCCGAAGGTCTCGACGAAGAGACCGACCGGCTCGGCCTTGCCGATCGCGTAGGCGACCTGGACCTCGCAGCGCGTCGCGAGGCCCGCGGCGACGACGTTCTTGGCGACCCAGCGCATCGCGTACGCCGCCGAACGGTCCACCTTGGACGGGTCCTTGCCCGAGAAGGCGCCGCCGCCGTGCCGGGCCATGCCGCCGTACGTATCGATGATGATCTTGCGGCCGGTCAGGCCCGCGTCACCCATCGGACCGCCGATCTCGAAGCGCCCTGTCGGGTTGACCAGCAGGCGGTAGCCCTCGGTCTCCAGCTTGATGCCGTCCTCGACGAGCGCCTTCAGCTCCGGCTCGACCACGAACTCCCGGATGTCCGGGACCAGCAGCGTGTCCAGGTCGATGTCGCTCGCGTGCTGGGAGGACACCACGACCGTGTCGAGACGCACCGCCTTGTCACCGTCGTACTCGATGGTGACCTGTGTCTTGCCGTCGGGACGCAGATAGGGGATCGTCCCCTTCTTGCGCACCTCGGACAGGCGGCGCGAGAGACGGTGCGCCAGGTGGATCGGGAGCGGCATCAACTCCGGGGTCTCGTCCGTGGCATAGCCGAACATCAGGCCCTGGTCGCCCGCGCCCTGCTTGTCGAGCCCGTCGCCCTCCGCACCTTCGGCGGCACCCCCGACACGCTTCTCGTACGCCGTGTCGACGCCCTGCGCGATGTCGGGGGACTGGGCGCCTATGGACAGCGTCACGCCACAGGAGGCGCCGTCGAACCCCTTCTCCGAGGAGTCGTAACCGATCTCGAGGATCTTCTCGCGCACGAGCTGCGCGATCGGCGCGTACGCCTTCGTCGTGACCTCACCGGCCACGTGCACCAGGCCGGTGGTGATCAGCGTCTCCACGGCGACCCGGGAGGTGGGGTCCTGACGCAGCAGCGCGTCGAGGATGGTGTCGCTGATCTGGTCAGCGATCTTGTCGGGATGGCCCTCGGTCACGGACTCCGAGGTGAACAGACGACGGGACACGGCACTCCAGGTGATTCGCAGGGGGCCGGACCGCGGCGGCGCAGGGCGCGCCGCGGACCCGCTGAATGGCGCCGCCACCGTAGGTCCGCCGCGACGAGGGGCCCTGGAGATCGGCTCGATGTTCGCTCGGCACCGCCCGGCACACGAACGCCGCCGTCCGCGGGCGGTGCGGACGGCGGCGTGCGGTGTTCAACTGCCGGGCGGATCAGACCTTGTGATCAGCTTGTCGATCGGTTCGTCGTGAGTCAGGCCTTGTCGGTCAGGTTTTGTCGATCAGGCCGAGCAGTCGCGGGACCATCTGGTCGGGGCCGGGCTCCGCGGCCAGCCTGCGTGCCGCTGCCCGCGCGGTGGACGCCAGCTCGGCGTCGTGCAGGAGCGTCTTGAGCAGGGGGGCGTCGACGTTCTCGGGGTCGCGGCTCAGGCCGAGCCCGGAGCGCTCGATCATCGCGGCGTTGATCCAGTTGTCGGCGCCGTGCGGCAGTGCGAGCTGGGGGACCGCGGCGTGCGCCGAGGCCAGCGTGGTGCCGGAGCCGCCGTGGTGGATGATCGCGTCACAGGTCGTCAGGAGCGTGCTGAGGGGCGTCCATCCGACGACGCGCACGTTGTCGGGCAGAGTGCCGAGCGAGTCGAGCTCGGGGTCGTCGCCGAGCGCGAGCACGAACTCCGCGTCCACGCCGGCCGCCGCACCCAGCACGCTCTCCAGGCTGCCGACGCCCGTCACATGCGGCACGGTGGTGCCGAGCGTGACACAGACCCGCGGCCGCCGCTTGGGCTCCGCCAGCCAGTCCGGCAGCGTGCCGCCGCCGTGGAAGGGGACGGAACGCATCGTCCACCCCTCGCCCTCGCCGTGCATCATGTCCTCGGGCGCGAAGTACACGGACGTGATGGACGGCAACTCCGCGGGGACGCCCATGCGTTCGTAGACCGGCACGAGATGCGGCAGGAAGCGCTGGGGCATCGTCCCCTCGCGCAGGAAGCTGAACCCGTGCTCGACCGCGGGCACACCGAGCGCACGGGCGGTGACCAGGGCGGCGCCCTGCAGCCGGGAGTACACGATCAGATCCGGTTGCCAGGCCTCGGCGAACCGGAGCGTGCCCTCGACCATCAGATCGCTGACGCGGGAGAACTTCTCCAGGATCACCTCGGGCGTCTGCAGGGTCTCGGCCATCGTCAGGCCCCGCTCACGCATCGCACGGGCCCGCTCCTCGGGCGGGGCGCTGGACCGCGGGAAGATCGCGGTGAAATCGGCGTCGGGGGAGACCTCGCGCACGGGGAACCCCGCGTGCGCCGCGGCCTGGGTGGAGACCCCGGAGGTGGCGACGGCGACGTCGTGCCCCGCGGTCCGGAACGCCCAGGCGAGACCCGAGGCCGGATAGAGATGGTCAAGTCCCGGAGAGACGGCGAACAGAACGCGCATCGCGTCGACCTCAATCCCATGAGTCCGGTGAACGGTGACGGCCGGTGGCAGCCGTCCGGAGTGTCCGGAGTGTGCGCGGCGCTGCTCGACGAAGGCTTGAGCGGCGCCTGACCGGTCCCGCGGGGCGTGCGCCGGGCCGCGCATGTCGAGCCGGAGTCAAGAGGGTCTCGAGGCCGGTAAGTGACCGTCCTGGCGTCGGTGCAGAGAAGTGAGAAAGGATCCTCATGAAGACTGCCGCCTCGACGTCCTTCGATGGGCCGGAAATTCTGCCGTCGACCGGGACCCCCACGCCTCGGTCCGGTGTCGGCCGGGTGCGGAATCGCGTGCGGGCGGCCAGAGTTCACCACACCGGTGCCGCGGTGGGCGCCGGGCGGTGGAAGAACGCCCTCATCGTGGATTCCCCGTCATGAAGTGCCTCTTCGTCTTCGAGGGCGGCGCGGGCGCGATCATGCCGCTCGTGCCCCTGACGCACGCCCTGCGCGGTGCGGGCCACGAGGTGCTCGCCGCCGCCTACCCGGGGGCCGTTCCGGTGCTCCAGCGGGCCGGCATCCCCACGGTCCCGGCCCCGCGGCGGGCTCCCGGGGAGTACCGGGACATCCCTCACCAGGGCTCCCTGGACGGGGACTTGGAGGAGCGGGCCCTGGCGCTCGGCGCGATGGGAGCGCACATCGCGGCGGACACCCGCACGGAACTCCTCGCCCTGGCGAGCCGTTGGCGGCCCGACCTGATCGTCGGCGGCCCGCTCGCCTACGCCGCGCCCCTGCTCTCCGCTGATCTCCAAGTACCGTACGTCGCAGTCGAGTTCGGCCACGCCGAGCCGCTGAACTGGCACCTGGCCACGCTGGCCGAGCTGACCAGGCTCGGATACGACACCCTGCCCGAACCCGCCCGCACCTTCATCCTCACCCCGGAGGTCCTCCGGCACGGCGCCGACGACCCGTTCATGCGGTACATCGAGGGCGAGCCGATGCGCTTCCTGCCCTACTCCCCGGTGCGCCAGGTCGAGCCGTGGATGACGGCGAGGGGCAGCAGGCCCCGGGTCTGCGTCTCGGCGGGCAGCAGGGTCAGCGGGGAGTACGGCCTCGACCATCTGACCGACCTCATCGACGCGGCCGCCGCGCTCGACGTCGAACTGCTCATCGCCGCGCCTGACGAACTCGCCGCCCGTACGGGCCCGTTGCCGAAGAACACGAGAATGGGATGGATGCCCTACGACGTCCTCGGCCCCACCTGCGACCTCGCGGTCCACCACGCGGGCGGCAGCACGACGCTGTGCTTCGCGGCGAGCGGCGTACCCCAGGTCATCGTCCCCTCCACGTGCGAGTTCGAGGGCTACGTCTCCCCGCTGAGCGGCACGGGCGCGGTGAAGGTCCTGCCGGCCGACGGCTACACACCGGCCGACATCGTGTCCGCCTGCACGGACGTCCTCGCGGACCCGTCGTTCCGCGGCGCGGCCGAACGGCTGCGCGCACAGCTGAACGCCGCCCCGACGCCGCACGCGGTGGTCGGCCGACTGGAAGACGCCGCCGCAGCAGCCGTCGGCGCATAGGGCCCGCGGGCCCGCACATCACAGCTCCCTGGAGCACCGCTCTCTGCAGCACAGCTCCCCGAAGCACCGCTCACTCCAGCACAGCTCCTTCAAGCACAGCTCACCCATGGAGGCTTTTCATGTACGAGAACGCCAGCGCGGCCGAGATCTACGATGCGCTGTACCAGGACAGGAAGGACTACGACGCGGAGGCGGCCCAGGTCGCCGCGCTCGTCAGGGAGCGGAAGCCCGGCGCGTCGACGCTCCTGGACGTGGCCTGTGGCACGGGAGTCCACCTGGAGGGCTTCGCCAAGCGCTTCGACAAGGTGGCCGGGCTCGAACTCTCCGAGTCGATGGCGGCCCGTGCGACGGAGCGGCTCTCGGGCGTTCCGCTGCACCACGGCGACATGCGGACCTTCGACCTCGGCGAGACGTTCGACGCCGTCGTGATCATGTTCAGCTCGATCGGCTATCTGGACACCGTCGCAGACCTGAACAGCGCCGTCGCCGCCATGTCCCGGCACCTCGCGGACGACGGCGTCCTGGTCGTCGAGCCCTGGTACTTCCCCGACACCTTCCTCGACCGCCACGTGTCCACGCACGCGGTGAAGCGCGGCAGTGAGGGCATCGCGCGGGTCTCCCACTCGACGCGGGAGGGCGACAAGACCCGCATGGAGATCCACTACCTCGTCGCGGACGGTGCCAACGGCATCGAGCACCGCAGCGAGGTGGACTACCTCACCCTGTTCTCCCCCGAGGAGTACACCGAGGCCTTCCGTCAGGGCGGGCTGAACGTGACGTACCTCGAGGGCACGGCGGGTGCCCCCGGATTCTTCGTGGGCACGCGCGAGTAACACACAGTTCAGCACCTTCAACTTCGACAGCAACGGGGGATATCACCCATGCGAAAGACGAAGAGATCGACCGGCGCCGTCGCGGCCGTGGCCGTGCTCGCCGCCGTGGCGGGAACCGGCAACGCCGGCGCCGTGTCGGCCGCCACCCACAGCGAGCTAGGCCTGCTGGCAGGAGGCACGACCAACCGGGCGTTCTCCATCAACCAGCAAGGTCTGGCCGTCGGCGACTCCGGCACGGCCGCGAACAGCGGGCACGCGGTGCTGTGGAACGCCCAGGGCAAGCCCACCGATCTCGGTGTGCTGCCGGGGGACTCCACCAGCACCGCCTTCTCGGTGAGCGCCAACGGCGAGTTCATCAGCGGCCGTTCGATCGGCGCGACGGAACGCGCCGTGCGGTGGAACAAGGACCGCACGGCGACCCCGCTGCCCGGCAGGTCCGACGCCGTGCGGACCCGGGCGTACAGCATCAACAACAGCACGACGGCCGTCGGCTTCTCCGTCAGCCCCGACGGCAACTGGCACGCGCTGCGGTGGGGTGCCGACGCCAAGATGACGGAGCTTCCCGGCCTGCCCGGCGCCGTGTCGACCGGGGCGACCTGGATCAACAACCAGGGCGTCGCGGTGGGCGGTTCGGTCACCGCCGACGGTGTGCAGAGCGGGGTGCGCTGGGCGCCGGACGGCACGGTCACCGCGCTGCCGTCCCTGCCGGGGCACGGCGACGTCGCCGCCACGGCGATCAACGACTCGGGCGTCGCGGTCGGTGCGTCCAGCGAGACCGCGGGCTCGCCCTCGCAGGCGGTGAAGTGGACCAGCGACGGCAAGGTGAAGGCTCTCGACAACCTGCCGGGCGACATCGGGAACAACGCGCTGGCCATCAACGGCAGCGGATACGCGGTCGGTTACTCGGTGATGCCCGACGGCAAGCACCGCCCCGTGCGCTGGAAGCCGGACGGCACCGTGACCGCCCTCGACACCGCGACGCCGGGCGTCGGGGACGCGTACGGCGTCTCCGACAGCGGCAAGGCGGTCGGCGTCGTCACCCCCTCGGGCAAGCCGGCGCGTGCCTGGCTGTGGAACTGAGCCCGGTCGTGATCTGACCTGACACCCGAACGATGCGAGCCCCGTGGCCGGCAACCGGCCACGGGGCTCACATCGTTCACGGGAGGATCGGTTACGCGTACGCACCGGCGGCGGCGATGTCCTCCAGGCGGCCCACGAGGGCCCACGGGGTCGGCGCGGCCGCCATCTCCGCGCGCAGTCCGTCGGCGGCCTTCGCGTACGAAGGGTCGCCGAGCAGTTCCTCGCAGGCGGACACCAGCGCGGCCGGGGTGTGGTCGCCGGCGCCGAGCACCTTCGCGGCCCCGGTGGCGCCGATGGGCACGAGGTACTCCTCGAACTCGACCACGTTCGGGATCATGACCTGGGGGATCCCGTGCGCGGCAAAGCCCAGCATGGTGCTGCCGCCGCCGTGGTGCAGGGCCAGGTCGCAGGTCGGCGCCACGACGTCGAAGGGCAGCCAGCCCACCCGAGCCCGCTCGGGCAGGGCCCCCAGATGCTCCGCCACGTGATCGGGCGTGGCGATGAGGAGTTCGACGTCCAGACGGGCCGCGGAGTCGATCAGACCGTTCAGATGATCCAGGCCGTAGTCGGTGCCCACGCGGGACCCGGCCGATATCCAGACCCGCGGACGGTCGCCTTTGGTGACCATCCACGGCTCCAGGGGCCGGGCCGACGAGTACGGCAGGTACCGCATCGGCTCGCCGGGCAGACGGCGCATCGCCCCGTCGGCGGGCCGCACGCTCTCCGGGCACAGGAGCAGGGTGGCGGCGGGCGAGGGCAGCTCCCCGAAGCCGAGCCGGGCGAGTTCGGCGACGGTGACCTGGTGCCAGTTCAAGGGCTCGGCGAAGCCGAACTCGACGGCCACGTACGGAAGATGCAGCTCCGCGGAGAGCAGCGGCGCGGCGTACGCGAGCGGTCCGCCGACGATCAGATCGGGGCGCCAATGGGATACCAGGTCCCGCAGATCGTGGACGGTGTCCGCCGCGATCCGCGCCCCGATGGCCCCGAGGACCGCCGCCCGCTCGTCCAGGTCACCGGAGATCGGGACCAGCTTGCCCGCGCGCTGCTCCCGGTAGTCCTTCGGCGACTTCCGCGGCGCGACGACCGCGGGGACGCCCGCCTCAAGGAGTGTGGGCAGGGCGTCCTCGTGGGCCGCGGCGATCACCTCGTGCCCCGCGCCACGCAGGGCGTGCGCCAGGGGTACGAGCGGCAGGATGGCGCCCGGGCCGCCCTCGAAGACGAGGAGGGCTCTCATGACGTGTGGTCGACCAGGATGACGATCTTCCCTCGCCCATGGCCGAGTTCGACGGCGCGGTGGGCATCGGCGGCCTTCTCCAAGGGGTACGCCCCGCGGATGTGCACCCCGATGCCGCCCTCGCTGTACAGGTCGACGAGCGACTGCAGACGCGAGGCGGACCGGCCGGGGCCGAAGAGCGGGACGCCGAGTTCCTTGGCGAGGTCGAAGGAGAGCATGGTGCGGACCCGGTTCCGGTCCTTCACCAACTCCACCGAGGCGCGCAGCGCTTCGGGACCGGCCGCGTCGAGGGCGGCGTCGACACCGCCCGGCGCCACGGCACGCACCCGCTCCACCAGGCCCTCGCCGTACTCGACGGGGGTCGCGCCGAGCGAGCGCAGATAGTCGTGGTTGGCCTCGCTGGCCGTACCGATGACCTGCTCGGCGCCCCACTTCAGGGCCAGTTGGACCGCGAAGCTGCCGAGCGCGCCCGCGCCCGCGTTGATCAGGACGGTGTCGCCCTTGCCGACGCGCAGGTGGCTCAGCGCGAGATGGGCACCCTGGCCGTTGCCGGAGAAGCCGCCCGCGACCTCCCACGGCATCGCGGCGGGCTTGGGCACGATCTGGTCGGCGGGTACGACGACGTACTCGGCGTAGGCGTTGAGCGTGCTGAATCCGATGACCTCGGTGCCGAGTTCGACACCGGTGACCCGGTCGCCCAGCTGGTCGACGACACCGGCGAATTCATTGCCGGGGACCGTCGGCGGCACCGCAGCGAGGAACGGCGGCGTCCAGCCGCGGCGGATCGCCGCGTCGAACGGCTGCACACCGGCGACCTTCACCCGGACGCGGACCTCACCGGGCCCGGCGTCAGGGGTCGCCAACTCGTGGATGTCGAGCACATCCGGGGGTCCGAACGAGGACAGGGCGGCTGCCTTCATGGTGGTCCTCTCTCATGGGTGTGGGCACACGGCGGCCGCGGAAGCGGCCGCGAACGTGGCGACAGTGGAGTACGTGCCCCGAGCGGGGCGGCCCGGTCAGCTCTTGCGCTTCGAAGGCAGGAGCAGGGAGAGCCCCAGGGGCACGATCAGGAGACCGGTCATCCACCAGAACGTGACGGTGAACGCCGAGGCGTCGAAGGAGGTGTCCCGCTGGGACGTCAGCTGCAGGCTCACCGCGGCGAGGGCGCCACCGAGGGCGCCGCCGATGCGCTGTGCCACGGCGCTGACCGTGGTGATGTGCGGGATCATTTCCTCCGGCAGGGCGGCCTGGTAGAGCGAGGCCGACAGGGGGATGGAGACGGCGGCAAGACCCATGCCGCGCAGCGCCAGGGCGGTGCCGAGCAACAGGTCGTTGGGGTCGGAGTCGACGAGGGCGAAGGGGAGCGTGCCCGCCGTGACGAGCAGCAGCCCGCACAGCACCACGGGACGTGGCCCGAAGCGGTCGCTGAGCGAGCCGACGAAGATCGCGGCGATACCCATCCCGGCGCCCTGCGGGGCCAGCAGCGTGCCCGCCGCGGTGGCGCTGAGCCCGACGATCTGCTGGTAGTAGAGCGGAATCAGGAACAGCAGGCCGTACAGCAGGAAGCCGACGATGAACGTCATCACGACGGGCACGGTGAACCCGCGGACGGCGAAGACACTCAGGTCGACGATCGAACTGCCGCGCCGCCTGCGGGCGTGCACCACGAACCAGGCGGTGAGCACGGCACCGGCCACGACCGAGCCCACGGAGACGACGACGTCGCCCCAGTGCAGGCCCCCCGCGGCGCCGAGGTCCGCGACCCCGGACAGGCCGTAGACGAGTGCGGACAGTCCGGGGGTGACGAGGAGCAGGCCCTTCCAGTCGAGCCGGGCCGCACGGTCCCCTGCGTCCTTGGGCAGGATGACCCAGGCCGCCACCAGGGCGATCATCAGCAGCGGAATCTGCCCGAAGAACAGCCAGCGCCAGCTCACGACGTCGATGACCGCACCGCCCGCGATGGGGCCGAGGACCGGCGCGAGGGTGGAGGGCACCGCCACGGCGCTGATCGCCCGGCCGACCCGCTCGGGGCCGGCCGCGCGCGCGAGCACGATCGTGGCGACCATGCCGATGAGCCCTCCGGAGAACCCCTGGAGGACCCGGAACATGATGAGGCTGGCCGGGGACCAGGCGATGCCGCACAGCCCCATCGAGGCGAGGAACGCCATGAGCGACTGGAGCCAGACCGTGCGGGCCCCGAAGCGGTTGACCGCGTATCCGGACACCGGGATCGCCGCACAGGTCGCCAGCAGATAGGCGCCGGTGATCCACTGGATCGACTGGGTCGACGCCGCGAAGTCCTGGCCGATGGCGTCGATGGCCACGACCATCAGCGTGCCGTCGATCGCGGCGACGATCGTGCCCAGAATGACCACGCAGCCCAGCGCGATCAGACTGGTTTCCTTCTTCGCCGCAGCCGTGTCCGCGGACTTCACTTCTGATGCCATGTGCTTGCTACGTCCTTTTCGGGCCCCGAAGGACCGGCTCCCCTCCCCGGCATCGAATGCGGTCCTGCTCAGTCCACGACGAGGACGATCTTTCCGCGCCCGTGGCCGGTCTCCAGGTCGCGGTGGGCGTCGGCCGCGTCGGCGAGCGGATAGGCCGCGCGGATGTGCAGCTTGATGAGGCCCTGCTCGTACAGCTTGACCAGCTCGGCAAGACGGTCCGCGGACCGGGAGGGACCGAGGGCGGGCACGCCCAGTTCCTCGGCCGCCTCGTCGGAGAGCATGGTGCGGATGCGGTTCTTGTCCGCCACCAGTTCCACCGAGGCGCGCAGCGCGTCGGGGCCCGCGTTGTCCATCGCGGCGTCGACGCCGTTCGGCGCGAGCGCACGCACCCGCTCGACCAGGCCCTCGCCGTAGGTCACCGGCACCGCACCGATCGACCGCAGGTACTCGTGGTTGGCCTCGCTGGCCGTACCGATGACCACGCCCGCGCCCCACGCCTTGGCGAGCTGCACCGAGAACGTGCCGAGCGCACCGGCAGCGGCGTGGATGAGCACCGTGTCACCGGGGTTGACCTGCATCTGGGACAGACACAGGTGCGCACCCTGGCCGTTGGCGGAGAAGCCGCCCGCGATGTCCCACGGCATGCTCTCCGGCTTCGCCGTGACCTGGTCGGCGGGCACCACGACGTACTCGGCGTAGCTGCCGGTCGTGCTGTAGCCGAGAACCTCGGCGCCCACCGCGAACCCGGTGACCCCGTCCCCGACCTCGTCGACGACGCCCGCGAACTCATTGCCCGGCACCACGGGGAAGGTCAGGTCCACGGAGGGCGGCGCCCAGCCCGTACGGATACCGGTGTCGAAGTGCTGGACGCCGGCGGCCCGGACGCGTACCCGCACCTGGCCGGCCCCCGCGTGGGGTTCCGGGACATCCGTCAGGGAGAGGACCTCGGGTCCGCCGAACTCCGTCAAGGCCGCAGCCTTCATCGCAAATCACCGCGCATTCATGTGGTTCTGGAATCGGTGGCACCGGCCGGAGTTGTCCGGGACCGATGCGCAAAGGATCACCCAAGCAGCTCGAGGGATCCTTGACTCCGACTCGACCCGGATTGGCCGGAGTCCGTCCCTCGTCGTCGACGGCCCGCGTCCCGCGGAGTGCCCGTCAGACGGTGCGTTCGGCCTCCGCGAGAGCCTTCAGTACGGCGGTCTGCTTGGTGTCGCGGGTACGCACCAGTTCTTCGTAGGACGCCCCGCCGTAGGCCGCCTCCGCCTGCTCGATGAGCGACTGGATGGTCGCGTCGTCCATCGGGGGCCGCCCGAGGAGTTCCCAGCCCTGCTCCAGGCCGGCGCCGAGCGTGGTCAGCCACTTGCGCAGGCCGCCGGTGCCGCCGCCCAGGTGGAAGGCGAGGAACGGGCCGACCGTGGCCCAGCGCAGACCGATGGAGTGCGTGACCACCTGGTCCAGCTCCTCCAGGCTGACGACGCCCTCGCGCACCAGGTGCACGGACTCGCGCAGCAGCGCCGACTGCAGCCGGTTGGCGGCGAACGCCAGGATCGGCTTGCGCAGCACGACGGGCACCCGGCCCACCGACTCGAAGAACTCCACGGCCTCCCGCACGGCGTCGGGCGACGTGCGTTCGCCGGCCACGACCTCCACCAGCGGCACCACATGCGGCGGGTTGAACGGATGGCCGACGACGAGCCGTCCGGAGTCGGCCATCCTGGCGCCCATGGCGTCGGGGTTGAGCGTGGAGGTGGAGGACAGCAGCAGGGCCCCGGGCCGGACCGCCGCGCCGATCCGCTCGAACAGCTCCTGCTTCAGCTCCAGGTTCTCGGGCGCGTTCTCCACGACGACGTCCGCGTCGGCGACCGCCCGCGCCAAGTCCGGCTCGAACTCCAGGCGTTCGGCGAACGTCGCCGGGTCCGCGCTGCCCTCGGGGAGGAACGGCGCGAACAGCTCGAGCGCCTCCTCGACGATCTTCGGGGCCTCCGCGCGGCGGCTGTTGACCCGCACCCGCAGGCCGTGGCCGAGGAACAGGGCGATCCAGCCCAGGCCGATGGTGCCGGCGCCGATCACCGTGACCGTGCGCTGTTCGTTGCCGCTCATGCCTGTCCTCCGCCGATCTTCGGGATGACCTCTTCGGCCATCAGACGCATCGTGGTCGCCGCGTCCTCGAACGACAGATGTCCCGAGTGCACGCCGAGGCTGATGGTGATGTCGTCGCCGAACCACCCGGAGATCTGCTCCAGTTGGGCCCGCACCTGGTCGGGCGCGCCGATGAGCAGCTTGTGCTGCTCCATCTTCGCGTCGAAGTGCGAGCGCTTGGTCGCCTCGACGAGCTTCTCGTAGCCGGGGTAGGCCTCGGAGCGGGTGTTCTCCCACGAGGCGACCGCCTGGCGGATGGCCGCGGAGTTGCGGTCGTCGTCGTGCCGGCCCTTGCGCCGCGCCTCCTCGCCGTCCTGCGCCACCACGCACGGGTAGCTGAAGTGGATCTGCTCGGCGCCCGGCCGGTGGCCCGCGGCCGCCCATTCGGCGCGGTACACCCGGAGCCGGTTCTGCAGCTCCTCGGTGGACATCACGTTGGGCACGGTCTGCAGGTTGTGTCCCGCACGGCCCGCCTCCGCACAGGACTCGGCGCTGCGCGCGGTGGTCACGAACACGGGCGGGTGCGGCTCCTGCACGGGC
Source organism: Streptomyces sp. NPDC059002 (assembly GCF_042740435.1). Classification (NCBI taxonomy): domain Bacteria; kingdom Bacillati; phylum Actinomycetota; class Actinomycetes; order Kitasatosporales; family Streptomycetaceae; genus Streptomyces; species Streptomyces sp. NPDC059002. The sequence continues at coordinate 3,202 of NZ_JBHYJI010000089.1, read as the reverse complement.
CGCGGCAGCAGCGTGACAGGACCGAAGGAGTGGAAGCGCCCGTCGACGACGACGTCCTCCTCCGACCACAGCCGCTTGATCGCGTCGACACCCTCCACGAAACGGTCCTTGGACTCGTCGATGGAGACGCCGAACGCCTTGAACTCGTCGGGCAGGAAGGCCCGTCCGAAGGCCGCGTCGACCCGGCCGCGCGAGATGTTGTCGAGCATGGCCAGCTTGCCCGCCAGCTTCACCGGGTGCTGGAAGGCGGGGATGGTGGCGCTGGTGCCGAGCCGGACCCGCCGGGTGCGGCCGGCCGCCGCGGCCAGGAACGTCACCGGGTCGGGGCTGTAACCGCCGTACGAGAAGAAGTAGTGCTCGACCATCTTCACGTGGTCGAAGCCGAGTTCCTCGGCGAGGTCGACGAGCCGCAGGGCCTCGTCGAAGTACTCCAGGGCGGGCTTGTCGGCGGGGCCGACGGTGGGGAAGAAGACGATGCCGAATTTCACGTGGGCTCCTCAGGCTTGTCAGTCGCGGCCGGAGCCGTCGTGGTGGAGGTCGCGGTGGCGCACCTGCCAGGTCCCGTCCACCTGCACCAGGTGGTCGTGGCACACGACGCTGGCGAAGATGTCCAGCGCGCCGCCCCGGGGGATCCGCATCGCCAGCGCGTAGGAGCGGGTCCGCAGCGATCCGTCGTCCTGCGGACGCACGTCGAGCATTCCGAGCCAGTGCCGGAAGTCGAGCTTGTCGCCGTCGAGGCGCTCCTTGCGGGCCCGGGAGGACGCACGGATCGCGTCCCGGCCGCGCAGCGGCTCGTCGAGCCGGCTCGCCTCCTGGAAGACGGCGTCCTCGGTGAAGGTCCCGGCCCACTCGTCGGGCCGCCCGTCGTCGAGGAGGCCCATCTGCCGGGCGTAGAACTGCTGCACCTGTGCGTACAGCTCGGCGGACACGAAGGTGCCCGCCGGGGTGCTGGGGGTGGTGTCGGTCATGCAAGCCGCCTTCGTCGGGGTACGAGGGTTGGCCGGATCCGGTACGTCGCCGTGGTGCCACGGCACGTCAGGTCCGGGGGACCGGGGCGAGTAGGGGAATTCACCGTCGCCGTCACTGATCCAGCGCGGCTGGAACACGGCTCGACGCGTCCTGGCAGGAGCGCGGCGTCCGCTAGGCGACCACGTCGATGCGGCCCATCTGACCGGCACCGGAGTGGCCCAACTGGTGGCAGTGGAAGAGGTACTGGCCGGTGTAGGGCCCCCACGTCATGGCGAGCTTCACGGTCTCGTCGGGTGCCAGGGTGACCGTGTCCTTCAGACCGGCGTCCCGCGTGGTGGCGGGTTTGCCGTTGCGTTCGAGCACCCGGAACGAGGTCAGATGGGTGTGGAAGCTGTGCCACAGGTGGAAGTCCGGCTGCCCCGCGGCGATGGGGGCCTCCATGTTGCGGACCGTCCAGACCTCCGTGGCGCCGAGCTTCGCCGTGACGTCGACCCGGGCCGGGTCGTAGAGCTTGCCGTTGATGGTCATGTCGGGGAAGGTGCGCAGCTCGAAGGAGCGCTCGACCGTGGGCGTCGGCAGGGGCGGGATCGTCGACAGGCGGGCGGGCACCGAGCTGTTGTCCGCCGCCTCGCGGTTCACGTCGAACCGCATCACCTCGGGCCGTTCGCCGGACAGCGCCGCGGTGTTCTCGAGGACCACCGAACCGCCCACGCCGTACCGCGAGAAGTCCACGACGATCTCGGCCCGCTCGCCGCCCATCATCAGCAGCTCGGTCCGCTCCACCGGCTCCTCCAGCAGTCCGCCGTCGGTGGCGATCTGGGTGAAGGCGGCGCCGTCGGCGAAGCGCAGCCGGAAGTACCGGTTGATGCACGCGTTGTAGATCCGCAGCCGGTACTTGCGGGCCGCCACCGCGAAGTAGGGCCGCTCCTTGCCGTTGACCAGCATGTGCGAGCAGTCCGACGGCCGCGTGTAGACCAGGGAGCCGTCCGCCTCGACCCGGCCCTCGCGGATGACCAGCGGGATGTCGTAGTCGCCCGACGGCAGCGGCAGTTCGCGCTCGGCGGTGTCGCTGAGCAGGTACATGCCCTGCAGCCCCATGAAGACGTTCTCGCCCTCCAGGTGATGCGCGTGGTCGTGGTACCACAGCGACGCCCCGCGCTGCTCGTTCGGATAGCGGTAGGTCCGCTCGCCGCCGGGTGCGATGACGTCCATCGGCAGCCCGTCGTGCTCGGACCGCACCTCGCCGCCGTGCAGATGCACCGCGGTGTTCACGGACAGCTCGTTGATCTGCCGCAGTACCACCTCGCGGCCCCGGGACGCCCTGATCGTCGGACCGGGGAAGGTCCCGCCGTACGTACGCACCGTGGACCGCAGGCCCTTGACGATCTCGACCTGGGCCTCCTTCATCCGTATCTCGTACAGATCGGACGAGGCGGTACGGCTGACCGGCGCGAGCACCCGCGGCACCGTCATCGCATGGGCGAACGGCACGGTGGGAGCCGCGGCGGCCGCGGCCGCGGGGCTCGCCGACGCACTGGCCGAAAGGCGCTCCCACGGCAGCACGGCCGCGGCACCGCCGACGGCCGCCATCTTGAAGAGGTTTCTGCGGTTCAGCATGGAACGGTTTTCCTTCCTGGGGAGGATTCCTCGGCGCCCGCGGTGACCCACGGCGCCCCGGCGCAGGCGGCGATCAGCAGCCCGGCCGGCAGATACAGCCGCAGCGCCGTCACGGCGTCCGCGCCGACCGCGGGCCACAGCGCCGCCCCGACCGGGGAGAAGGCTGTCGCCAGCGCCACGACCGGCACCGACACGGCCGCACCGGCGACGACCGTGGCCGCGAGGAACCCGGGCAGGGCCACCCGCCCCCGCCGCCCCCGCAGGAGCCGCGCCGCCGCCGTGTGCAGCGGCAGCAGCAGAAAGACGGCGACCGTGACCAGCGCCAGGAGCACGCCGACCCCGGGGTCGGGCTGCGTGACAGGACCGGAGCTGTGGAACCAGGCATGGTCCCCGGGCTGCGGCGCGGGCGGCCTCGCACGGTCGGCGGCGACCCAGGCGAGCGCGGCCGCCTCGGCGAACACGAACAGGCCGAGCGCGCCGGGCCGCAGCGGGGCCAGCGCGCCCAGCAGGAGCGGGCGGCGCCCCACCGCGGGGCCCCCCCCGACGGCCGGGGGGACCACGGTCACCCCCCCACCCCCTCAGGGAAGTACCTAGACCGGGCGCGGGGGTACCCCGA
>NZ_JBHYJI010000088.1:0-27733 GCF_042740435.1 Streptomyces sp. NPDC059002 | reverse complement strand
GTCGTGGACCCGGCTCTTCGCTTTCAGCCGCTCCGGCGGGAAGTTTCAGCCCCTCCGGCGGGAAGTTTCAGCCCCTCCGGCGTTTGAGGAGCGGGGGCCCGGGGGCAGAGCCCCCGAGACCAGCCCCGTCAGGCACTGAGCGGAAACTCTTCCCCAAGCTCAACAAAGACCGCCGTATTCAAAGCGAAAGCGTTCTTGCACTCGTCCACCATCCGCTTCCTCTCCAACTCGTCCGTCACCACCGCGTCGATCCCGTCGAGCAGCTCCCGATACCCCCGCTTGAACGCCGCCGGGTTGGAGATCCCCTCGAAGACGTAGAACCGCACGCCGTCGCCCTTGCGTGCGAAGCCCCAGGTCTGTTCGGCCTTGCCGCGGATGATCTGGCCGCCGGAGAGGTCGCCGAGGTAGCGCGTGTAGTGGTGGGCGACATAGCCGCCGGGCCAGGTGCGGGCGCACTCCTCGATCCGGGCCGCGTACGCCGCCGTGGCGGGCAGCGGGGTGAGGCCCTCGCGCCAGTTCGCGCCGCGCAGGTGCGTGAGGTCGCGCTCAAGGGCGCTGACCCGCAGGAGCTCGGGCTGTATGAACGGGCCCGCGACGGGGTCGTCGCGCAGTGCCTGCGCGCCGTCCTCCAGGGCGCGGTACACGAACCACAGCTGTTCCGTGTAGCGCGTGTAGGCGTCGACGCCGAGCCTGCCGCCGAGCAGGTCGCTCATGAAGGTCGAGGTCTCGGCCTCGGTGTGCTGCTCGTGCGACGCGGTGCGGATGACCGTCGAGAAGGGCGTGAGCGGCGTGTCCATGAGGGACCTCCAGGGGGAGCCGGGGAGTGACGGGGTGGCGGGAACCGGTGCGACCCCTGCCAGATCTTTGCAAGTTAGGCTTACCTAAGTCAACCGGTTCCCGACGTCCTGTCGGTAAAAAAGTTACCCCTGCCCGGCCCCTGGAACCACAAAGATCCGGATCTTCAACAGATCCGGATCTTCGTCGGGCCCCCAGGGGCGGCGGCCTCGCGGCGGCGGCCTCAGGGCGGCGGGCGGCCTCAGGGCAGCGTGAGGATCTCCGCCCCCGTGTCCGTCACCACGAGCGTGTGCTCGAACTGGGCGGTCCGCTTCCTGTCCTTGGTGACGACGGTCCAGCCGTCCTCCCACATGTCGTACTCGTACGTGCCGAGCGTCAGCATCGGCTCGATCGTGAACGTCATGCCGGGCTGGATCGTGGTCGTGGCGTGCGGGCTGTCGTAGTGCGGGACGATCAGGCCGGAGTGGAAGGACGTGTTGATGCCATGGCCGGTGAAGTCGCGCACCACTCCGTAGCCGAAGCGCTTGGCGTACGACTCGATGACACGGCCGATGATGTTGATCTGCCGACCGGGCTTGACGGCCTTGATGGCGCGGTTGAGCGACTCGCGGGTCCGCTCGACGAGCAGCCTCGACTCCTCGTCGACGTCACCGACGAGGTACGTGGCGTTGTTGTCGCCGTGCACGCCGCCGATGTACGCCGTGACGTCGAGGTTGATGATGTCGCCGTCGTTCAGGACGGTCGAGTCGGGGATCCCGTGGCAGATGACCTCGTTGACCGAGCTGCACAGCGACTTCGGGAAGCCGCGGTAGCCCAGCGTCGAGGGGTAGGCGCCGTGGTCGCACATGTACTCGTGCGCGACGCGGTCCAGCTCGTCGGTGGTGACACCGGGCGCGATGTGCTTCGCGGCCTCTTCCATGGCGCGAGCGGCGATGCGGCCCGCGGTACGCATCAGCTCGATGGTCTCGGGGGTCTGCACCTCGGGCCCCGTGTACGGGGTCGGCGCGGGTTTCCCCACGTACTCCGGGCGCCTGATGTTGCCGGGTACGGAACGGATGGGGGAGAGCTCCCCTGGAACGAGCAGTGACTGGCCAGACATGCCAGCGAGTCTAGCCAGCCGACGTGGGGCAGCATGGCCTGAGAGAACGGACCCGATCGGGGACGGAAGGAGCGGGGCATGGCGCTGTTCAAGAAGCGGACGGTCGGCAAGCCGGGCGAGTGGTACTACTGCCTGGAGCACCAGAAGGTCGAGGAGGGGCCCGACTGCCCCGGCAAGGACCGGATGGGGCCCTATGCCTCCCGCGAGGACGCGGAGCATGCGATGCGGACCGCTGCGGAGCGGAATCTTGAGTGGGAGAACGATCCTCGGTGGCATGACCGCACCGCGCGGGGCGAGGACGAATGACCCGTGCGGGTCGGAGCGGGCCGGGGGCTTTTCGCCGCTTCGCGGCGTGACGCCCACCCGCCCGTCTCTCGGCGACGTCAGGTCGCTGTAGGGACCTCGGTACCCGGCTGCCCCTGCTCCCTGCGCCGCCTCGCGTCCGGATCCGTCGTCGCGTCGTACGAGACGAGGCGGGGCAGCGCCGCCGCGAGGATGCCCACCGAGGCCACGCAGGCGAGGCCGCCGGACCAGATGGCGGAGCGGGTGCCGGTCCAGCCGGCCGCCGCGCCCGCGCGGACCTGGCCGAGCTGCGGGCCCACGCTGTAGGAGAGGACCTCGATTCCGGCGAGCCGGCCGCGCAGCTCGTCCGGGATCGTCTGGTTCCAGATGGTCGAGCGCCCGAGCCCGCTCAGCATGTCGCCCGCGCCCGCGAGCGCGAGGCAGACCAGGACCACCCACACGTTCGAGAACCAGCCCGCCGCCGTGATGGCGAGACCCCAGCCCGCCGCGCCGAACACCACGAGAAGGCCGTGCCTGCGCACCCGTGAGGTCCAGCCGCTGGTGAGGCTGAGAAGCAGCGAACCGACCGCCCCCGCCGCGTACATCAGGCCGAGCGCCCACTTCGCGTCCAGGTCGTCCGCGAGGAACGGGAAGATCGTGTTGGGGAAGGCGAAGAACATCGCGGCCATGTCGATCGCGTACGTGCCGAGCAGCACGGGCCGCGACCACGCGTACCGCGCGCCCTCCGCCAGGCCCTTCAGGGACGGCTTCTCCGCGTCGTGCGCGGCGGGCGCCGGGGACAGGCGGGTGCACAGCACGACCGAGACCGTGAAGGTGGCGGCCGTGATCGCGTACGCCGACGCATGACCCGCGTACGCCACGACCAGGCCCGCGAGGGAGGGGGCCGCGATGGCGCCCACGTTCCAGCGCAGCGAGTTCAGGGCGGCGGCGGCCGTCAGCTGGTCGTGCGGCACGATCCGCGCCATCAGCGAGTCGAGGGCGGGCCGCTGCAGACCGGCGAGCGCGGAGACACCGGCCGCGACCACGTACAGCGGCCACAGGAGCGGCTCGGGCAGCAGCGCGTTCACGAGAAGGACGACCGCGAGGAGGCCGAGGCCCGCCTCGGTGAGCATGATCACCTTGCGCCGGTCCACGGCGTCCGCGAGCGCGCCCCCGTACAGACCGAAGACGATCAGCGGCACCAGCTCCACCGCGCCCATCGCACCGACGGCGACCGGCGAGTCCGTCAGGTCCTTGATCTGCAGCGGCAGGGCGACGAGCGCCATGAAGCTGCCGAACGTGGTGACGAGACCCTGCACCCACAGCAACCGGAAGTCACGGGTGGATCGCCAGGGGGAGAGATCGGGCAGTATCGCGGAGAGAGGCACGAGAAGCCATGCTCAGCGCCGGTGCCGACCCGGGGCAACTCAATTTTCACCACCGCGTGGGCGGCGGTGACGTCAGCTGGTCGGCGAGCCGGGAGAGCCGGTCGCGGAAGCGGTGCCGGGTGCGGGCCGCGGGGAGCGCGTTCTCCCCGGTCGCCGCGCTCACCAGGTGCTGGACCGTGTCGAGGTCGAGGTCGGTGTCGTCCGGCACGGCGAGCGCCTCGTGCGAGAGCGCGTCCAGGTCCCGGTCGCCCGAGCCGAGCGCGAGCACCGTCGCCCCCGCCCGCCGTGCGTCGTGCACGCGCGAGAGCAGCTCGGGGTCCGGCGCGTCCGGCGCCACGACGAGGAGCGTCTCGCCGCGCCGCGCGGCCTCGATCCGGCCGAGCCCGGTCGACAGATGCGCGGGATCGCCGGGCAGCACCCGGTGCCGTACGAGCGTCGGGGTCAGCTCCGGGGTGCCCGACCAGGCCGCCTCGTCCACCAGGTGCGCCGCCATGTGCCACGGCTCGTACGCCTCGGTGCCCACGAGGAGCAGTCCGCCGCCGTGCGGCACCACCGAGGAGCGCAGCGTCCCCGCGAAGCGGCGGGTGGCGCCGGGCCACTCGGTCCCGGCGAGCACTTCGCGCAGCAGCGCGACCCGTACGGCGTCCATGGCGTCGCATCCTGCCCGAACGGGCCACTCGTGACCGGGAGTTCACCGGGAATTCCCCCGCAGCGGGGAAGGGCGGGGGATGACTGCTGAGACATCTGTTCCCTTCCGTGCGGGCCGCGAGGGGTATGCGAGCTTCCGCATCCCCGCCGTCGTGACGACGTCGGCGGGCACCGTCCTCGCCTTCTGCGAGGGCCGCGTCGGCTCCCGGGAGGACTTCGGCAACATCGACGTCGTCCTCAAGCGCTCCGCCGACGGCGGCCGCACCTGGGGCCCGCTCCAGATCGTCGGCAAGAACGGCGCCGACCTCGCGGGCAACCCCGCCCCCGTCGTCCTGGACACCGGACGCGTCCTGCTCGTCCACGTCAGGAACGCCGCCGCGGCCACCGAGGAGGCCATCCGGCGCGGCACGGTGTCCGCCGCCGACGGGCGCCGCGTCTGGGTGCAGCACAGCGACGACGACGGGCTCACCTGGTCGGTGCCGCGCGAGATCACCGGGCAGGTGAAGAAGGCGAGTTGGCGGTGGTACGCGACCACGCCGGGGCACGCCCTGCAGCTGACCACGGGACGTGTGGTGATCCCCGCCAACCACTCCCTGCCGCCCACCGGAACGGACACCGGCACCGAGGGCCGCTACAACGGCGGCCACTGCCTGCTCAGCGACGACGACGGCACGACCTGGCGCATCGGCTACATCGACGACAACATCAACGGCTACATCAACGTGAACGAGACCACCGCGGCCGAACTCCCCGACGGGCGCCTCTACTTCAACACCCGCAACGACTCCCCGGCACCCGGCAACCGCGCCGACGCCCACTCCACCGACGGCGGCCGGCGCCTGGTGAAACCCTTCCGGCCGCAGGCCTGCCTCACCGGACCCGTCGTCGAGGGCAGCGTCCTGCAGCTCCGCGACCCCGACGTGCTCCTCTTCTCGGGCCCCGCCGACCCCGCCTTCCGCGCCCTGATGACCGTCCGCCGCAGCCACGACGGCGGCATCACCTGGGGGACCGCGCACACCGTCGACGGGCTGCCCGCCGCCTACTCCGATCTCGTACGACTCGACGCCGACACCGTCGGACTGCTCTACGAGACGGGCGACTTCAGCGCGTACGAGACCCTCACCTTCCGGCGCATACCGGTACGGGAACTGGCCTGAGCAGGCGTCGCTACGGGTGAGTAAGGTCGACGCCATGACCTCTACAGACAGTGCGCAGAACGCCCCCGCGAAGGCCCCCGCCAAGGACCCCTGGGACCTGCCCGACGTGTCCGGCCTCGTCGTCGGCGTGCTCGGCGGCACCGGCGACCAGGGCCGCGGCCTCGCCTACCGGCTCGCCCGCGCAGGACAGAAGGTGATCATCGGCTCCCGCGCGGCGGAGCGGGCCCAGGCCGCCGCCGACGAGCTCGGCCCCGGCGTCGAGGGCGCCGACAACGCGGAGTGCGCGCGGCGCAGCGACATCGTGATCGTCGCCGTGCCGTGGGAGGGCCACGGCAAGACCCTGGAGTCCCTGCGCGAGGAACTGAGCGGCAAGCTCGTCGTCGACTGCGTCAACCCGCTCGGCTTCGACAAGAAGGGCGCGTACGCCCTCAAGCCTGAGGAGGGCAGCGCCGCCGAGCAGGCCGCCGCCCTGCTGCCGGACTCCCGGGTCACCGCCGCCTTCCACCACCTGTCGGCGGTGCTGCTCCAGGACGCGTCCGTCGAGGAGATCGACACCGACGTCATGGTCCTCGGCGAGAGCCGCGCCGACACCGACGTGGTGCAGGCGCTGGCCGCCCGCATCCCCGGCATGCGGGGCGTCTTCGCGGGACGGCTGCGGGGCGCCCACCAGGTCGAGTCCCTGGTCGCCAACCTGATCTCCGTCAACCGCCGCTACAAGGCGCACGCGGGGCTGCGCGTCACGGACATCTAGCCACGTGCGGTGCGGGGCAGGGCATGGGGGACACTGGTCGGTGTACGACAACGCCGGAATCCGACAGGAGCCGACCCCCATGCCCCGCCTCGCTCTGTACGCCCTCGTGGTCTGCGCGCTCGCCGTCGCCGCGGCCGTGATCTCCTTCGCCCGGGGCAGCTTCCTCGGCATCGTGTGGGTGCTGCTCGCGGGGCTCTCCTCGAACATGGCGTGGTTCTACCTGCGCAAGGAGAAGGCGCGGCGGGCCGCCGCGGGCCCGATCACCGGTTGAGCGGCGGCGGGACCTCCGCGGGGCCGTCCCAGAACCGGTACAGCTTCTGACCCCAGTAGCTGTCCCACTCGCTGACGCCGAGGCCCCGCAGGATCGCGTCGATCGCGTCGAAGAACACGTGGTTGACCGCCGGGATCCACAGGAAGGCGAAGACCGCGATCAGCCCGAACGGCGCGAACGGCTCCACCTGGCGGCGGATCTTGTACGACAGCCAGGGCTCGATGACGCCGTACCCGTCCAGGCCCGGGATGGGCAGGAAGTTCAGGATCGCCGCCGTCACCTGGAGCAGCGCGAGGAACGCGAGCGCGTAGCGGAACGCGTCCGGGACGCCGTCGAGGGCGTCCAGCCAGAACGGCGCGGTGCACACGACCGCGAACAGCACGTTCGTCAGCGGGCCCGCCGCCGAGATCAGGCTGTGCTTCCACCGGCCCCTGATCCGCCCCCGCTCGATGAAGACCGCGCCGCCGGGCAGACCGATGCCGCCCATGATCACGAACAGCACGGGCAGCACGATGCTCAGGAGCGCGTGCGTGTACTTGAGCGGGTTCAGCGTCAAGTACCCCTTCGCGCCGATGGAGATGTCGCCGCTGTGCAGGGCCGTGCGCGCGTGCGCGTACTCGTGCAGACAGAGCGAGACGATCCAGGCGGCCGTCACGAAGAGGAAGACCGCGACACCGGGATTGTCCGCGAAACCGGTCCAGGCGGCCCAGCCGGAGACCGCCGTGACGGCGGCGATCCCGAGGAAGACGGGGCTGATCCGCCGGTCGCTGCTGCGGATGGGGGCGGTGCTCATGGGGCGGTGCTCCTGGGGTCCGAAGGCCGGGCGTGCCCGACCGTACCGGGCGTACGCCGAAAACGTCTCGCACTGCGCCCCGAGTTCCGGGGAGGCTGGATGCCATGACGGCGAGCAGGGTGTGGCAGGTGCTGTACGCGGACTGGCAGATGGAGTGCTGCGGGACGCCGTTCGCGGTGGGGGACGAGGTGGCGTGGCCGCTGCTCGTCCAGACGGAGGGCGTGCAGGAGTGGGAGGCGGAGTTCAGCACGATCGAGGGGGCGGTGGTGGCGCTCGACTCCCTGCCGGGGGAGTGGTCGGAGGAGGACGAGGGGGCCTACGAGGACGAGGGCGAGGATTTCGAGGACGCCGTGGAGCCGTCGGTCGTACGGGCGCACGGGGTGACGGTCCCGTGGAACCGGGCGCGCCCCTGGCCCGGGCGGGCCGGGCTCACGGGCCTGCTCTCCGTCGAACGGCACGGCGGCCGCTGGCCGGACACGGTCGGCACGGTCCGCGCCATCCACGTGGTCACCCAGGGCTTCGCGGAGACGAGCGAGGGCTCACGGACGTACGAGCCGGTGCCCGGCGAACGCTGGCTGCGTCCGGTCGAGCTCTGCCCGAAGTGGTTCCAGGCGGAAGAACTCTCACGGACCTCGGCGGGGCCGGGGTACCACAGGGGAGAGACCGGGGTGCTGGTGGAGCTAGAGGTGACGGAGCCGGGGGAGGAAGGGGCGTCCTGAGGGGCGTCGTGCGCGGGACGGGACGGGGCAGGAGCAGGCGGTGGACGTGGCGGGGTACGGGGGCGTGGACGTGGGGCGCGGCGCGGGCGGGGACAATGGAGCCGTGCGCTACCGCGTTCTCGGTACGACCCAGGCCCTGCGCCCCGACGGCACCACCCTGCCGGTCGGCGGCGCCCGCCTGCGCGCCCTCCTGACGGTGCTCGCCCTGCACGCGGGCCGCACCGTGTCCGCTCCGGTGCTGGTCGACGGCGTCTGGGCCGCCGACCCGCCCGCCGACGCGACGGGCGCCCTGCAAGCCCTTGCGGGCCGGCTCCGCAGGGCCCTCGGCGCGGACGCCGTCGCCTCGGCGGACGGCGGCTACCGGCTGTGCGTGGACCCCGACGACGTGGACGTGTTCCGCTTCGAGCGGCTTGTGACCGAGGGCAGCGGGGCGCTGGCGGACGGCGACGCGGTCAAGGCGGCTGCCGTCCTGGGCGACGCGCTCGCCCTGTGGACCGGTGAAGCCCTCCCCGACCTGCCCGAACGCGCCGCGGACGCCGCGCGCCTGCAGGCCCGCCACCTCGACGCCCAGCGTGCGAGGGCGACGGCGCTGCTCCGCCTCGGCGCGGCCGAGCAGGCGCTGCCCGAGCTGACCGCGCTGTGCGACGGCCATCCGCTGGACGAGCCGCTCCAGGCGCTGCGGCTGCGCGCGCTGCGCGACGCGGGCCGCCCGGCCGAGGCGCTCGCCGCGTACGAGGGCATACGCCGGGCCCTCGCCGACCGCCTCGGGACGGACCCCGGACCGGAACTCCGCGCCCTGCACCAGGACTTGCTGCACGGCGACACCCCCGCGGGGGCGGGCACACTCCCCGCCGGACCCGCACCCGCCGGGCCCAGGACCGCCCCGCGCAGGCCCGGCAACCTGCGCGCCCGGCTGACCTCCTTCGTCGGCAGGGAGAGCGACATCGGGGAGATCAGGGGCGATCTCGGGCGGGCCAGGCTCGTGACGCTGCTCGGGCCCGGCGGGGCAGGGAAGACGCGCCTCTCGCAGGAGGCCGCCGAGGGCATGGCGGGGGAGCTGCCCGACGGCGTGTGGCTGGCCGAACTCGCGCCGGTCGACGATCCGGCCGCCGTGCCGGAGGCCGTGCTCACCGCGCTCGGCGCCCGCGAGACCGTGCTGCGCGGCGCGGGCGCCGAGGAGATGCGGGTCCTGTCGGAGCGGCACGGCGAGGACCCCGTCGTACGCCTCGTGGAGCACTGCGCCGACCGCCGGATGCTGATCATCCTCGACAACTGCGAGCACGTCATCGAGGCCGCGGCCCGCCTCGCCGACGAACTCCTCGCCCGCTGCCCGCAGTTGACGGTCCTCGCGACGAGCCGCGAACCCCTCGGCGTACCCGGCGAGCTGCTGCGCCCCGTCGAGCCGCTGCCCGAACCGGTGGCGCTGCGGCTGCTCGCCGAGCGCGGGGCCGCCGCGAAGCCGGGGTTCGGCGTCGACGACGACCTGCCCGCCGCCGCCGAGATCTGCCGCCGCCTGGACGGTCTGCCGCTCGCCATCGAACTGGCCGCCGCCCGGCTGCGGATGCTCACCCTGCGCCAGATAGCCGACCGCCTCGACGACCGCTTCCGCCTGCTCACCAGCGGCGCCCGCACGGTGCTGCCCCGCCAGCAGACCCTGCGCGCCGTCGTCGACTGGTCCTGGGACCTGCTCGACGAGGCCGAACGCGCCGTCCTGCGACGGCTCTCGGTGTTCGCGGGCGGCTGCGACCTCGCGGCGGCCGAGGCGGTCTGCGCGGCCGCCGGCACCGCCCACGACGTCGCGGAGCCGCTCGGCTCCCTCGTCGACAAGTCCCTTGTCATCGCCGCCCCTTCGCCGGTGTCCGACGCGGGCATGCGCTACCGCCTTCTTGAGACCGTCGCCGAGTACGCGGGCGAGCGGCTCGACGAGGCGGGGGACCGGGCCCGCACGGAACGGGCGCACCTCGTGCACTACCGCGAGGTCGCCAGGACCACCGACCCCGAGCTGCGCGGCCACGGACAGTTCGCCGCCGTCGAACGCCTGGAGACCGAGTACGAGAATCTGCGCACCGCCCTGCGGCACGCCGTGGCCGCCCGCGACGAACACGAGGCGCTCTGCCTCGTCCTGTCCCTGGCCTGGTACTGGCAGATACGCGGTCTGCGCCTGGAGACCCGGCACTGGGTGCGCGAGGTCATCGCGCTCGGCCCCGATCCCTTCGCCCCGCCCGTCGCCCCCGCGCCCCCGCTGCACGAGCCGTGCACGGCGACGCCCCCGCCGATGGCCCCCGACATCCTCGAAGAGGCGCGCCGCGGCGCACACCTGCTCCATCTCTCCTGCATGGACATGGACATCGAGGAATGGCAGACGGCGGAGGCCGAGGAACGGGTGCGCGGCATCAGGGACGTGTACCGCCCCGGACTTCCGCAGACCTGCCGCACGCCGGGCAACCTGTGGTTCTTCGCCGTGATGCTCGGCGGCGACGTGGACCTGCTGCGCGCCACCCTCGACGAGACCGTCAACGCCTGCCGTGCGTACGGCTACGAATGGGAACTCGCGGGCGCCCTGCAGATGCGCGCCAACATCCTCGCCAACCGCGGCGACTGGGCGGGCGACGCGAGCCACGACGCGGACGAGGCCCTGCGCGGCTTCCAGCGGCTCGGCGACGTATGGGGCACCGCGGAGGCGCTCTCGGCGCGCGGCGAATCGTACGAGAAACGCGGCGAACTCGCCCGCGCCGCCGAGGACTTCAAGGCGGCCGCGGAGCACGCCGAACAGCTCGGCGCCCAGGCGCAGGTCGCCGTCCTGCGGGCCCGCCTCGGCTCGACCCTGATGGAACTGGACGAGTTCGAGCGGGGCGAGGCGCTGCTGCGGGAGGTCCTGGCCAACAGCGGCCGCGCGTCCACCGGCGAGGCGGTGCCCGCCGCCCGGCTCTTCCTGGCCAACGGGCTCGGCCGCATCGGACGCATCGCCGAGGCGCGCGAACAACTCGCGCTGCTGCGCGCGGAGTTCAGCGTGGTTGGCTACGCCGTCTTCGACGGATTCGTGCTCGGCATCGAGGGCTGGCTCGACACCCTGGACGGGCGCCCCGCCGACTGTCTCGCCCGGACGCCCGAGGCCTTGCTGAAGGTCAGCGATTCGCTGGCGCTGATGGTCGCCCCGCAGGGCGTCTCCGTCCAGCTGCGGATCGCCGCCCACGCACTGGCCGCGCTGGACGGCGGCAGCCGGGCCGGGGACGCCGCGCGGATCATGGCGGTCGCCGACCGCGAACTGCCGCCGGGCCACTACTCGAACGCGTCCGAGCGGCACATCTGGGACGCCGCCGAAAGCCTCGCCCGCGCCGCGCTCGGCGACGAACGGTACGAGGCGGCGTACGCACAGGGCGGTGACCTCACCGTCGGCGAGGCCACCGCCCTGTGCACCCCGCACACCGGCTGATCAGCTCTTCGTGCGGAACTTGTGGATCGCGATGGGCGCCATCACCAGGGTGAGCGCCACCGACCAGCCGACCGTCACCCACACGTCGTGGGCGACCGGGCCGCCGACCATCAGACCGCGCGCGGAGTCCGCGAGCGAGGACAGCGGGTTGTAGTCGGTGAAGCCCTGCAGCCAGCCCGGCATCGACTGCGTCGGCGCGAAGATCGACGAACCGAACTGCAGCGGCATCAGGACCAGGAAGCCCATCGCCTGCACGGACTGGGCGCTCTTCATCACAACACCGAGCACCAGGAAGATCCACATGATGGATGTGCCGAAGAGCGCGGTGAGGCCGATGGTGGCGAGCAGACCGAGCCAGTTGGTGATGTCGAAGCCCACCAGCACACCGACGATCATCATGATCGTCGTCGCGATGAGCAGCCGCATCAGCTCCACCACGATCTTGGCGAACAGGACCGAGCCCTGGCCGATCGGCAGCGTGCGGAAGCGGTCCATCACACCGGTCTGGAAGTCCTGGTTGAAGCCGGTGCCGACGGCCATGGCGATGTTCATGCTCATCATCGCCATCATGCCCGGGACCACGTACTGCACGTACTGGTCCTGACCGCCGCCCAGCGACTGGCCGATGGAGCCGCCGAAGACGTACACGAACAGGAGCGTGAAGATGATCGGCATCATGACCGCGTCGAACATCAGCTCCGGGTCCCGGCGGATCCACAGCAGATTGCGGTGCACCAGGGCGCCGGTGTGGCGCACATGGGCGCGCAGCCCGATGCGGGCGTCGGCCTGACCCTTCACGAGGGGGGCCGTGACAGTGGTGGCGCTCATACGGCGACCTCCTCGAGTTCGGTGGGACGCGCGTCCTGCGGAGCACTGGCCTTCTGGCCGGTGATCGACAGGAACACCTCGTCCAGGCTGGGCAGTTCGGTGGATATCGAGCCGATCGTGATGCCGCGCGCGGTGACCGCGCCGACCACGGCCGTCAGCTGCTCGTCGCTGAGGATCGGCACCAGGACCGTGCCGGACTCGGCGTCCACGGTGGACGTGGCGATGCCCGTGAGACCCAGGTCGTCGAGCGCGTTCGCCAGCGGGCGCAGCTCCAGCGGGTCGGCCGGGCGGACCCGCAGGGTGCGGCCGCCGACCTTCGCCTTCAGCTCGTCGATGCCGCCGTTCGCGATGACCTTGCCGCGGTCGATCACGGTCAGCTCGGAGGCCAGCTGCTCGGCCTCCTCCATGTACTGGGTGGTGAGCAGCACGGTCACACCGTCCGAGACCATGCGCTTGACCTCTCCCCACACCTCGTTGCGGGTACGGGGGTCGAGACCGGTCGTCGGCTCGTCCAGATACAGGACGGCCGGGCTGCCGATCATCGACGCCGCGAGGTCGAGACGGCGGCGCATGCCGCCGGAGTACGTGTTCGCCGGGCGCTTGGCCGCTTCCGTCAGCGAGAACCGCTCCAGCAGGCCGTCCGCCCGGGACCTGGCCTCCTTGCGGGGCAGGTCGAGCAGCCGCCCGATCATGTACAGGTTCTCCCGGCCGGAGAGCTTCTCGTCCACCGATGCGTACTGGCCGGTCAGGCCTATCACCCGGCGCAGCTGCCGGGGCTGGCTCAGTACGTCGTACCCGGCGACGAACGCCGTGCCCGAGTCCGGGGTGATGAGAGTGGACAGGCAGCGTACGAGGGTCGTCTTGCCGGCGCCGTTGGGCCCGAGCACGCCGAGGACGGTGCCCTCGCGCACGTCGAGGTCCACGCCGTCCAGTGCCTTGGTCTCGCCGTAGTGCTTGACCAGTCCCCTTACGGTGACGGCACTCGCTGCGCCGCCGGGGTTCTTGTCGATTCGCGTCATGCGGACCAAGGTGCCATCCCCCACCGACAAACCACCGACAGCCTGCCGACAGGGGTCGTCGCCGGGGGCGCGGGTGGGTCTTCTGTGGGGGTGGGCTGTCTCCCGCCTGCGGGCCGGAGGGGGCGGTCCTGTCCCGCCGCTCCGCGGCGGATCATTCCCACCCGCCCACCCAATCTCCGCACCGAGGGGTGGGGGCTGCCTGGGCCCGTCGGGCGCCCCCCTAGCCGCCCCGCCGCGGCCCCCCGGGAAATCCCGCCCGGTGCCGGGTAATCGGGTGGGTGGGTGGGTGGGTGGGGGTGATTCCGCCGCGGAGCGGCGGGACAGGGGGGGGCGACGGCCGACAGCCCGTCGACGGGGGAATCGACGGGCTGTCAGTGGTGCCGCGATGGTCTCGGGTGGGCGGCGCCCGGTCATGGTCCAGGCGCCGCCCAGGCCTCAGTGGACGGCGTGTTCCGGTGCGGGGAACGCCCCGCCCACCACGTCCTCGGCGAACGCCTTCGCCGCGTCGGACATGACGCCGCGCAGATCGGCGTACTGCTTGACGAAGCGCGGCATCTTTCCGCCGGTGAGGCCGAGCATGTCGGTCCAGACGAGGACCTGCGCGTCGCACGCGGCGCCCGCCCCGATGCCGACGGTCGGGATGTGCAGGGAGCGGGTGACCTCGGCGGCGAGTTCCTCGGGGACGAGTTCGAGGACGACCGCGAAGGCGCCCGCGTCCTGCGCGGCCTTGGCGTCGTGGAGGAGCCGGTGGGCGGCCTCGTCGCCGCGGCCCTGTACGCGGTAGCCCATGGTGTTCACGGACTGCGGGGTGAGGCCGAGGTGGGACATGACGGGGATGCCGGACTGGACGAGCAACTCGGTCTGGGCCAGGGAGCGTTCGCCGCCCTCCAGCTTGACCGCGCCGACGCCCGCGTCCTTCACCAGGCGGGTGGCCGAGCGGAGCGCCTGGACGGGTCCTTCCTGGTAGGAGCCGAACGGCAGGTCGCCGACGATCAGGGCGCGCGATGTGCCCCGTACGACCGCGGCGGACAGCATGGTCATCTCGTCGAGGGTGACGGGCACGGTGGTCTCGTACCCGAGGTGGCAGTTGCCCGCGGAGTCGCCGACGAGCATGACGGGGATGCCCGCCTCGTCGAAGACGGATGCGGTCATCGCGTCGTAGGCGGTGAGCATGGGCCACTTCTCGCCGCGCTCCTTGGCGGCGGTGATGTCGCGCACGGTGATGCGCCGGGTGCCCTTGCCGCCGTACAGCGCCTTGCTGCTGTCGGGGCTCTGGGGGGCGTCGGCGCTCTTCTGGGCAGCCGAAAGCTGCGTCATCGCAACGGCTCCTTCTGTCATCTCGAGGCGCCCTGACGGCGTCCCCGGATCCCTTCCATGGTGGCATCACGTACCGCTCCGGGGCTAGTGCGTCCGCCGGTAAGCCGGGCCACTCCCGCGTACGGCCCGAGGGCGGGCCATGTCCTCGTACGGGCCGAGTAAAGTCTTTCCAATACGAGACGGTATCGTATCGAAATGGTTCTAGGCTGGACGTCATGTCAACTCCCGCCGTACCCGCTCCACCCCGCATACCCGAGGCCGTCCACCGGCGTCGCTGGGTGATCCTCGGGGTGCTGATGCTCAGCCTGCTGATCGTGGTGCTCGACAACTCGATCCTGAACGTCGCCATCAAGACGATCTCGACCCCGGAACCCACCGGCCTCGGCGCCACCCAGGGCGAGATCGAATGGGCCATCAACGCCTACACGCTCGTCTTCGCGGGCCTCCTGTTCACCGCGGGACTGCTCGGCGACCGGCTCGGCCGCAAGAAGGTCCTGCTCGGCGGCCTCGTCGTCTTCGGCGTCGGCTCGGCGCTCGCCGCGGCGTCCGGATCGCCCCTCCAGCTCATCGCGTTCCGCGCGCTGATGGGGCTCGGTGCGGCCTTCGTGATGCCCGCCACCCTCGCCATCCTGATGAACGTCTTCGAACGCGAGGAGCAGCCCAAGGCCATCGGCATCTGGGCGGGCGGCGTCGGCCTCGCCATCGCGATCGGCCCCATCACCGGCGGTGTGCTGCTCGACCACTTCTGGTGGGGCTCGGTCTTCCTCATCAACGTACCGATCGTGCTGATCGCGTTCGCGCTGATGATGTGGCTGGTGCCCGACTCCCGCGACCCCAGGCCGGGCCGCATCGACCTGGTCGGCGTCGCGCTCTCCGTCGTCGGTCTCGTCCTGCTCGTCTACGGCATCATCAAGGGCGGCCAGCTCGCCGACTTCACCGACCCGGCCGTCCTCGCCACCGCTGGTGCGGGCCTCGTCGTACTCATCGGCTTCGTGCTGTACGAGAAGCGCAGCGACCACCCGTCCATCGACATCTCGTACTTCAAGAACCGGATCTTCTCCGCGGCGATCAGCGCCATCGCGCTCGTCTTCTTCGCGCTGATGGGCGTGACCTTCTTCTCGGTCTTCTACACGCAGAGCGTGCGCGGCTACTCGCCGCTGCAGACCGGTCTGCTGCTGCTGCCGCTCGCCGCCGCCCAGCTGATCTTCGCGCCGCGCACCCGGCTCGTCGTCGACCGCTTCGGCGTCCGTGCCGTGTGCACCGGCGGGCTGCTCCTGGTGATGGCGACCCTGGCGTCCTTCGCCTTCCTGGAGGCCGATACGCCGATCTGGATCCTGGAGGTCATCTTCTTCCTGATGGGCGCGGGCATGGCGCACATCATGACCCCGACCAGCGTCGTCATCATGCAGGCCCTGCCGCGCGAGAAGGCCGGCTCCGCGTCCGCGCTCAGCAACACCTTCCGGCAGGTCGGCGGCGCCCTCGGCATCGCGGTCCTCGGCTCGGTGCTCTCCACGGCGTACCGCAACGGCGTCGAGGACAAGCTGGTCCTGCTGCCCGCGGGGGCCCGGCACGCCGCGGGCGAGTCCATCGAGGCGACGCTCGGCGTCGCGGCCAGGCTCGGCCCCCGCGGCGAGCCCCTGGTGAGCGCCGCCAACGACTCCTTCCTGCACGCCATGCACGTCACCGCGCTGTGCGGCGCGGGCGTCGCACTGATCGGCTCGGTGATCGTCTTCCTGTTCCTGCCGGGGCGTACGCCCAAGCCCGAGACGGCGGAGGAGAAGCCCGAGCCGGTGGGCGCCGCGGGGCGCTGAGGGAGAATCGGCCCGGCAGGCCCCGCTGAGAGACGGAGATGACGTGGTCCACACCGCCAAGGCAGCACACGCCACCAAGGGTGTCCGGGGGCGCCCCAGGAGTGAGGCCGTGGAGCAGGCGATCATCGAGGGCGTGGTGCGGCTCCTGGAGGACGGGGTGCCGCTGACGGAGCTGTCCATCGAGCGGATCGCCCGCACCGCGGGCGTCGGCAAGGCCACCATCTACCGGCGCTGGGACGGCAAGGAGGCGCTCTTCGTCGACGTCCTGCGCGTCTTCGAGGAGCAGGACCCCGAACTGCCGGGCACCTCGATGCGCGACGACATGGTCCTCCTCCTGGAGAGCCTGCGCAGACGCGGCCTCAACATGCGCTCGTCGGCCCTGCTGCACAACGTCTTCGCGCAGATGAAGGCCCTGCCCAAGCTGTGGGACGCCTATCACGCCACGGTCATCGACCCCCGCCGCCGCACCATGGTCGAGGTGCTGCGGCGGGGCGCCGCCAACGGCGAGCTGCGCGCGGACGTCGACATCGAGATGGCCAACGACCTGTTCGTCGGGCCCATGCTGCTGCGCACCGTGATGCGCCCCGACGCGCCGCTCGACGACGACCTCGCGGAACAGATCGTCGACAGCGTCCTCGAAGGGCTGCGACCGCAGGCGCGGCGGTGAGCGGCGCGCCCTGAGCCGCTGGTCCGGAGTTGTGCGCATTTCGTCACAGAGACCGCTCGCGCCGGGCCCGTCAGGAACCCGCCGAGCCGCCTTGTTCGTCCTCGTGCCAGTACGGCCGTCGCGGACGGCAGGGACGCACCCGATCATCGCCTAGGGTTTCAGGGGCGGGGCAGACGGTGTGCACGGCAGGCAGTGAGGCGACGAGAGCATGGCGCAGGCGTATATGACGGAGACGGGCAGCGACGGCTCGGGGCCCGAGCGTCCGGGGTCCCGGTTCCGGCGCCTGATCGACGGCTGGCGCGGCGATCCCGGCATCTGGCGGCGCGGCCTCGTCACCGCGGGGGCCGCGATCCTGCTCGCCCTGGTGATGCTCTTCCACGCGCAGATCCCGAACAACATCGGCAACCTCGGCAGCCTGACCGAGACCTTCCTGCCCTGGCTCGGCGTCTTCGTCCCGGTGCTGATCGTCATCGGCCTGGTGCGCAAGTCCGCGACCGCCCTGATCGCGGTGCTGCTGCCCGCGGTCATCTGGGTCAACCAGTTCGGCGGCCTGATCACCGACAAGTCCGGCACCGGCGGCGATCTGACCGTGGCCACGCACAACGTGAACGCGGAGAACACCGACCCGACCGGCACGGCCCAGGACGTCGCCGCGTCCGGCGCCGACGTCATCGCCCTCGAGGAACTCACCGCGGACGCCGTCCCGACGTACGAGAAGGCGCTGGCGGGCACCTACAAGTACCACTCGGTCAAGGGCACGGTCGGCCTGTGGAGCAAGTACCCGCTGACCGACACCAAGCCCGTGGACATCAAGCTGGGCTGGGTCCGCGCGCTGCGGGCGACGGTCAACACCCCCAAGGGCGAGGTCGCCGTCTACGTGGCGCACCTGCCCTCGGTCCGCGTGAAGCTCGACGCGGGCTTCACCGCCAACCAGCGCGACGACAGCGCCGACGCGCTCGGTGAGGCCATCGCCGACGAGAAGCTCGGCAAGGTCATCCTGCTCGGCGACCTCAACGGCACGATGAACGACCGCGCGCTGAACGCCGTCACCGCGCAGATGCGGTCCACGCAGGGCGCGGCGGGCAACGGGTTCGGCTTCAGCTGGCCCGCGTCGTTCCCGATGGCGCGCATCGACCAGATCATGGTCAAGGGCGTCGAGCCGGTCTCCTCCTGGACGCTGCCGGAGACGAACAGCGACCATCTGCCGATCGCGGCGCGGGTCGAGCTCTCCGAGTAGCGCGCCGCCGAGGGCGTCGCGAGCCCACGGAATACCTGGCGCGGGGGGCTTTGTTCCGTACGTAAACTTATGGATTCCCCCTGCTTCCGTGGAAGGTACCTCCCCATGCCTCTGGCCCTGCTCGCCCTCGCCGTGGGCGCCTTCGGCATCGGCACGACCGAGTTCGTGATGATGGGCCTGCTGCCCAATGTCGCGGACGACCTGCACATATCCATCCCGACCGCGGGACACCTCGTCTCCGCGTACGCGCTCGGCGTCGTCATCGGCGCCCCGCTGCTCGCCGCCGTCACCGCGAAGCTGCCGCGCCGCCGCGTGCTGATCGGCCTGATGGTGCTGTTCGTCGCGGGCAACGCCCTGTCGGCCGCCGCGCCCGACTACCACTGGCTGATGGCCGCCCGCTTCCTCAGCGGACTGCCGCACGGCGCCTTCTTCGGCGTCGGCGCCGTCGTCGCCACCGGGCTCGTCGCCCCGGAGCGCAAGGCCCGCTCGGTGTCCCTGATGTTCCTCGGCCTCACCGTCGCCAACATCGTCGGCGTGCCCGTCGCCACGGCGATGGGGCAGCAGCTCGGCTGGCGCGCCACGTTCCTCGCGGTCAGCGCGATCGGCATCGCCGCCATCGCCGCGCTCGCCCTGCTGGTCCCCGCCGACCACGGTCACGGCGACGCGGTCGGCCTGCGCGGCGAACTGCGGGCGCTCGGCAGCGTCCCGGTCTGGCTCGCGCTCGGTACGACGGTCGCGGGCTTCGGCGCACTGTTCGCCGCGTACAGCTACATCACGCCGATGCTCACGGACGCGGCGGGCTACGCGGAGTCCAGCGTCACGCTGCTGCTCGCCCTCTTCGGCGTCGGCGCCACCGCGGGCAACCTCCTCGGCGGCCGCCTCGCGGACCACTCCCTGCGGGGCACGCTCTTCGGCGGTCTGACCGCGCTGGCCGTCGTCCTCGCGTTCTTCCCGCTCCTGATGAGCGCCGGCTGGAGCGCGGCGCTCGCCGTGGTGCTGCTCGGCATGGCGGCGTTCACCACCGGATCGCCCCTGCAGCTGATGGTCATGGAGAAGGCGGCCGCGGCCCCCTCGCTCGCCTCGTCCGCGAACCAGGCGGCGTTCAACCTCGCCAACGCGGGCGGCGCCTGGATCGGCGGCCTCGCCCTCGCGGCGGGCTTCGGCGTCACGTCCCCCGCGGTGACGGGCGCGCTGCTCGCGGTGCTCGGTCTCGCGGTGGCGGGCGCGGCGTATCTGGTGGACCTCCGCTCGCCGGTGGCGGCGGGCGGGGAACGCCTGGTGGCGGCGGGCACTCCCGTCCGGGAGCCGTCCCGCCACCACTGAGCGGGCCGGGGTCAGCCCGTCGCCGACTCGCGCCAGCGGTTGGTGATCGGCAGGCGGCGGTCCTTGCCGAAGCCCTTCGCGGAGATCTTCGTGCCCGGCGGGTACTGCCTGCGCTTGTACTCGGCGGTGTCGACCATCCGCAGGGTCTTGACCACGAGATCCCGGTCGTAGCCCGCGGCCACGATCGCGTCGGCGCTCCGGTCCCGGTCGACGTAGAGCTCCAGGATGCCGTCCAGGACGGGGTAGTCGGGCAGCGAGTCCGTGTCGACCTGGTCGGGCCGCAGCTCCGCGCTCGGCGGCTTGCTGATGGAGTTCTCCGGGATCGGCGGGGTGTGCCCGCGCTCCTCGGCCGCGCGGTTGCGCCAGCGGGCGAGCCGGAAGATCGAGGACTTGTAGACGTCCTTGATCGGTCCGTACGCCCCTACGGAGTCGCCGTAGAGCGTCGAATACCCCACCGCGAGCTCGGACTTGTTGCCCGGCGCGAGCACGATGTGCCCCTCCTGGTTGGAGAGCGCCATCAGCATCGTGCCGCGCAGCCGTGACTGGAGGTTCTCCTCGGCGAGGCCGGTCAGACCGAGCGAGCCCATGTACGCGTCGAACATCGGGGCGATCGGCACGGTGCGGAGATTCAGCCCGGTGCGCCGCGCAAGCTCCTCCGCGTCGCCGATCGAGTGCTCGGACGAGTAGCGGGACGGCATGGCGACGCCGTACACGTGCGGTGCGCCGAGGGCGTCGCAGGCGATGGCGGCGGTGAGCGCGGAGTCGATGCCGCCGGAGAGGCCGATGAGGACGCTGCTGAACCCGTTCTTCGCGGCGTACGCGCGCAGCCCCACGACCAGCGCGGAGTAGACCTCCTCGTCGTCGTCGAGCCGCTCGGCGTACCCGCCGGTGAGCTCCGCCTCGTACGCGGGCAGCGGCTCGGCGGAGACGGTGACGTGCTCGATGCGCAGACCGTCGTCGACGACCCCCGAGGGGGCCTCGCCCGCGGCGGGCAGCTCCAGGTCGAGCACCACGCAGCCCTCGGCGAACTGCGGCGCGCGCGCGATGACTTCGCCGTCCTTGTCGACGACGATCGAGTCGCCGTCGAAGACCAGCTCGTCCTGGCCGCCGATCATCGCGAGGTAGGCGGTGGTGCAGCCGGCCTCCTGGGCGCGCTTGCGCACCAGCTCCAGGCGCTGGTCGTCCTTGTTCTGCTCGTACGGCGAGGCGTTGATGGAGAGCAGCAGGCCCGCGCCCGCCGTACGGGTCGCGGGGACGCGGCCGCCGTCCTGCCAGAGGTCCTCGCAGATGGCGAGGGCGACGTCGACGCCGTGCACCCGCACGATCGGCAGGGTCTCGCCCGGCACGAAGTAGCGGAACTCGTCGAAGACGCCGTAGTTGGGCAGGTGGTGCTTGGAGTACGTCAGCGCGACCTCGCCGCGGTGCAGCACGGCGCCCGCGTTGCGCGGCGCCCCCGCGGGCTGGCCGAAGCGGGGCTTGGCCTCGTCGGTGCGGTCGAGATAGCCGACGACGACGGGCAGTTCCCCGAAGCCCTCCTCGTCGAGCCGCCCGGCGAGCGCGTGCAGCGCCTCCCGCGAGGCCTGGACGAAGGACGGGCGCAGGGCGAGGTCCTCGACGGGGTACCCGGTGAGTGCCATCTCGGGGAACGCGACGAGATGCGCTCCCTGCTCGGCGGAGTGCCGGGTCCAGCGGACGATCGCCTCGGCGTTCCCGGCGAGATCGCCGACGGTCGAGTCGATCTGATTCAGGGCGAGGCGTAGTTGAGGCACGGGGCCAGTCTAATCGTCAAACCGACGCGATGTCCTGCCTGCGGTGGGCGGTGACCTTGGTCCCGGGGGCCGGGGACCTTTGCGGGAGTGCGGGGCAGGGCGGCGATGCCATGCTTTATGGGCTGCTTATGTCCCGCTTCCACCCGGTTCGCGGGGCCCGTGCCGCGTCGTCGCAGCGCGATGTGTCCCACCGCAGCTTCCCCCTCCCCGGGCCGTGCCGGCCTGACCTGCCCCCTTGGGCCGCATCGGCCCGTACGTCTTCAAGGAGTCATGCCCGCATGAGCAACCACCAGCCGCAGTGGGGCCAGTCCGCACCGTCGCCGCAGCAGCCGCAGTGGGGCGCGCCGATGCCCCCGCAGGAGCCGCAGCGCAAGAAGAACTGGTTCGCGCGGCACAAGGTCCTCACGGCGTTCCTCTCGGTGGTGGCGGTCATCGTGATCGCCGCGGCGGCGGGCGCGGGCAAGGACTCCGGCAAGGGGGCGTCGGAGGCGAAGGCCGAGACCAAGGCGGAGGCGAAGGCCGGGACCAAGGCCGAGACCAAGGCGGGGAGCAAGGCCGCGCCCGCGGGCGGGCACGAGGACAGCGCGGCTTCCGGTGAATCGCAGGATGCTCCGGCGCAGGAGGCCCCCGAGCCCGCCGCCAAGCCCGTCACGCTCTCCGGCCAGGGCAAGAAGGTCACCAAGAAGGTCGAACTGTCCGGTGACTACGTCGCCGAGATGACGGTCAAGGGCAACAACGGTGCGTTCGGCGCGGGCCAGGACAACTTCATCGTCACCGGCCACGGCCCCGGCATCGAGGGCGGCTGGCTGGACGAGTCCGGCATGGCCAACGAGATCACCGGGAGTGGCAGTTACGAGAAGGCGCTCACCGGCCTCGACGGCACGTACTACTTCGAGGTCCAGGCGTCGGGCTCCTGGACGATCACACTCACCCCCAACGACTGACCCGGCCCTGGTCCTGGCCGCCCCGCCCCGCCCCGCCCCGAGTGAGCGGGGCGGGGCGGCCTTGCGCGAGCGGCGCGGCTACTTGCGGTAGCCGAGGACCGTCATCATGCCTGCCTCCGCGTGGTAGACGTTGTGGCAGTGGATCATCCACAGGCCCGGGTTGTCGGCGTCGAAGTCCACGGTCAGCGTGCCGTTCGGCAGGACGATCGCGGTGTCCTTGCGGGGGCCGCCGGGCACGTTCGCCAGGGCGAAGGTGTGGCCGTGCAGGTGCACCGGGTGCCACATCGACGTGGAGTTGGCGAAGACCAGGCGGACCCGCTCGCCCGCGCGCAGCGGACGGCGCTGCCCGGGGGAGTACGGCTTCTTGTCGAAGGCCCAGTCGTACTTCGCCATGCCGCCCGTCAGTTGGAGCCTGATCGTGCGGTCCGGCTTGCGGGCGGACAGCGCGACGGACTCGTGCGACCTCAGCTTGTCCGCCGTCAGGAGGCGGCCCTTCAGCTCCTCGGGCCGGACCGACGCGGCCGGTGCGGCCCCGCCGCCCGTGCGGAGCACCGCGAGCGCCGCCGCCTTCTTGCCCTCGGCCACGGCGGTCAGCGGGAAGGCGCCGTCGCCCGCGGTGACCAGGACGTCGTACCGCTCGCCCATGCCGAGCAGCAGCGCGTCCGTCTTCGCGTGCTCCACGGGGAAGCCGTCCGTGTGCGTCACCGTCATCTCGTGGCCGCCGAGCGCCACGCGGAAGGCCGTGTCCCCGCCCGCGTTGATGATGCGCAGGCGGATGCGGTCGCCGGGACGGGCACGGAACTGCGAAGGCGCCTTCGCCGTACGGCCGTTGATCAGGTAGTGCGGGTAGGCGACGTCGCCCGCGTCGCCCCCGAGCAGGTCGCTCTTGGCGCCCATCATCATCCGGGAGGGCCCCGAAGGCTTCGGCGACGGTGCGGTCCGGGCCGCGGTGTAGGACATGTTCGACATGTCGTGGCCGCCGCCGTGGTCCATGCCGCCCGAGCCGTCGCCCTCGCCGCCCATGTCGTGGCCGCCCATGCCCTTGCTGAGCTCGGCGAGCACGCCGTCCGGCGTGGAGCCGTCCACCCCGTCGACCCAGTCGTCGAGGACGACCACCCACTCCTTGTCGTACTTCAGGGGCTCCTTCGGGTCCTCGACGATCAGCGGCGCGTAGAGGCCGCGGTCCTGCTGGGTGCCGGAGTGCGGGTGGAACCAGTACGTCCCCGGGTGCGGCACCGCGAAGCGGTAGGTGAAGTCCGCGCCGGGCTTGATGTCCTTCTGGGTGAGGCCGGGCACGCCGTCCATGTCGTTGCGCAGGGAGATGCCGTGCCAGTGCAGGGACGTGGCCTGGGGGAGGTGGTTGGCGAGGGTGAGCGCGAGGGTGTCGCCCGCGGTGACCCGGACTTCCTTGCCGGGCAGGCGGTCCCCGTACGCCCACGTCCTGACCTGGGGGCCGCCCAGGTCGAGCTTGGCCTCCATGGCCATGAGCCTGACCTCGCGGACCTTGCCGCCGCGGGCGCGCTTCTTCTCCGCGGCGGCGACTTCCTTGCCCGCCGGGTCGACATAGCCCTCCGGCGCCGATCCGGCGCCCTGGCCGTGACCGCCGTGGCCGCCCGAGTCCGATCCGGAGCAGGCCGTCAGGATTCCCGTCCCGGCGACGGCCGCCGCGGCGCCGAGCAGGCTCCGGCGCGTGGGGGTGTACGGAACTTTCTTACGCATGACTGAGTGACACCTCGGTGTGTGGTGCGTGCAGATGGGCGCATCCGCTGCTTCCGGTGTACCGCTCGACGCCCGTGGGTTCCCAGGGGGATGCCACGAGTTCGCGGGCAGCGCGAAGCAGCCGGTGCGCGGGCCTAAATGCGCAGCACCGAGAGGCGGGACAGCAGCGTGCGGGGCGGCGGCGGTTGCGGCCGCAGGGCGTGCAGGAGCCGCCCGGGCCCGGGGAAGCGGGCGAGGGTGCCGCCGGGCCGCAGCAGTCCGGCCCGCACCAGCAGGGCGAGGGTGAAGGCTCCGAGCACCGCGAGGCACACGGACAGCGGATCCATCGCCATTCCGTCGTGCGGCTCGGGGACGGGGGAGGCCACGCGCAGGACGCGGTCGCCGTCGCCGTCGGCGCCCCGGCCGGGGCCGTGCGCGACGGGCGCCGCCCCCATCTCGTGTGCCATCGCCGCCGACGCGCCGGTGGCCGTGGCCGCCCCGGTGGGCCCGCTCTCATGACCACCCGACGGATGACCCAACGTATGCATGGTGACGATCCCGAAGAGCAGCGCGGCGAGCAGCAGCAGCTGCCCGTGACCCGTGCGGCCCCTTGTCGTCGCCATGGGCGACACCCTACCCCCGCCGGGTATGGCGTGACGTGCGGACCCCCGCCGCTCCGACGATCATGAGCGCATGACTACGGACGAACCGGAGCAGACCGGCGCCGGCACACTCCCGGAGCCGGATCCCGCCATTCCGCGGCAGTTCATCTCCTGGGTGACGCTCGCCCTCATGACCACCGCGTCCGTGGCCAGTCTGCGGCCCTCGCCGTCGATGGCCATCTACGGGCTCGCCGCGATCTTCCTCTATCTGCTGCCCGCCGTCGTCTTCCTGCTCCCCACCGCACTGGTCGGCGCCGAGCTGGCCTCCGGGTGGTCCGGCGGCATCTACCGGTGGGTGAGCGAGGCGCTCGGCAAGCCGCTCGGGTTCGTCGCGGTGTGGTGCCAGTTCGCCATGACCATCGCGTACTACCCGAGCCTGCTCGCCTATGTGGCCTCGACGTTCGCGTACGTCGTGCATCCGAGCCTCGCCGAGAACGGCCCCTACGTAGCGATCGTCATCGTCGTCATCTACTGGACGGGGGTGTGGATCACCTCGCGCGGCACCAAGACCGTCGCCGGGCTCTCCTCCCTCGGGCTCATCATCGGAACGCTCATCCCCGGTGTCGTCCTCGTCGTCCTCGGCATCGTCTTCCTGGGACAGGGCAACCCGTCCGCCGCGCCCATGACCGCCGACCACTGGCTGCCCCCGTGGACCGGGCTCGCCAGCCTGGTCCTCATCGTCAACAACTTCCTCTCCTACGCGGGCATGGAGATGAACGGCGTCCATGTGTCGTCGCTGCGCCACCCCCGCGCCGAGTACCCGCGCTCGATCTTCCTCGCCACCGGCCTCGTCCTGCTGATCTTCATCCTTCCGGCCCTGGCCATCAGCTGGGTCATGCCGTCGGAGGAACTCAGCCTCACCGCGGGTCTGATGCAGGCGTTCCAGGCGTTCTTCGACCACTTCCACATCGGCTGGATGACGAAGATCGTCGGCGTCATGCTCGTCATGGCCGCGCTCGGCGGCATGCTCACCTGGCTCGCGGGACCCGCCAAGGGCCTGGTGACGCTCGCCCGGCAGGAGGGCTATCTGCCGCCCTTCCTGCAGAAGTTCAACAAGGCGGGCGTCCCGCAGAACATCATGATCGCGCAGGGCGTGGTCACCACCCTGATCGGCGTCCTCTACGCCTTCAGCGACGACGTCTCCAGCGCCTACTGGATGTTCTCCGTGATCACCGTGCAGATCTACCTCATCGCCTACCTGCTGATGTTCGTGGCCGTCGTGCGGCTGCGGAAGTCCCAGCCGCACGTGCCGCGCGGCTTCGTCGTCCCCGCGGTCACCCTCGTCGCGGCCGTCGGGTTCATCGCGTCGCTCGTCGCGCTCGGCATCGGCTTCGTGCCGCCCGACCAGTTCGGCAAGGGGCCGCTCTGGCGCTATCTGCTGATCGTCGGCGGCGGTCTGCTCGCGCTCGGCGTCCTGGCCCCTGCCGCCTTCCTCAAGTTCCGCAAACCCGGCTGGATCCACCCCGAACACAGGGCTGTCGATGGCGCGAAATAGCATGTGTCGACCGATGTCACCCACGACGACCGTCACGGCAGAGGCCATGTCCCCAGGCAAGCAGTCGCGCGGCACCAGGACCTCACGCGCCGTCGCGCTGCTGCTCCTCGTCGGCGCCCTCGCGTACACCACCTGGGTGTTCGAGGCGTTCCTGCCGACGGGCATCTCGCCCCTGCGGTCGTACGTCAGCGAACTCGCCGGGGAGGACCAGCCGTACGGCACGTTCTTCCGCACCGCCGACCTGTTCGGCGGCCTCTTCGTCCTCGCGGGCGCGGTCGTCGCGCTGGTGCGGCCGCCGCGCGGGGCCCTGGCCGTGACGGGCTGGGCGGGCCTCGTGCTGTTCGGCGCGGCCACGGTGGCCGACTCGCGGCTGCCGCTGAGCTGCGCGCCGACCGCCGACGCGGGCTGCGCCGCGCGGGAGCGGGCGGGCGACATCCCCTGGACGCATGCCGCGCACGCGTTCAGCAGCAGCAGCGCGGTCGTCGGGGCGCTGATCGGCATGGTGCTGCTCACCGTCGTCGCCCGCCGCCACGCCGACAGCTGGCCGCTCCTCGCACGCACCGGCCCCGTCCTCGTCGTCGTCGAACTGGCCGCCACCGGCTGGACACTGGCCGCCGTCGCCGCGTTCGACGCGGGGCACGGCACCTGGGGCCTCGGCGTCGCCCAGCGGATCCAGCTCCTGTCCATCGCGGTCTGGATCGCGGCCCTCGCCTGGTCGGTCCTGTCCTCCGCCGCGGATCCGGCGGAGCGGCGGGGGTGACGTTCGTACGCGTCGGGGGAGTGCCGCACCACGTCGAGGTGACCGGGAGCGGCCCCGTCTGCGTGCTGAGCGCCGGGCTCGGGCTCGGCTGGTTCGACTGGGACCCCGTGGTGCCGCTGCTCGCGCCGACCCGCACCGTCGTCCGCTTCGACCGCCCCGGCCTCGGACTCAGCGGCCACGCGCGCGTGGCACCCACCTTGCGCGGCGAGGCCGATCGCATCCTCCAGGTGCTCGACGCGGTGGGCCTCGGCGGACAGCGGGCCACACTGGCGGGCCACTCCCTCGCCGGCTTCCACGCCGAGGCCTTCGCCCGCCGCCACCCGGAGCGGACGGCGGGCCTCGTCCTGGTCGACTCCAGCGTGGAGGAACACCCCCGTGTCCTGCTGCCCCGCGCCCCACGGGTGGCCTGCACGCGCGCGTGCGCGACGGTGCTGTGCGCGGCCGGGGTGCCGAGGGCGGTGGGCCCTCTGCTGCGCCGTCTGCTGGCGCCCCACCCCCAGGCCTGGGTCTACGGAACCAGCCGCGTGTGGCGGGCGGCACTCATGGAGTACGCGACGTACGGCGACGTCGCCACCGAACTGTCCGCCCTGCGCCGCGCGTTCCCCCTCCCGGCCGCCCTGCCCGTGACGGTCCTCGCCGCCCACGCGGGCGGCTCCCGTCGCTGGCTGACCCGCCAGCGGCGCCTGGCCGAGGGCCTCGCAGCTACGTTCCACGTCGCGGAGCCGTCGGGCCACCTGGTCATACGGGACCGCCCCGCCGACGTCGCCGAGGCAATCCTGACAACGGGCCCCCGCTAGGGGGCGCGGGGAACGGCGCGCTCAGCCCAAGAAGAGCCGCAGTCGCGTCTGCCGGGCGACCGAGCAGACG
>NZ_JBHYJI010000087.1:0-27747 GCF_042740435.1 Streptomyces sp. NPDC059002 | reverse complement strand
GATCCCGGCAGATGCGACTGCGGCTTTTCATGGGCTGAGCGCGCAGTTCCCCGCGCCCCTGACGGGGCTACGGCACGTGCACCCACTGCGCCTTGCTCGGGGTCCCCTGATCATCCGTCACGAAGAGCATGTACCAACCCGATTCCACCAGGGACCGATTCTTCGGCAGCGTCACGGAGACCGACCCCTTCGACTTCTTCAGGCCGAGTGCGATCGACGTCTGGTCGATGTCCGTGACGTGCGTGGACGCACTCGGCTTGATGAGGCGGGCCGTCTTGATGGCCGAGGCGTGCTTCGTCGGGAACGTCCCCGTGCCGCCCCGCCTGATGGTCTCGGGGCCCTTGCCGAGGCTCGGCTGCGAGCCGTGGTAGAGGTACGGCGGCGTGTAGATCTCGATGCGCTGCTCGAACTCGCCCGGCTTGGTGTTGGCCTTGTCGGCGTAGAGGGAGTCGGAGCCGAAGAACATCACGCGGCCGTCGGGCAGCAGGATCGAGCCCGAGTGGTAGTTGCGGCCGACCTCGGGGTCGGCGACCCGCCGCATCTCGCCGGTCTTCGCGTCGTAGATCCGCGCCTGGTGGATGTTGGAGTCGCTGCGGCCGCGGTAGTCCTCGGAGCCGCCGGAGATCAGCACCGTGTCGTCGGGCAGCGTGGAGATCTGCGGGTAGCGCGTGCCCTTCTCCAGCTCGGGGCCGTCCGCGAAGTGCGGCTTCTCGGCGAGGAGATCGACGATGCGGGTCTTCTTGCTGGACTCCTTGGACTCACCGACGCCACCGCCGCCGACGACCATGTACTTCTGGTCCTGGGCGGGCGGCAGCTCGACCGTGCCGGAGGTCTCCAGGAGCTTCTGGTCGCTCAGGCCGGGGATGCCCTGCCACTTGTTGGTCTTCAGGTCCCAGACGCCGGGCTTGCGGCCGACGTCGTCGGGGCCGTAGCCGGCGTTCGAACCGGAGTAGAAGAGCTTGCCGTCGGCCAGCTGGAAGATCGCCGGGTACGTCGGGAACTGGCGGATCCCCTTCGTGTACGTCCACTTCTTCGTCTTCGGGTCGTACACCTCGTTCTTGCCGGGGACCAGCTGGCCGATCTCGTCGAGGCCCGAGGTGGAGAGGATCTTGCCGTCGGTGAGCGTGGTCAGCGTGGGGTACCAGCGCGCCTCGTTCATCGGGTCGACCTTGATGTACCGCTCGGCGACCGGGTCGAACTCGAAGGTGTCCTTGATCCCCTGGAAGTCCTTCTTGTCCAGGGCCAGCTTCTGCGCCATGCCGTAGACGTTGCGGGTGTCGGAGCCCTTCAGGCCCTGGATGCGGTAGTTGTCCTGCGTACCGGTCTCGTACTTGGTGCCGCTCTTCTGGGCCTCGACGTAGACCCGGCCGAGGCCCGGCTCGGTGCGCAGGAACCTGCCGGTCTGCTTGTCGAAGACCTTCTTGGCCTTCTCCACGAGGATGTTGTCCTTGGAGACGAACGTCTTGCCGTTCTTCTTGCCGGTGAACTTCGTGCCCGCGGGGATCGTCTTCGGCTCGTCCGGGTCCTCGTTGTGGACGATCATCAGGCCGCCGGCCTTGGTGATGTCGCCCTTCAGCTTCTCGTAGCGCTGGGTGCCGCCCGCGATCAGCAGATTGCCGTTGCCCAGCTGGGTGTGGCCCGTGCAGAACAGGTCGGTGGGCGTCGGGATCTTCTTGATGGTGTTCTTGACCGGGTCCCACAGGCGGGTGTCGAACTTCTTCTTGTCGAAGTTCTTCTGGTTGTTGCCGGACCCGGCGACCAGGAGCACCTTCCCCGTGTGCAGGAGGGCCGCGTGGATCGTGTTCTGGCGGTACTCCTCGGGGAAGTTGATGACCTCCCAGTGGCCGTTGTCGGCCTTGTACTCCGGCTTGTTGATCTTGTAGTCGTGGTACTTCTCCGAGCCCACGCGCCAGAGCCAGGGGCCGTTCATCCCTGCCAGCGCAAGGACGACCGCCGCGCCTATCGCGATGCGGCGGGCGCGGCGGCGGCTGGAACGGTCTTTCATTTCTTACGTCCCCCAAGGGAAATCTGCATGGTCTGGTCGGGCGCCGCCCAGCTGGGCTTCTGCTGCGGTGCGTGCGGGGCGCCGTGCGGTGCGTGCGGGGCAGGGTGGGCCTGCGGCAGCTGTGCCGTGGCGTCGCGCTGCTGCGGGACCATCGTCTCCGCTCCCGGCTGCGGCGCGGAAGTCCCGTCTCCGCCAGGGGACTTGGCCTTCTTCTTGTCCTGGCGCATGCCCCAGCGCCAGGCGAAGATCGGCGCGGCCGTGATCAGCAGGGCGAAGGTGGCCCAGGTGATCATCGCGGGGTGGGAGTGCCCGTACATGAAGGACGCCGCCATCGAGGCGCCGAAGACCAGAATGAAGAACAGGTGGATCCGGAAGGTCCCGAACAGCGTGTCGGGGCTCGCCGAATCGCCCTTGGGGGTCACCACGAACTTGCTCTTGCGGCGCAGCGCGGCGTCCATCAGCGAGCGCGCGTAGACCGGCGCGGAGAGCGCCGACATCACCATGCCCGCCACACCGCCGGAGCCCTCGGGCTCGTGCGGGGAGACGTTGTGCCTGCGGTTCCAGATGTACAGGCCGATCTGCAGCGCGGATGCGTTGCCGTACAGCATCAGCCAGATGGTCGGGTCGATGTTCACGCCGGACGCGCCGAGGCCCAGGAACAGCGCACAACTCAGCGCGGCCAGGATCCAGTTCATGGCGGACATCGGGTAGAAGATGACCATCATCGTGTAGTTGAAGAGACGGCCGGGCGGCAGCGAGAACGGCGCCTTCCAGAACTGCTTGAGGATCGTCTCGTACGTCCCCCGCGACCAGCGCAGCTGCTGGGTGAAGAAGTCCGTCCAGGCGTTGGGGCCCTCGCCGACCGCGAGCACGTCCGGCGTGTAGACCGACTTCCACTTCTTGCCGGTCTTCGGGTTGGTGGCCCGGTGGATCTCGAAGCCCGTCGCCATGTCCTCGGTGATCGAGTCGTACAGACCGCCGATCTGCTTGAGGGCCTTGATGCGTACGGCGTTGGACGTGCCGACGAACATCGGGGCGCCATACGCGTTGCCCGCGCGCTGGATCAGCGCGTGGAAGAGGAACTGCTGCGACTCGGCGGCCTTGGTGACGAAGTTGTCGTAATTGCCGTACACCTGCGGGCCGATGACGAAGCCGACGTTCTCGTCGCGGAAGAAGCCGAGCATCCGCTCCAGGTAGTTCGGCATCGGGACGTGGTCGGTGTCCACCGATGCGAAGTAGTCGTAGTCGTCGCCGTGGGCGTCCAGCCAGGCGTTGTAGTTGCCGTGCTTGGTCTTGGCGCGGTGCGGGCCCTTGGCCATGTTCCACTTCGCGACGCCCTTGCGGGAGAAGTGGTGCACGCCGAGCCGCCGGCAGACCTCCTTGACCTCAGGGTCGTCACCCTCGTCGAGGAGCCAGACATGCATCAGACCGCGGTGACGGATCTTGACCGCGGCCTCCAGCGTCTTCGTCACCATCTCGATCGGCTCCTTGCCGGGCACGAACGAGGTGAGGAAGGCGACTCTGGTGCCGGTCTCGGGAACCACCGGTATCGGGTCGCGGGCCACGAGCGTCGCGTGCGCGTTGGAGAGCACGTTCATGCAGCGGAAGAACTCGATGAGGCCGATCGAGATCAGCATGACGACGTCGAGCACCGGCAGCCAGTCGTTGGCCACGTAGTCCCGCTCGGTCCAGTGCTCGGGCTGCAGCAGCCAGCCGAGCAGGACCAAGGAGAGCAGCGGGGCCGCGCCCAGCATCAGCGCGGCCCGCACCTTGTGGGGCTCCTGCGACAGGAGCGAGCGGTACTTCACCTTGTACGGCTTGCTCGGGTCGGGCTGGGTCAGCGGCCCGGCGAGGCGGCTGTAGTGCTCGTAGTCGTAGCGCGGCAGGGTCTTCTTGATTCTGCGGAAACCGCCCGTCCTGTGCGGTGGCACCCGCAGCTGGGTCGTCTCTGACGGGTCGTTCTGTCGGGCGCCCGTCGGCGTCGACGTCATGAGTCATCCCCCCGCACGCGGTCACCCGCGTGTTCGTTGGTCCTTCCGTCCGCTTGGATCCCCCTCGACCCTCGCGGACGCATCAGTGGTCGGCCACCGTCCCCTTAGACAGGGAAAGACAACCTTCCGGTTGCATGATGCCCCCCTCGACATCGCTTCATGAACGGGACCCCCGTCCCTGTCCCGCCGCGGCCGTCTCGGACCCCCAACTGCCCCGTATCGTCCGCCTCATGAGAGCCAATGGCTCCATGACAGGGTTCTACGCGCCCAGTCATGATCGCAAGAGCGAAACAAGGTGTTTACCGGTCATACGAGGTATTTGGGGCGTCTGTTGAGACGGGTGAGCTCAGACGGGTGCGGATGTTCCCGAAGTGCTCGCGTATGGCCTGCTCAGCCCGGAAGGCGTCGCCCGAGCGCACTGCCTCCAGGATCTCCCGGTGCTGACGGCAGGTGATCTTCGGATCCTGCGGCACGTCCACGAGGTCTGTGCGGACCTTGTGAAAGGCGTCCCAGAACGCCTCGAGGACCTCACCGAGGAGGAGGTTGCCGAGCCCGCGGTAGAGAGCGGCGTGGAAGGCGCGGTCGGTCTCGGCGCGCACGGCCCCCTCGGGGGAGGCCGCCTCGGCGTCCATCCGGTCGACGAGGGCGTCCAGTTCGGCCAGGTCGGTCTCCGGGATCCGGCCCGCGAGGCGCGCGATCAGGCCGGTCTCCACCGCCTCGCGCAGTTCGAGCAGCTGGAGCAGGCTGTCCTCGCCCCGGTAGTGGCCCGCGACCGTGCGGAAGGTGAGCCCCTCGATCATCGGCGCCACCGACATCGGCCCGACATAGGTGCCGAAACCGTGCCGGATCTCGACGATCCCCATCGCCTGGAGCGCCTTGAGGGCCTCCCGCACCGAGTTCCGGCTGACGCCCAGGCGCTCCATCAGCTCCGGCTCGGTGGGCAGCGAGGCCCCGGAGGGCAGCCGTTGATCGATGATGAGCTTCTTGATCCGCTCCTGGATGTCGCGCGCCATGGCGCAACGGTAGCGGTACGGGTCCGTGGAGCGACCCTGCCCGGAGCACGACGAAGGCCCCCCGCGTGAACGGAGGGCCTTCGCTGTCTGTGCGCCGCCAGGGACTCGAACCCCGGACCCGCTGATTAAGAGTCAGCTGCTCTAACCAACTGAGCTAGCGGCGCCTGCTGACCTGGAGAACTCTACCGGACGTCCGGGGGTGCTCCCGACCACCCCCGGCGGGCCCCCGGGGTGCGGGCGCGGCCCCGGGCCGGGGCGAATGCATCATTCGGACCGTCAACATGCGGTATCCCGGGACAGTTGAGAAACTGACGGACGTGCAGATGCGCGGACATTCTTTCCTGGGGTGTGAGGGGAATCGCATGGAGGCCGCTCCGGTATTCGAGGAATTCGACCCCGAGAGCGACTGCGACTGTCCCGGTTGTATTCACTGGCGGCGTACGGCGCCGCATGCTCTTCCGGTACGACTCGGGGGCCATCCGGCGGCGCACGGCGCACGCCGCGCCCTGGTGCTCGCGGCCGCCTCCTGCACGGTGCTCGGCGGCGGCCAGACGCTGCCGGCCGTGGCGTCCACCGAGGTGGGAGGCCATGCGGCGGTGCCGGGCGAGAGCAGGGCCGACGGCGATCCCGGCACGCCGCAGGGGGCCACGAGCCCGCTGCACGGCGACCCGGGGGCCTCGGCGACACCGGCGTCCACGGGCACGGCCCCGGCGGTCGCCCTCCGGTCGACGACCCGTTCGGCGATCATCAACAGGGCCAAGAAGTGGGTCGCGGCGAAGGTGCCGTACAGCATGGAGAAGTACTGGTCCGACGGCTATCGGCAGGACTGCTCGGGCTTTGTCTCCATGGCGTGGAACCTGAGCGGGAACGAATGGACGGGCAGCCTCGACCAGTACGGGGTCCGTATTGCGAAGGACGAGCTGCAGCCCGGCGACATTCTTCTCTTCCACAATCCGGCGAACCCCACGAAGGGTTCGCACGTGACGATTTTCGGCGGGTGGACGGACTACACGCACTCGCATTACATCGCCTACGAACAGGCCCGCCCGAACGCCCGCAAACAGGCCACGCCCTACGGCTACTGGTCGTACGGGGACCGCTATGTGGCCTACCGCTACAAGGGCGTGCAGGGCGGTACGCCGGGCGGCTCCGGCACCTCGGCGGCGCGGTACCCGGGCGCGGGGTCCTTCGGTCCCGGGGCGGACAACCGGCACGTGACCCGGCTCGGCAGGGCCCTGACCGCCCGGGGCGGCAAGCGCTACTACCGCTCGGGGCCCGGACCGCGCTGGACCGACGCGGACCGCAGGGCGACGCGGGCGTTCCAGCTGGCCCAGGGCTGGCACGGCAAGGACGCCGACGGACTGCCGGGCCCGACGACCTGGTCGTACCTGATGTCGGGCAAGGGCAGGGACATCGCGGCGGGAACGGGCGGTACGCCGGGCTCGGGCGGCGGCAGCGGCACGGGTGCCGGGAGGACCCCGGCGTACCCCGGCAAGGGGGTCTTCCGCGCGGGCCGGACGCACGCCGCGATCGAGCGGCTCGGCAGGCAGCTGGTGAAGAAGGGCTTCGGCACGTACTACACGCGGGGCCCAGGACCGGGCTGGAGCGAGAGCGACCGGCGCAATGTGGAGGCGTTCCAGCGGGCCCAGGGCTGGCGGGGCGCGGCGGCCGACGGCTATCCGGGGCCCGAGACCTGGCGGCGGTTGTTCCGATGAGGCCCGGCGGCGGATGCGACACGGCCACGGGCGAGACCCAGGCGCTCCTGCGGCGCGGTGTGACAGCGGGACCCGGGCACGGACGGGGCTCCGGCAGCAATGAGATCCAGGCACGAACGAGTCGGAGGCACGGATGAGTGCGACGGCAGCTTCACAGCCGCAGTCCCCGCAGCCCGCGGGCGGCCCCGAGCCCGGCGGCGCCCGGTCGCCACGGGTGATCCAGAGCGAGGCCACCACCGAGATCCCGGTCCACCTCCTGTTCCGCGACGACCCGGACGACCCCGCCGACGCGACGGGCGTCCCGCTGCCGCCCGCCGTGGTGCGGCGCCGGCAGGGGACCGGCGAGCAGCCGCGCACCGCCGCGCGCCGCCCGGCCGTCGCGGAGCCGCCCGCGCGGGCCGTGCCGGACGTCGACCCGGCCCTCGTCGAGCGGCGGGCGCGGGTCCTGCCGGGGCTCGCCGGGGTGCTCGGCGGCTGCGCGGGCGCCGCAGGGTGCGTGCTCTCGCTGTGGTGGGCGGGCGCGCTGCCGGACGCCGCGGTCCAGGTGACGGGCCTTCCCGGGTACGCCGGTGCCGGGCTCGGCGCCGAGCAGTGGGCCTCGCTCGCCGGTTCGGGGACGCTCGCGCTGTTCGGGTTCGGCGGTCTCGCCAGGGGCCGGGTCGGCAGGGCCTGGGTGCTCAGCCTCTTCGGCCGCTACCGGGGGACCGTCCGGCGCACCGGACTGATGTGGGTGAACCCGCTGCTGCTTCGGCGCCGTGTCGACGTACGGCTGCGGCACTGGAGGAGCGAGCCGATGCCGGCCGTGGACCGTGCCGGGGTGGCGCTGCGCGTCGTCGTCCTCGTCGTGTGGCGGGTCAAGGACACCGCGCGGGCGACGCTCGCGGTCGCGGACCACCAGGAGTATCTGCGCGAGTGCGTGGAGGCGACCACGGCCCGGGTGCTCTCGCGGCTGCCCGCCGACGCCTTCCACGACGAGGCGCCCACCCTGCGCGACGCCGAGGCGGTCGGCGAGGCGCTGACGAAGGCGCTCGCCGCGGACGCGGAGGCGGTCGGCGTGGAGATCTTCTCGGCGCAGCCGACCCGTATCGAGTACGCCCCCGAGGTGGCGGCGGCGATGCAGCGCCGCAGGGTCGCCGCGCTCGACGCACGGCACCGCGACACCGTCCTGACCTCGGTGGTCGACTCGGTGGAGGACACGGTGTCGCGGCTGACCACGCGGGGTCTCGTCGAGCTCGACGACTACGAGCGCAAGGCCTTGGTGAAGGACCTGACGGTGGCGTTCTATACGGGCCATGGAGAACACCGATGAGCTGAAGGACCTGGCCGCCGACGCCTGGCGGCTGACGGCCGGGGTGCCCCGGGCCGTCCTCGGGATCGCGGGACCGCCCGGCGCCGGCAAGTCGACGCTGGCGCGGGCGCTGGTCGCGCGGATCGGCGAGGGGTCCGCGTATCTGCCGCTCGACGGATTCCACTTGTCCAACGCGCAGTTGGCCCGGCTCGGCCTGGAGAGCCGCAAGGGCTCGGAGCCGAGCTTCGACGTGGCGGGGTACGTCGCGCTGCTGCGCCGCGTCCTGGACGATCCGGCGCACGACATCTATGTGCCCGACTACGACCGCACGCTGCACGAGCCGGTCGCGGCCCGCCATCTCGTCGCGCCCGCCGCGCGCCTCGTGGTCACCGAGGGGAACTACCTCGCCTGCGATCTGCCGGGCTGGCGCGCGGCGCATGCGCTCATGGGGGCGTGCTGGTATCTGGACGTTCCCGGCGATGTGCGTCAACAGCGCCTGGTGGAGCGGCAGTTGACGGGCGGTCGCAGTCCGCTGGAGGCGCGGGCGTGGGTCGCGACGAACGACGCGCCCAATGGTGAACTCGTCGCGACCTCGCGGGGGCGATGCGGACGGATCCTCTCCAGGATTGGTATGGACATGTTCAACTAACGGCAATAATCTGAGCTTGGTCTAGACCGCAGTGCGCGCACGTCCCACGGAACTCCCCACGTTCGGCAGGAGCGGCACATGCGAAACAAGAAGATGTACGCGGCCATGGTCGGCCTCACCACGGTCGGCGCGTTCGCGCTCTCCGCCGGTGGTGCCAGCAGCCACGGCTACACCGACCTGCCGGCCAGCCGGCAGATCAACTGCGCCAAGGGCGTGGTGAGCAACTGCGGTTCCATCCAGTACGAACCGCAGAGCGTCGAGGGTCCCAAGGGCTTCCCAGCCGCGGGGCCAGCCGACGGCAAGATCTGCTCGGCGGGCATAGCGGGCTTCGACCAGCTCAACTCCCCCAAGACCCCCGGGGGCGGCGCCTGGCCCACCACGAGCGTCAGCGGCGGCCAGAGCTACTCGTTCCGCTGGCAGTTCACCGCACGCCACCGCACCACCGACTTCAAGTACTACATCACCAAGCAGGGCTGGGACGACAGCAAGCCGGTGACCAGGGCCGCCCTGGAGACCACGCCGTTCCTCACCGTCCCGTACAACAGCCAGCAGCCGCCCGCCACCCTCTCGCACAGCGGCACCATCCCCGGCGGCCGCAGCGGACACCACGTGATCGTCGCGGTCTGGACGGTCGCGGACACCGCGAACGCCTTCTACGCCTGCTCGGACGTCAAGTTCTGAACCTTCCCCGCAGTTCTGAGCATTGCTTGAGGCTCTTCCCCGCACCCCACGGGTAGGTTCTGCGCACGCCGTGACGACCACGCGGCGTGCGCGGAACCGCGCGAGCGGACCGGCCCGCGAAGCACGCGGGCGGGAGTGATCGGGGGATCCTCATGGAGTTCATGTTCTACGTCGTGCCCGGAATCATCGCCGGGGCCGTGATCCTCATGGCCGCCAAGGTGATCAAGCGGTCCATCGAGGTCAACAGCGCCTGGAACAGCGGACTCACGGCCGAGGCGCGCTGCCTGCGCACGTATACGACGACCAGCAGCCACGGCGAGAGACACCATGTGACGACGACGCTGCACCACGTCTACGAATTCACCACGCGCGAGGGCCGCCCCGTCCGCTTCGAGGAGGCGAACGGCCCCGCGACCACCGTCGAGGGCGACATCGTCACCGTGCACTACACGGCACCGCGCCCCGAGGCGGCCACGGCACACGCCCCGCGCCGCGCCGCGATGGCGGCGAGCACGGT
Organism: Streptomyces sp. NPDC059002; assembly: GCF_042740435.1. Lineage (NCBI taxonomy): Bacteria > Bacillati > Actinomycetota > Actinomycetes > Kitasatosporales > Streptomycetaceae > Streptomyces > Streptomyces sp. NPDC059002. The sequence goes on along the minus strand of NZ_JBHYJI010000087.1, from coordinate 17,888 downwards.
CGGCCTGCTCTGCTTCTTCGGCGTGATGCTCGCGTTCTGCGTCTTCTTCATGGTGACGGCGAACGAGATGTTCTCGGCCGACGTGTTCTCGGACGACGTGTTCGACGACATGCCGTAGAACGCGCCACCGGCACCGGCCCTCTGCCAATATGACGGGCCGTCAATTATCGTGCGCGCCCATGGAGAGCACCGGGAACACGGTCGCGGAACTCGTTCAGGCGCGGTGGGGCGACCACCGCACAGGACTGCGCTTCGAGGGCGAAGCGCGCACCCATCACCAGATGACGGCCGGTGCGGCGGCCAGGGCGGCCCTCCTGACCGACCTGCTGCCCCGCCGGGGCGAGCCCCACATCGGCGTACTGCTCGACAACACCCCCGAATTCCCCCTCTGGTTGAGCGCCGCGGCACTCGCGGGGGCCGCCGTGGCGGGCATCAACCCGACGCGCCGAGGGGCCGAACTGGCCCGGGACATCCTGCACACCGAGTGCGGGATCCTCGTCACCGAACGGGCGCACCTGCCGCTGCTCGACGGCCTCGAACTCCCGGGCGTACGCATCCTGGTGACCGACACGGACGCGTACGAGGAGCTGCTCGCGCCCTACGCCGACGCCAAGCCGGAGATCGCACGGACCGTGACCCCGCGGAGCCGCATGCTGCTCTACTTCACCTCCGGCTCCACCGGCGCGCCCAAGGCCGCCCTCTGCAGCCAGGGCCGTCTCGCGGCGGCGGGCGGCTCACTGGTCACCCACTTCGGGGTCGGGCCGACCGACACCCACTACATCTGCATGCCCATGTTCCACGGCAACGCGGTGATCGCGGACTGGGCGCCCGCGCTCGCCGCCGGAGCCGGAGTGGCGCTGCGCCGCCGCTTCTCCGCCTCCCACTTCCTCGCCGACACACGGGAGTTCGGGGCGACGTACTTCACCTACGTCGGCCGCGCCGTCCAGTACATCCTCGCCACCCCCGCCAGGACCGACGACCGCGACAACCCGCTGCGGACCGGATTCGGCACCGAGGCCGGGGCGGTGGACGCGGCACGCTTCGAGGAACGGTTCGGCGTACGGCTCGTCGAAGGCTACGGATCCTCCGAGGGCGGCGCCGCGATCCAGCGCTCGCCCGACACGCCGCCCACCGCGATCGGCCGGGCGGCACCCGGGGACGACCTCGCGGTCATCGACCCGGAGACGCTCCAGGAGTGCGAGGCGGCGGCCTTCGCCGCCGACGGCCGGCTCCTCAACGGCCGTGCCGCCATAGGGGAATTGGTGAACCGGGGCCGGAACCCCTTCGAGGGCTACTGGCGCAACGCGGAGGCCGAGGCGGAGCGGGTGCGCGGGGGCTGGTACTGGACCGGAGACCTCTTCTACCGGGACGCCGACGGATACCTCTACTTCGCCGGACGCACGGACGACCGGCTGCGCGTCGACAGCGAGAACCTCGCGGCGGCGGTCATCGAGAACATTCTCGCGCGGTACGAAGGGGCGGCGGCGGTCGCGGTCTACGCGGTGCCCGATCCGGTGGCCGGGGACCAGGTCATGGCGGCGCTCGCGCCGCCTCCCGGTGTGCCCTTCGATCCGCTCTCCTTCGCCGAATTCCTGCTCTCCCAAGCCGACTTGGGGACGAAGATGGCGCCCCGCTTCCTCCGCGTCGTCGACCGCATGCCCGTGACGGCGACCAACAAGGTCGCCCGGAGCGCCCTGCGCCGCGAGGCCTTCCGCTGCGCGGACCCCGTCTGGTGGCGCCCCCCGGGCACCTCCTCCTACCGCCCCCTGACGCCCTCCGACGTGACGTCCCTCCTGACCCAATACCGCACCCAGGGCCGAGACGACCTCCTGCCCCGCTGAGCCACCCCGCCGCCTCCGTGAGCGACCCCCGGCACCGTGGGCTGTGCCCACCCGTGCCGCCCAGCGGCACGCTTGCCCACAGCGGAGCGACCATGCACATACCCCCGCAGCCCCGCCCCACAGCCGAACCATGGGCGCCGGGGCGCATACCGTAGACCCATGCCCCAGAAGACGCCCGCGCCGTGGCGGAGTGCCGCGTATCTGTTCAGCGGCGCGGTCCTGGGCGCCGCGACCTTGGCCGTAGGGACCGTCCTCACCACCGTCGCAGCGCTCCTCTCCCTCGTACTCATCGGCGTCCCCCTCCTGGCCACGCTCCCCTTCTCCGGCATCCCCCTCGCCGCCCTGGAACGCCGCCGCACCCACCTCATGGCCCCCACCCGGACAACCCCCACCCCCCACCGCACCCCCGACACCCCCGGCATCCCCGCCTGGTTCCGCCTCCGCCTCAGGGAACAGGCCACCTGGCGCGAGCTCGCCTACACGGTCCTCCTGGCCCTGGTCCTGTGGCCGTTGGACCTCCTCGTCCTGACCTGCACGGTCGCCCTGCCCGCCCTGCTCATCGCGGCCCCGGCCCACCTGGCCGTCGCGGGCGGCGAGATCCGTCCCGCCAAGCTGTGGCTGGTGGACGGCTACCCCGCGGCCACGGCCACCGCCCTGCTCGGCGTCGTACTCCTTGCCGTACTCCTGTATCCACTGGGCGCATACGCCGCGGCCCGCGCAGCCTTCACCCGGCTCCTGCTCGCCCCGCGCGACGCGGAACTGGCGGACAGCCTCGCGGAGGTCACCCGCTCCAGGGCCCGCCTCGTGGACGCGTTCGAGGCCGAACGGCGCAGGATCGAGCGGGACTTGCACGACGGCGCGCAGCAGCGCCTGGTCGCGCTGACGATGACGCTGGGGCTCGCGAGGCTGGACGCCGCGCCGGAGGGCCCCTTGGCGGACCGGCTGGCGACGGCCCACGACGAGGCGGGCCGGGTCCTGACCGAGCTGCGGGAGCTGATCCGCGGCATCCACCCCCAGGTCCTCGCCGACTACGGCCTCACCGCGGCGATCGAGGACGCGGCGGACCGTTCCGCGGTCCCGGTGGACACGGACGGCGAAGGGGCGGAGCTGCCCCGCCTGCCCGAACCGGTCGAGTCCGCCGCCTACTTCACGGTCCGCGAGGCGCTCGCCAACATCGGACGGCACAGCGGGGCCACCCGCGCCCGCATCAGCGCGGCCCACACGGACGGAGTCCTGCGGATCGAGGTGCGCGACGACGGCCGCGGCGGCGCGGACCCCGCGCGCGGCACGGGCCTGACGGGCCTCGCGGACCGTCTCGCGGTCCTCGATGGCACACTGACGGTCACCAGCCCGCCGGGCGGTCCGACCATCCTGTCCGTGGCAATCCCCGTGGAGATCCCTTGACGAGCCGAAGCCGGTTGAGAGTCGTGCTTGCGGAGGACAGCGTGCTGCTGCGCGAGGGACTCGTCGGCGTGCTCACCCGCTTCGGCCACGAGACGGTCGCCGCGGTGGGCGACGCGGACGCGCTGCGGGACGCGGTGTCGGCGTACGGGCCGGACATCGTGGTCACGGACGTGCGGATGCCGCCCGGTTTCCAGGACGAGGGGCTGCGCGCCGCGGTCGCGCTCAGGGCGGAGCGGCCGACGCTCCCGGTGCTCGTGCTCAGCCAGTACGTGCAGCGTTCCTACGCGGCCGAACTCCTGGACACCGGCGACGGCACCGGCGTCGGCTATCTGCTCAAGGACCGCGTGGGCCAGGTCGAGCAGTTCGTGGAGGCGCTGACGCGGGTCGCGGAGGGCGGCACGGTCGTCGACCCGGAAGTCGTACGGCAGTTGCTGCGCCGCCGCCGCGACCCGCTGGAGCAACTGACGCCGCGCGAACGGGAGGTGCTCGCCCTGGTCGCCGAGGGCAAGTCGAACGCGGCGATCGCCCGCGACCTGGTGGTGAGCGAGGCGGCGGTCGGCAAGCACATCGGCAACATCCTCGGGAAACTGGACCTGCCGCCGGCGGACGGCACGCACCGCAGGGTGCTCGCGGTCCTCGCGTATCTGCGGGCGTGAGTACGATCCACGACATGAGCACGCCAGACCAAGCGGAACCCACGACGCACGACACCCCGGAATCCGAGCTCCCGCCGTACGAGGAGGGCCCCACCCCCGCGGCCAGAGCCCGCCGCGCCCGCATAGCCGCGGCCTCGTTGCTGATGGCCGCGGCGGCGGTGGTCCTCGCGCTGCGGCTGGCGAGCAGATCGTCCGTACTGGTCGTCGGGGTCTACGGCCTGCTGCTCATCCTGTGCGGAATGGTCATCGAGCTGAGCCGCCGCGGCCGCACCAGGCTCGGCACCTGGCTGCTGGCCGCGGGCCTGGTGGCGGCGCTGGTCATGGACGGGGTCGTCCTGTCGTAGCGCCCGGCGCGGGCGGGGGGCTCAGGACTCCAAGTACCGCAGTACGGCGAGGACTCGGCGGCTGTAGCCGTCCGTCCGGTTCAGGCCGAGCTTGTCGAAGATCGCGTTGAGGTTCTTCTCGACCGCGCTCAGCGAGATGTGCAGCTTCTGCCCGATGGCCGCGTTGGTGTGCCCCTCGGCGAGCGCCTCCAGGACGGTCCGCTCGCGCGGGGTGAGGCGGGTGAGCGGGTCGCTGTGCGTGGTGCGGATGAGCAACTGCCGTACGACTTCGGGGTCGATGGCCGCGCCGCCCGCATGCACCCGCTCCAGCGCGTCGAGGAACTCCTCGACCTGCGCGACCCGGTCCTTCAGGAGATAGCCGACCCGCTCGGCGCTCGAAGTGAGCAGCTGCGCCGCGTAGTTGCGCTCCACGTACTGGGAGAGGACGACCACGCCGATCTCCGGGCGCAGCTCACGGATCCGCACGGCGGCCCGCAGGCCCTCGTCGGTGTGGTCGGGCGGCATCCGGATGTCGGTGACGACGACGTCGGGGGTGCGGGTCCCGACCTCGCGCAGCAGCGCGTCGGCGTCGCCCACGGCGGCGAGGACCTCGTGGCCCTCCTCGGCGAGCAGCCGGACCAGGCCCTCCCGCAGCAGGGTCGAGTCCTCGGCGAGGATTACGCGCACGGCAGCTCCGCGGTGATGGTGGTGGGTCCCCCGAGGGGGCTTTCGACGTGCAGGGTGCCGTCGAGCGCGGCGACCCGGCTGCGCAGCCCGGTCAGGCCGCTGCCCGCGGGGTCCGCGCCGCCGACCCCGGTGTCCCTGACCAGGACGGTGAGCGCGGCCCCGGCCCGGTGCACCCGGACGTGGACCTCGTCGGCCGAGGCGTGCTTGGCGGCGTTGGTCACGGCCTCCGACACGACGAAGTACGCGGCGGTCTCGACAGCGGACGGCAGCGGGTCGGCGACGTCGTACTCCATGCGGACGGGCACGGCGCACCGCTCCGAGACCCCGCCGAGCGCCTCGCGCAGACCCAGGCTGTCGAGCGCGGTGGGGTAGACCCGCCAGGCCACCTCGCGCAGTTCGGTGAGGACTTCCTGGGCTTCCTTGTGGGCCTGTTCGAGCAGCGCGTCGGCCCGCTCGGGGGTGCGGCCGCGGCGGGCCCGGCCCAGCAGCATGGCGAGCGCGACGAGCCGCTGCTGGACGCCGTCGTGCAGATCGCGCTCGACCCGGCGCCGCTCCATGTCGACGGCCTGGACCACCGCGGCCCGGCTGGTGGCCAGTTCGTCGATGCGCCGCTGCAGGAGCTCCCGTTCGGAGGGGCCGAAGCACTCGCGGGCCAGGCGCGCGTCCTGCTCGGTCAGCGCGCGCAGCCCCTGCACGGCGAGGAACAGCAGGGTCCCGCCGAGTACGACCTGGCTGAGCAGGTCCACCCAGGTCATGGACGTGTCGACGAGGGACACGGCGAAGATCCCGGCGAGGACCGCGCCGAAGTCGACCAGGCCGACCACGATGGCGCACAGCAGTCCGGAGTACGTACGGGCCGCGAGGTAGCGCAGGATCTGCTGGTCGGACGCCCGGTGGTCGGGGAAGGCGTCGCGGAAGAAGACGGACCTGCGCCACCGTTCGACCGTGGTGAGCCTGCGCGCCCCGGAGGCGAGCAGCGCGTGGGCGCGGCCGCGGGTGCGCGGCCAGAGCAGGAAGGCGCCGAGGGCCGCGCCGGCGACGACGAAGTAGATCAGGCCGAGCACGGCGGTGAGGCAGCCCACGAGCACACCGGCGCCCCTGAGGACGAGCGGGGCGGCGACGGGCTCCTTCACGTCAGCCGACATTAGCCGAGGCCTAGTCGGCGCGGCGGTGGCGGGCCTCGGCGCCGACGCCGGGCCGGTTGCGGGACCGCACGCGGACGACCACGTACACCGCGACGGCCACCAGGACCAGGACGAGGACGGCCTTGGAGAGCAGGCCCACATAGGTCTCGACCGCGTCCCACTGGTCGCCGAGCCAGTATCCGGCCAGGACGAGGACGGAGTTCCAGACGAGGCTGCCGACCGTGGTGAGGGCGAGGAAGACCGGCAGCCGCATGCGTTCCACCCCGGCGGGAATGGAGATCAGGCTCCGGAAGATCGGCACCATCCGGCCGAGCAGCACGGCCTTGGTGCCGTGCTTGGCGAACCACGCCTCGGTGCGTTCCAGGTCGGAGGTCTTCACCAGCGGCAGCTTCGCCCACAGGGCGTGCATCCGCTCGCGGCCGAAGAGCACACCGATCCAGTACAGGGCGGCCGCGCCGACGACCGAGCCGAGCGTGGTCCAGAACAGCGCGGAGCCGAGGCTGATCACTCCCTGCCCGGCGGCGAAGCCGGTCAGCGGCAGGATCACCTCGCTGGGCAGGGGCGGGAAGAGGTTCTCCAGGGCGATGGCGAGCCCGGCGCCGGGCCCGCCCAGGGTGTCCACGAGGTCGGCGGCCCAGCCCGCGATGCCGCCCGCGGGCTCCTGGGGGAGGGCGAGAGTCATGAGGTCCATAGGGGTAACGCTAGAAATTGCAGGTCAGCGGCGGTATGGGGGTTGCCGTCGACTCAGGGTGCGGTTTTCCGCACCCCCGGGAAACGTGCCGTACGCGAAAGGGCGTCCCCGGAGACCGGGAACGCCCTTTCGGCATTCGCAAGTGCGCCGCCAGGGACTCGAACCCCGGACCCGCTGATTAAGAGTCAGCTGCTCTAACCAACTGAGCTAGCGGCGCCTGCTGACAAGTAAATAGTACCTGGTCCGAGGGGGTGCCCATGACCACGGACGAGGTGGGCGCAGCCGACCTAGATCGCCAAGGACAGCAACACCGGCGCCGCCCCACGATTAAGCGTGTCCGCGGCCTCCCGCAGCCGATGCGCATGCTCGACCGGCAGGGACAACGCAAGGCACCCCACCGCGGCCCCCGCGGTGATCGGCACCGCGGCGCACACCGTCCCGACCGCATACTCCTGAAGATCGAGCACCGGCACCGTCGCGGGCTGCGCGGCCAACCGGTTGAGAAGGACCCGCTCGTTCGTGATCGTCCGGGACGTGAGCCGCGCCATCTTGTGCCGGGAGAGATGATCCCTGCGGCCATTGACGTCGAGCTGCGTCAGCAGGCTCTTGCCGACCGCGCTGGCGTGGGCGGAGGAGCGGAAGTCCACCCATTCGTTGACCGCGGGGGTGCGCGGGCCCGCGGCGAAGTCCGTGACCTTGACCTCGCCGTCCACGTAACGGCTGATGTAGACGGCCGCGCCGATCGAGTCGCGCAGGCGGTCCAGCGTGCGCTGGAGCTTCTCGCGCAGCGCCTGGTCGTGCTGGTGGGCGGAGCCGAGCCGGGTGAGGGACGCCCCGGTGACGTACGCGCCCGTGGTGCTGTCGGTGAGCTGCTCGACATAGCCCTCGCGGAGCAGCATGCGCAGCAGCGGTGCCAGCTGCGCGGCGGGCAGCCGGGTCTCGCGGGCGAGCGCGGCGGTGGTCACTCCTGTGGTGTGCCGGGCGACGATTTCGAGCACCCGCAGAGCGCTCTGGACGGAGTGGTGCGGCGTGGTCGCCTCGTGCTTCAACGCCACGGCTTCCCCCTGCGTGGAACGGTTCCGGACAGCTGGGCTCCGTCCCACGATAGCCGCCAAGTGGCGCATTTGGAGCGGCTGTTGGGGAGATTGGTGGCGCGCTCCGGCCCTGTCAGCAGGAACGCGCCACCCTGGCATATGCCGACGTCATGCCCCACTCCCGGGGCCTCGGTCGATGCCGCTCGGATCCGGCGGAAGGCCGGGCCGCGGATCACAGCACCGCGCTGAGGAACTCCCGGGTCCGCTCGTGCTCCGGCTCGGTGAAGATCTTCTCCGGCGTCCCGGACTCGATGACGCGGCCCGAGTCGAACATCAACACTTGGTCCGAGATGTCACGGGCGAAGTTCATCTCGTGGGTCACGCACAGCATCGTGATGTCCGTGGTGTGCGCGATGTCGCGGAGCACGTCGAGGACGCCCGCCACCAGCTCGGGGTCGAGCGCGGACGTCACCTCGTCGAGCAGCAGCACCTGCGGCCGCATCGCGAGGGCCCGCGCGATCGCGACGCGCTGCTGCTGGCCGCCGGAGAGCTGCGTCGGGTACGCGTCGCACTTGTCGCCGAGCCCGACCAGGTCGAGCAGCTCGCGCGCCCGCACCTCGGCCTCGTCCTTGGACAGGCCGAGGACGGTGACCGGCGCCTCCATGATGTTGCGCAGCACCTTCATGTTCGGGAAGAGGTTGAACTGCTGGAAGACCATCCCGATGTTCTTGCGGACCTCGCGGATGTGCTTCTCGCCGGCCGGCACGAGCTTGCCGTTCTTCTGCTCGTGGACGAGGTACTCGCCGCCCACCTTGATCGTGCCCTCGTCCGGCTTGAGCAGCGTCATCAGCAGGCGCAGGATCGTCGTCTTGCCGGAGCCCGAAGGGCCGATCAGCGTGACGTGCTTGCCCGAGGCCACGGAGAAGTCGAGTTCGTCGAGGACCGTGTTGGACCCGAAGCGCTTGACGACCTTGTCGAAGCGGATCAGCTCGCTGCCGTCCACCGCAGGATTCGACAGGTCCTTGGGGTTGGTGTCAGTGGACAAGGCGGCGCTCCAGGGCTCGGAGAAGGAGGGAGGACGGATAGGCGATGACGATGAAGGCGACACCGACGACGGTCAGGGCCTCGGTGTACTGGAAGGTCTCACCGGCCTGGAGCCGGGCGCGCTGCAGCAGTTCGAGGACGCTGATGGCGGCGAGCAGCGGGGTGTCCTTCAGCATCGCGATGACGTAGTTGCCGAGCGCGGGGACCACGCGGCGGATGGCCTGCGGCAGGATCACCGCGGTCCAGGTGTGCCGGTAGGGCAGGTTCAGCGCGGTGGCCGCCTCCCACTGTCCGACGGGCACGGCCTCGATGCCCGCGCGGTAGACCTGCGCGGTGTACGTCGAGTAGTGCAGGCCGATCGCGAGGATGCCGGTGGTCAGCGCGGAGTACTGGATTCCCCAGTCGGGCAGCACGAAGAACAGGAAGAACAGCTGGACCACGAGCGGGGTGTTGCGGATGAACTCGGTGACGATCCCCACCGGCCAGCGTATGAAGCGGGTGGGCGCGCGGAACGCGAGGGCCCACACCAGGCCGAGCGAGAAGGAGATCAGCGAGCCGAGGGCGAGGATCTGCAGGGTGGTGAGCAGCCCGTCCCAGAAGTGCGGCATGAAGTCCGCGACGGCGCCCCAGTCCCACTTGTCGGTGCCGTTGTTCATGAGGAGACACCTCCGCCCAGGGGGCCGACTTCCTTCGCCGTCTGGCGGGTGCTGAGCCTGCGCATGATGCCGACGCCCTTCTCGGGCCGCTGCCCGATGCCCGCCTTGGCCTTGCGCTCAAGGGCGCGCATGCCCCGCGTCAGGACGAACGCGATGACGAAGTAGATGACCAGGGTGATCGAGTAGATCTGTGCGCTCTCGGTGGTCGCGAGCCGCACCAGATAGGCGGCGAACGACACGTCGCCGATGCCGAGCAGCGAGACCAGGGCGGTGCCCTTGAGCAGCTCGACGAGGAGGTTCGAGAACGGCGGGATCATCTCCGGGACGGCCTGCGGCAGCAGGATCAGCCGCATGCGCTGCCAGGGAGTGAAGCTCAGCGCGACCCCCGCCTCGCGCTGGGCGGGCGCCACCGCGTTCAGGGCGCCACGCACGATCTCGGCGCCGTACGCACCGTAGGAGAGTCCGAGGGCGAGCACCGCCGCCCACATCGGGACGAGCGCCCAGCCCGCGAGCTGCGGCAGGACGAAGAAGATCCAGAACATCAGCACCAGGGAAGAGGTGCCGCGGAAGACCTCGGTGTAGAAACCGGCAAGGAAGCGCACGGTGCGCAGCCGGTGGGTGCGGGCCATGCCGATGCCGAAGGCGACGACGGTCGCGAGGGCCGCGCTGTAGATCGTCAGCTGGATGGTGATCCAGATGCCGGGGATGACCCAGTGTTCCCACAGTCCCGCTGTCATTTGCACAGCTCCTCTGCGGTCAGCGTGGTCATCTCGGCCTTCGTGAAGCCGAACGGCTTGAGGATCCGGAAGAGTTCGCCGCTCTTCTTCATCTTGTGGATCTCCACGTTGAAGGCGTCGCGCAGCTTGGTGTCGGTGGGCCGGAAGGTGAAGCCGCCGCCGTCGATCTGCTTCTCGCCGTCGATGACCGTGGCGAACGGCTTGGTGGCCTCGGCCTTGCTGCTCTTGCGGACCACGTTGCGGCTGGTGAGCGCGGTGCCCGCGAAGACGTCGATGCGGCCGGACTCGACGGCGTTCATGCCCGCGACCGGGTCCTGCAGGATGGCGACCTCGTCGCGCTTGTAGCCCGCGGCGATGGCGTACTCGATCTCCGCGTAGGCGGGCCCGGTGGCGATCTTCGCCTTGGCCTTGAACGCGTCCTCGTAGGTGTGGATGTTCTTCGGGTTGCCCTTGCGGACGATGAAGGAGTCCAGCATCTGGTACTCGGGGTCGGAGAAGATGACCGTCTGGCACCGCTCCTTGTTGATGTACATCCCCGCCGAGACCACGTCGAACTGCTGGGTCGTGAGGCCCGGGATGAGGGAGCTGAAGTCGGTGGCGACGGGCTGCACGCTGTCGACACCGAGGCGCTTGAAGATCACCTTGGCGAGCTCCACCGCCTCGCCCGTGAACTTCCCGTTCTCGTCGATGAAGCCGTACGGCGCCTCGCCCGCGATGCCGAGCCGCACCGTGCCCTGCGACTTCAGGCGCGCCAGCGTGTCGCCCGTGGGCACCTTGCTGCAGCCCGCCGCGCCGAGCGCGCCGACGGCGCCGATCGCCGCGGCACCGGCGAGCAGGGATCGTCGGCGTATGCCGGGGTGCTCTCTTCCGGACGTACCTGTCCCGTTGCTCTCTGTGTCTTTCCTCAGTGGTGGAGCCATGGGCGCGCGGCTACCCGACTCGACACCAGATATGCCGGTGAATTCAGGCCCCTGATGCAATCGTTGTGGTCTTGACCCAGGGAGGAGCATGGGACACATGGCAGACCGATTCATCGAAGTCTCCCTCGCCAAGCGGGGAGTTCAGTGCACGGCCAAGCTGCTCGACGACCGGGCCCCGGTGACCTGCGCGGCGGTGTGGGAGGCGCTTCCGCTCGGCTCGGACGTCTATCACGCGAAATATGCCCGCAATGAGATCTACGCCCTCTTCCCGGCTTTCGCGGACCGCGAGCCGCCCCTGGAGAATCCGACAGTCACCCCCATTCCGGGAGATCTCTGCTATTTCTCCTTTTCCGGTACGGAATTGGGGACCCAGGCGTACGGCTACGAGCCCGCGGCCGACGTACGGGCCGGCACCACCGTCGTCGACCTCGCCCTCTTCTACGAACGCAACAACCTGCTCCTGAACGGCGACGTCGGCTGGGTGCCCGGCATCGTCTGGGGCCAGATCGTCGACGGCCTCGACCGGATGGCCGAGGCCTGCAACGACCTGTGGCGCGCGGGCGCCCAGGGGGAGACGCTGAACTTCCGTCGCGCGTAGCGCCGGATCAGCCAAGAGCGGGCGGCGCGACTCCCGCGCTGCCCGCCTCGTACAACGCGTGCGCCGCACGCAGCACCACCGTGTCCGAGTGCCGCGCCCCGACGATCTGCACCCCGATGGGCAGCCCGTCCTCATCCACCCCGCAGGGCACCGTCGCCGCGGGCTGCTGCGTGAGGTTGAAGGGGTACGTGAACGGGGTCCAGCCCGTCCAGCGCCGGTGGCCCGACCCCTTCGGGGTCTCGACGCCCGCCTCGAACGCGGTGATCGGCAGCGACGGCGTGACCAGCAGGTCGTACGTCGAGTGGAAGCGCCCCATCCGGCGGCCGAGGTCCATCCGGACGTCGACGGCGGCGAGGTAGTCGAGCGCGCTGTACCGGGCGCCCTGCCCGCAGATCTCCCGCAGGCCGGGGTCGAGCAACTCCCGCTGTGCGGGCGACAGATGCTGCACGACGCGCGCCGCCCCGCTGAACCACAGAGTCTGGAACGCCTCCACCGGATCCGAGAAGTCGGGGTCGGTCTCCTCGACGTACGCCCCCTGCGCGGCGAGCGACTCCACCATGCGCCGCACGGCCGCGGCGACGGCGGGCCGCACCGCGACCTGACCGCCGAGCGAGGGCGAGTAGGCGACGCGAAGGCCGCGCACGCCCCCGTCGAGGCCCGCGCGGAAACTCCCCGCCACCGCCCCGAGTTGGGACCAGTCGCGCGGGTCGGGGCCCGTGATGACCTCCATCATCAGCGCGGCGTCCGCCGCGTCCCGCGTCATCGGCCCCACGTGCGCGAGCGTCCCGAAGGGGCTCGCGGGATACAGCGGCACCCGCCCGTACGTCGGCTTCAGCGCGAAGATCCCGCAGAACGCCGCCGGGATCCGCACCGAACCGCCGCCGTCCGTGCCGAGCGACAGCGGGCCCGCGCCGACCGACACGGCGACCGCGCTGCCCCCGCTGGAGCCGCCCGAGGTGCGCGAAGTGTCGTACGGATTACGGGTGATGCCGCTCTGCGGGCCGTCCGTCACGCCCTTCCAGCCGAACTCCGGGGTCGTGGTGCGGCCGATGAACACCGCGCCGTGCTCCCGAAGGCGCGCCACCGACGGCGCGTCCTCGTTCCACTTGCCCTCCGGGCGCACGGTCCGCGAGCCGCGCAGGGTCGGCCCGCCGCGCATCAGCAGCAGGTCCTTCACCGACACCGGCACGCCGTCCACCAGGCCCTGCGGCTCGCCCCGCCGCCATCGCTCCGCACTGGCCCCGGCCTGCTCAAGAGCGGGCTCCGCCTCGATCCGCACGAACGCGTTCACCGCGGCCTGGGTCTCCTCGGCCCGCCGCAGCGCGGCACGGACCACGTCGACCGGGCTGAATTCGCCCTTGCGGTAGCCGTTGACGAGTTGTACCGCGGTGAGATCCGTGAGCTCGGTCATGCACGCTCCTCAGAAGGCAGTCGGGGGTGATCAATGCCCTGGGACATACCCACGTTTCTTGTCGACCACGTTCGCCAGCGGCCGCCCGGCCGCCCACTGCTCGTACAACTCGACGAACTGGGCGCCCAGTTCGTCCCGCCAGCCGACCGTGTCCCCGCTCATGTGCGGCGACACGAGCAGCCCCGGCGCCGTCCACAGCGGACTGTCCCGCGGCAGCGGCTCCTGCTCGAAGACGTCGAGGGCCGCGCCCGCGATCCACCGCTTCGACAGGGCCGCCACCAGGTCGTCCTCGACGACGAGGGCGCCGCGCCCGATGTTGATGAACCGGGCCGAGGGCTGCATGACGCCGAAGCGCCGCGCGTCGAACATGCCGCGGGTGTCGTCGGTCAGCGGCGCCGCGCACACCACCCAGTCGGCGCGGGCCAGCAGCCGGTCGAGGTCGGCGGGCCCGTGCACCCCGGCCCGCGCCGTGCGGCCCACCAGGGCGGTGGTGATCCCGAGTCCCTTCAGGGTGCGGACGACGGCCCGGCCGATCGGACCCGAACCCACCACGCACGCGCGCGTGCCGCCGACCCGCCGGGACTCGCGGTGCTGCCAGGTGCGCTCGCGCTGCAGGTCGAGGGTGCGGGGCAGGTCCTTGGCCATGGCGAGGACGAGCGCGGCGACGTACTCGGCGATCGGCTGGTCGAAGACGCCGCGGGCGTTGGTGACCACCGTGTCGGACGCGGCGAGCTCGGCGCACATCAGATGGTCAACGCCCGCGCTCGCCGTATGCACCCAGCGGGGCCGCGGCCCCTCGCCCGGCCAGGCGCCGCGCACCGCGTGCGAGGCGAAGTCCCACACCAACAGCACATCCGCCAGGGGGAGTTGAGCCGCGAGATTCGACTCGTCCGCGTGCAGGATACGGGCGCGGCCCATGAGTTTGCCGAGGCGGGGCGGTGGCTCCGGCGGCTTGGCGTCAAGGACAAGAACGGTTGTTTCGGACATCGAGGGGAAACCGTTTCGCAATGAGGTTCCGCTTCCCTGGAGAGGTGTGGCTCGGCCGTCTGAGATGTGCGGATTGACCACGCTGGCACCCGAACCTACCTTCGTCAACAGAGGCACTCCGCGTACGGGCGCCTCGCGACCGAGTACTGTCCGTGCATCCGCTCGCACACTGCGTGCACCCGCTCGCACCCACTGTGCGGTCCGCCCGCACAGACCTCCCCGTCCCGACGTCCCGGCACGTCGCCGGCATCGCTCGTCCCCGGCCCCCGGCCGGTCCCTGATCACCACGCACGAACTTGGGGCCTGCTCATGGACGTCTCCTTCCTCGGCGGACCGCACCCGCAACGCGGTGTCGGTGTCGTCGCCCCCTTCGACTTCGCCCTCGACCGCGAACTGTGGCGCTGGATCCCGGACGAGGTCTCCCTGCATCTGACCCGCACCCCGTACGTGCCCGTCGAGGTGAGCCTGGACCTGGCCCGCGTCGTCAGCGAGCACGAGACGCTCGGCGAGGCGGTGCGCGCGCTGAGCGCCGCCGAACCCGAAGTCCTCGCCTACGCCTGCACATCGGGCAGTTTCGTCGGCGGCACCGCGGGCGAACGGGCCATGTGCGAGGCCATGACGCGCGAGGGCGCGGTCGCCTCGGTGACCACGTCGGGCGCGCTCCTCGAAGCCCTCGACGAACTGGGCGCACGGCGCATCGCGCTCGTCACGCCCTACACCTGGTCGGTCACCCAGGCCCTTGAGGAGTATCTGGCCGAGGCCGGGGTGTCCGTCACGGGCCGCGCCTACCTCGGTCTCACCCGGCACATCTGGAAGGTCCCCTACCGGGACGTCGCCGACATGGCGCGGCGCGCGGTCCGCGGCTCGGTCGACGCGCTCTTCATCAGCTGCACGAACCTCCCGACGTACGACGTCATCCCGCAGCTGGAAGCGGAACTGCGCATGCCGGTGATCTCCGCGAACCAGGTGACGATGTGGTCCGCCCTGCGTCGCCTGGGTACGCGTGCGGTAGGCCCCTATCAGGCACTGATCGATCCGGCGGCCCGGCCGGGCGCGAGCCCGCTGGCCCCGCCGGCCCCGCCGCAGGGCCTGCCCGCCGAAGGGCTGTCCGACGGGCCGCCCGCAGGACCACCCGCAGAAGGAGGAGGCTGGACGTGACGGCACTCGGATTTCTCTACCCGGGGCACTCGGCCGAGGACGACTACCCCCGCATGGAGCAGATGCTCGGCAGCGACGTCCGGCTGCAGGTCGTCCACACGGACATCGGCGAGGACGCCCACCGGGTCGACGCGCTCCTGGAGATGGGCTCGGCCGCGCGGCTCGCGGCCGGCGTCGAGGAGCTCAGGCTGGCCGGCGCGGAGGCGGTCGTCTGGGCGTGCACCAGCGGCAGCTTCGTCTTCGGCTGGCAGGGCGCGCACGAACAGGTCCGCAACCTCGCGCGTACGGCGGGGCTGCCCGCGTCGTCGACGTCGTTCGCCTTCGCCCACGCCCTGCGCGAGGTGGACGCGGTCCGCGTCGCGATCGCGGCGACGTACCCGGACGACGTGGCCGGGCACTTCTCCGCCTTCCTGAAGGACGCGGGCGCGGAGGTCGTCTCGGTGCGGGGCAGCGGCATCATCACGGCGGCGGAGGTCGGCACCTGGGGGCACGACGAGGTCTTCGCCCTGGCCCGCGAGGGCGACCACCCCGACGCCCAGGCGCTGCTCCTGCCCGACACGGCGCTGCACACCGCGGCGTACCTCCGCGACCTGGAATCGGCCCTGGGCAAGCCGGTCCTGACGGCCAACCAGGTCACGGTCTGGGAGGCGCTGCGCCTCGCGTCGCGCCGCGTGAACGCCCCGGCGCTCGGCTCCCTGTTCACCAAGGAGCCGCTGGTGCAGGTCAAGGACTGAGGCTCGGCGTCAAGGACTGAGGATCAGCCTGACCACGGTTAACGTCTGGACCGACCCCGAGACGTAGTACAGGACGATGGCGCCCTGGACCGTCGCCTCCCTGCGGTCGGGGTCGTCCCGCACGGGCGTCGAGCCGTGGCCGTACGGGTCCTTGCCCACGGTCCGCGCGAGGGCCGCGCGGAAGGCGTCGGCGTCGCCCATCTTGGTGAGGGTGTCGTCGGCGGGCGGCGCGTAGGTGATGCGATGGCCGCGGCGGTGTCGGGGACTCACGAGATGCCCCGCCTCTCCGCCTCGTCGGAGGCGAGCCGCGCGAGGCGGGCCTCGGCCGCCGGATCGGGCACGGCCTCCAGCATCCAGTGCCGCATCACGGCGTGGATCTCGTCGACCCCGGCCGCGTTGATGGCCCGGTCGAACTCCGCGCGGCGCCCCTCGGGCAGGGCCGCGCGGATGTCCGGGATGGTGTTGGGCACCTCGACCTCGACTCCGTCGACGAGGGTCTTGAGCGGATCAGCCATGGTCGGCACGGTAGCGGTGCGCAGGCCCGGACGCGCAAGGGGGAATAAAACGGAGTGATCCTCCTGTTCTGCCTCGCGTACCGGCGTGATGTACGCGAGCAGTGCAGGAGGCACCCCAGTGACAGTGGACCCGACCGGCGACGCCGCCCCCGAAGACGGCACCCGCGACGACGGCATCCGCGGGGAGCGGCACGGCACCGCGCCCGTACCCCTGTCCGTACTCGACCTGGTGACCGTCGGCGCGGGCCGCACCGCCACCGACGCCCTGCGCACCAGCGTCGAGATCGCCAAGCTCGCCGAGGGCCGCGGCTTCCACCGCTACTGGGTCGCCGAACACCACTCCATGCCGGGCGTCGCCTCGTCATCCCCGGCCGTGATCCTCGCCCACCTCGCCGCCCACACCGGCCGCATCCGGCTCGGCTCCGGCGGCGTCATGCTGCCCAACCACGCCCCGCTCGTCATCGCCGAGCAGTTCGGCACCCTGGAGGCCATGGCCCCGGGCCGCGTCGACCTGGGCCTCGGGCGCGCCCCCGGCACGGACGGCGCCACCGCCGCGGCCCTGCGCCGTGCCGAACGCCTCAACGAAGGCGCCGACGACTTCCCGCAGCAGCTCGCCGAGTTGACCCGCTTCCTGGACGACGACTTCCCCGACGGCCACCCCTACCGCCGCATCCACGCGGTCCCCGGGCCCATTCAGGCAACCTCGCCCGGCGGTGTGCAGTCCACCCACCGCCCGCCGATCTGGCTGCTCGGCTCCTCCGGCTTCAGCGCCCGGCTCGCGGGCGTCCTCGGTCTGCCGTTCGCCTTCGCGCACCACTTCTCCGCGCAGAACACGATCCCGGCGCTCGACCTCTACCGCGAGTCGTTCAAGCCCTCCGAGGTCCTCGACGCGCCGTACGCCCTCATCGGCGTCTCCGCGCTGGCCACCGACGACGAGAACGAGGCCCGCGGCCAGGTCAGGGCCGCCGCCCTGAACATGATCCGCCTGCGCACCGGACGCCCCGGCCTCGTCCCCGCCCCCGAGGAGGCGGAGGCGTACGAATTCAGCGAGATGGAGCGGGAGTTCATCACCAACTGGAACTCCAACGTCATCCACGGCACCGCCGACCAGGTCCGCACCGGACTCGACGACCTCGCCAAGCGCACCGGCGCCGACGAACTGATGATCACGGGCAACGCGCACAGCGGGGACGTGCGCCTGCGCTCGTACGAGCTGATCGCGGACGCGTACGGGTTCGCCCCGTAAGGGGCGCGGGGAACTGCGCGAGCAACCACGAAGAAGCCGCAGTCGCGTCTGCTCGGTACCCCGCAGACGCGACTGCGGCTTTTCGCGCGCTGAGCGCGCAG
>NZ_JBHYJI010000086.1:0-27827 GCF_042740435.1 Streptomyces sp. NPDC059002 | reverse complement strand
CTGGGAGAGGGCCGCCGGTTCCACCTCGATCGCGGTGAGCAGGTCCCGCACCGGCGTCGGCCCGTCCTGCAGCAGCTCAAGGACCCGGATGCGCACCGGATGCCCCAGCATCCGGAAGAACTCGGCCTTGGCCTGATACAGCGGAACGGACACGCCCGTACTCCTCGGCTCCCTTGGGCAAGACGGCGCCGTGCCCGCGGCGGCCACCGGCAGGTGTGCGGGCACAGCCAGCACAGCATGTAACCAATTGCAGAAATTCGCAATTCAGATAGACAGCAGCTGCTGGCGTCATTGCCGCGGTACCGCATCTCCGTCCAGTAGGTGTCGGTCTTGCCGCAGGCGGTGTACCTGGCGCCGTCCGTGTTGGAGACGAAGCAGGCCTTCGCGCCCTTGGGGAAGAGGCCGACCGCGGCGGCGGAGCGCCTGGGCTTGGTGCGGATCTTCACGCTCTCCTTGGCCGTGAACCTGAACCCCCAGCTCTCGGGGCATCCGTCGCGCTTGACCTGTACGCCGTCCTTCGCGGCCGGGGCCGCGACGGCCGAAGCGGCGGAGGCGCCTGGCGGGGGCCACGTTTTCAATCGCAACCAACATTTCCCCAACAGGAGTCAGCGGCCTTCGTGGCGGGGCGAGTTGGCGAGGTCCTGCCGAGCGCCATGGTCTGCAGCATCGCGAAGACCCCCACCGGGATCATCTGCAGCCAGGTCCACACCACGCCGGTGGTGGTCAGGTCCAGGGCGCCGAGGGCGAGTACCGCCAGGCTCAGCAGGATCCAGCACGCCCCGGCACCGATCACGGCCCGCACCGCGGCCCTCGGGATGTGCGGGCGGCGGGCCAGGGCCGCGATCGCGAGGCCCATGGCCAGCATGGCGGCGCCGACCGCGGCGACCGTCGTCGTACTCGGGCCGAAGAGGCGGCCGAGCGGCGCGGCGGCGGCCAGATAGGCCGTGCCGACCACCGCCGTTCCCGCCGCGTCGAGGGCGAGCACGCGGCGCGCCCCGCCCGTTTCGCTCGTCGCCGCCTTCACTTCTCCCAACCCCCGGGCGCGATGTTGTAGTTGAGGCGGAAGAGGTTCTGCGGGTCGTAGGTCTCCTTGAGGCGGACGAGGCGTTCGAGGTCGGCCGGGGCGTAGGCCGCGCGGAGGCGGTCGGCGGAGGCGTTCTCGCCGTGCCCGAGGAAGTTCAGGCTCGTCCCCTTCGACCAGGGTGCGAGCCCTTCGAAGAGCCGCTTCAGGAGGGGGCGGGCATCCTCCTCGCCGACGCCGACGAGCAGCGTGACCACGGACAGGAGGTAGCGGGCGGACCGGTGCGCCACCGCGTTGGGATGCTCGGGAGGCGTGGCGAAGGCGCCGCCCAGGTGCCGGAGTTCGACCACGACCGGCAGCGGTGCCGTGGGGCCCGCGTGGTCCAGGATCGTCCGCAGCGCGTCCGCGCCGAGCTCGTCGAAAAGCGCGACCTCGCGCAGGAAGGGCACCGCAACAGGCGGCTCCTCGTGGATGGACGCGTTCTCCGTGTACGGCATGTCCCGCAGCGCCGCCAGGACGGGGCCCATCTCGCGCAGCGGCGCCACCAGGCGCTCGCCGTCCGCCGCGGCTCCGGTGAACGCGATCCGTACGTGGTAGACGTGCCGGCCCCGCATCGGCGCGGGCACGTCGGGGGCGTCCGGCATCGGGATCAGCGCCACCGAGGAGTTCATGGTGTCGGGCACGGTCGCGGTCCAGCGGAGATAGCGCTCCAGGAGGTCGGGGACGGCCTCCGCGTCGTAGAAAAGGCCCCCTCCGTAGAGCCGTGTCACGGGGACGAGGCCCATCTCCAGGCTCGTCACGACGCCGAAGTTGTCGCGCCCGCCGAGCAGCGCCCAGTAGAGGTCGGGCTCGGTGTGCGGGGTGACGTGGCGCAGGGTGCCGTCGGCCGTCACCACGTCCATGGCGCGCACCTGGTCGGCCGCGTAGCCGTGGGTGCGGACGAGGAGGCCGATGCCGCCGCCGAGGACGTAGGAGACCACGCCGACGTGCGGCGCCGAGCCGTTCAGCGGGGCGAGGCCGTGGGCCGCCGCCGCGGGGACGACCTGGTCGAAGCGTGCGCCCGCCGCGACGGTCGCCGTGCGCGCGCCGGGGTCCACCTCGACGCCCGACATCCGCGCCGTCGTGATGAGCAGGCCGCCGTCGGCGGGTACCGCGAAGCCGTGCCCGGTGGCCTGCACGGCGACGGGCAGGCCGTGTCCGGCCGCGAAGCGCACCGCGGCCTGTACGTCCGCGGCCCGCGTGGCCCCCACGATCACGTCGGGGCGGTGGCGCACGGCGAGATTGAATCCGGCGCGCTCGTCGTCGTACGCGTCGTCCCCGGGCAGGAGGACGGGGCCCGCCACATGAGGGGTCAACTCGTCGCGGACCGCCCGGGGATCGAGTACGCGGGCGGGGGTGGGCGCGGATGCGGTGTCGTGCTGCACGGCGTTCTCCGTTCGTTCGGTCGGCCGTACCTCTCGCGGTGCGGCAGGCATGAGCTTGAGGCCGATACCTGACAGCCGCCGACAGGTATGGAACGCGCGTGGGAAACACTGGGGGTGTGAAGTCCGACCGGCTGCTTTCCACGCTGATGCTGCTCCAGCAGCGCGACCTCGTCCCCGCCGCCGAGCTCGCCGAGCGCCTGGAGGTGTCGGTGCGCACCGTCTACCGCGATGTCGAGGCGCTCTCCGCGGCGGGCGTCCCCGTCTACGCGGAACGCGGCAGGTACGGCGGCTTCCGGCTGCTCCCCGGCTTCCGCACGGACATGACCGGGCTCACCACCGACGAGGCACGCGCGCTCTTCGTCCTCGTGGGACAGGGCGCGCACTCGGACCTCGGCCTGGACAGGGCGCTCGGCTCCGCGCTGCGCAAGATGATGACCGCGCTGCCCGCACCGCACCGGCCCGCCGCCGAACTGACCAGACGACGCCTTCTGATCGACCCCGACCGCTGGCTCGCCGGACCGCGCGACGCGGCCGACCCGGAGGCCCTGCACTCCGCCGTGCTCGCCGACCGGCGGCTGCGCGTCCGCTACCGGCACAGCGGCGACAGCACGCCGCGCGGCTACACGGTCGACCCGTACGGCCTCGTCTCCAAGGCGGGCACCTGGTACCTGGTCGCCGACCACCGCGGCACACCGCGCCTCTTCCGCGCCGACCGGCTCCGGAAGGTCACCGTCACCGAGGACGCCGTGCGGCGCAGGGACGGGGTGGAACTGGCGCGGGTCTGGGAGGAGTTGCGGCGCGGGGTCGAGGAGCGGGGCGAGGGGGCCGGGGTGCGGGTCGTCGCACGGGTGCGGGCCGAGCGGGTGGACATGGTGGAGCGGATCGCGGGGGTGAACTTCCGGGGGCGGGTCGCGGAGGCGGAGGACGGCGGTGACGACGGTGACGGCGGCGCATGGCAGACGGTCGAGCTGACCTATCCGGAGCCGCGCGCCGCCTGCCAGCTGCTTCAGTTCGGCACGGACGTGGAGGTGCTTGAACCTCCGGAGGCGGTACGGGAGTTGGCGCGCGCGACGGCCGGGCTCGCGGCGCTCTATCCACCGTCTCCGTAGAGGGCTGCTTCTACCCGCAGTCTCCGTAGAGGGCTGCTACAACCCGACCTCTCCGTAGTGGGCTGCTCCTACCCGCCCTCTCCATAGAGCCCCCTTACGCCTCTCGCCGCCCCGGCAGCCGCAACTCCCCGTAAGCCCCCTCCGGCACCGCAGGACGCCGTGGCGGCACCGCGGCCACGCGTGCGTACCCCGCGTCCTGCGCCGGACGCCCGTCCTCATCGCCCTTGTTCGGCCAATGCGCCATGGCCCGTTCGGCCTGCGCCGTGATCGTCAGGGAGGGGTTCACGCCGAGGTTGGCGGAGACCGCGGAGCCGTCGACGACGGAGATCCCCGGATGCCCGTAGAGACGGTGGTACGGATCGACGACACCCTCCGATGCGGACGCGCCGATCGGGCAGCCGCCCAGGAAGTGCGCGGTCAGGGGCATGTTCATGAGCTCGCCGAGATTGGTCCCCGCGTATCCGTTGACGCGCTCGGCGACGAGCTTCGCCGCCTGCCAGCCCTCCTCGATGTGCACGGGGTTGGGGGCGCCGTGCCCCTGTTCCGCGGTGAGCAGCCGCCGTCTGCCGAGGCGGGTGGTGAGGGAGTTGTCGTGGGTCTGCATGACGAGGCCGATGATGGTCCGCTCCGACCAGCGGTGCGTCGAGGCGACCCGGGCCACGAGCAGCGGATGGGAGAGGAACGCGAGCGCGGCGGCCAGCGGCTTGGGAAGGTTCTGGCGGTACTGGGGGACGCAGATCAGCGCCATCAGGTTGGAGCCCTTGCCGTACCGGACGTTCTCGATGTGGGTGGTGGGGTTCGGGTGGATGGAGGAGGTGATCGCGACGCCGTGCGTGAAGTCCAGGGGGCGCCCTGCGCCGCGCTTCTTGCGGTAGCGGCGCGGGAAGGTCACGGCCCCCACCAGGGCCTCGGAGTTGGTGCGGGTGAGGCGGCCGAGCCGGTCGGAGATACGGGGCAGCAGGCCCTCGTCCTTCATGCGGTGCAGCAGGGTCTGGGTGCCGTACGTGCCCGCGGCGAGGACGACGTGGCGGGCACGGAGGGTGGTGCGGCGGCCCCTGCGGCGCCTGTTCGTGGGCGCGGTCACCACCTCGTAGCCCTCACCGGCCTCGCGTACCGAGAGCACCGTCGTCATCGGGCGGATCTCCGCGCCCGCCCGCTCGGCCAGATGCAGATAGTTCTCCATGAGCGTGTTCTTGGCGCCGACCCGGCAGCCGGTCATGCAGGAGCCGCACTCGGTGCAGGGTGTGCGGGCGGGGCCCGCGCCGCCGAAGTACGGATCGGGAACTTCGGCCGCCCGTCCGTCCGTTGAGGGGGTGATACCAGCGGCGCCACTGGTCTCACCACCGCCCGCGTCCCGTCCGTCTCCGAAGAACACCCCGACCGGCGTCAGCCGGAAGGTCTCCCCCGCGCCCATCTCCTCGGCCGCGGCCCGCAGATGCTCGTCCGCCTCGGTGGTGGTCGGGTTCTGGCGTACGCCGAGCATGCGCCGGGCCTGGTCGTAATAGGGGGCGAGTTCCGCCTGCCAGTCGGTGATGTGCGCCCACTGCTTGTCCTGGAAGAAGGCGGGCAGTGGCACATAGAGCGTGTTCGCGTAGTTCAGCGAGCCGCCGCCCACGCCTGCGCCCGCGAGCACCATGACGTTGCGCAGGAGGTGGATGCGCTGGATGCCGTAGAGACCGAGGGCGGGGGCCCACAGGTAGTTGCGCAGGTCCCAGGAGTCGCGCGGCAGGGTGTCGCGCGTGAAGCGGCGGCCCGCCTCGACGACGCCGACGCGGTAGCCCTTCTCGGTCAGGCGCAGCGCGGCGACGGAACCGCCGAATCCGGACCCGACGACCAGCACGTCGAAGTCGTACGCCCCGCCGGAGCGCGCCTCACTCACCGTAGAGCGCCTCGATCTCGTCCGCGTACGCCGCCGCCACCGCATGCCGTTTGATCTTCAGCGACGGCGTGAGCAGCCCGTTGTCCTCCGTGAACTCGCCCCCGACGATGACGAATTTGCGGATGGACTCGGCCCTGGAGACCGCGGAGTTGGCGTGGTCCACGGCCTTCTGGACGGCCGCGATCATCTGCGGGTCGGCGGCGAGTTCGGCGAGCGGCGTGTCCTTGGGGCGCTTGCGCACGGCGAGCCAGTGCTCGACGGCCTCGGGCTCCAGGGTGATGAGCGCGGCGACGTACGAACGGTTGTCGCCGACGACGATGCACTGGCCGACGGGCGCGCGGCTGCGCAGCCGGTCCTCCAGGACGGCGGGCGAGACGTTCTTGCCGCCGGAGGTGACGATGATGTCCTTCTTGCGCCCGGTGATGGTGAGGTAGCCGTCCTCGTCGAGGGCGCCGATGTCACCGGTGGCGAACCAGTCGTCGGTGAGCACCGCGTCGGTCGCCGCCGGGTTGTTCCAGTACGAGCCGAAGACGATGCCGCCCTTGATCAGCACCTCGCCGTCGTCCGCGATGCGCACGGCCGTGCCGGGGACGGGCAGGCCGACGGTGCCGGGGCGGGGTGCGAGCGGCGGGATGATGGTGGCGGCCGCCGTGGTCTCGGTGAGGCCGTAGCCCTCGTAGATGATGATTCCGGCCGCGTAGAAGAAGAGGTTGAGGTCGCGGTCCAGGGGCGAGCCGCCGCTGATCGCGTAGCGGAGCCGGCCGCCGACCTCCTTGCGGATGCGGCGGTAGACGAGGAGTTCGTACAGCGCCCAGCCCAGATAGAGGCCGGGCGAGGGGCCCGGTCCTCCCCTGCCGAGGAACTTGTTCAGATACGCCTCGCCGAAGCGCACCGCGATCCGCTCCGCGCGGTCGAACGAGGCGCCGCGGCCGATCTTCTCGGCGGTCGCCCGCCCGGTGTCGTGGATCTTCTCGAAGAGGTACGGGACGCCGATGACGAAGGTGGGCCTGAACGAGCGGAGTTCCGGGCGGAGTTCGTCGGGTTTGATGCCGGGGCAGTGGCCGAGTTCGATGCGGGCGAGCATGCAGGCGATCTGGATGGTGCGGCCCAGGATGTGCGCGAGCGGCAGGAAGAGCAGTGTCGATGCGACCTGCCCGGTGATCTCCTTGAAGATGGGGTGCAGCAGGTCGACGGTGTTGGCGGCCTCGGCGTGCAGATTGCCGTGGGTGAGGACGCAGCCCTTGGGCCTGCCGGTGGTGCCCGAGGTGTAGCAGAGGGTCGCGATGGAGTCGGGGGTGAGCGCGGCGCGCCGCTTGGCCACCTCTTCGTCGGACAAGTCGGCGCCCAGGGCGGTGAGTTCGGCCAGCGCGCCGCCGTCGATGTGCCGTACGTCCGGCGGCTCGGCGAGGTCCCGCAGGGCCGTCCGCACCGTCGCGACGTTCTCGGCCGTCTCGGTGACGAGCAGGCGGGTGCCCGAGTCCCGGACGATCCACTCGATCTGCTCGGCGGACGACGTCGCGTAGATGGGGACGCTCTGGCCGCCCGCCGCCCAGATCGCGAAGTCGAGCACCGTCCACTCGTAGCGGGTACGGGACATCAGTGCGACCCGGCCGCCCGGTTCGAGCCCCGCAGCGATCAACCCCTTGGCGATGTCGGTGACTTCGCGGGCGAAGGCGGCGGCGGTGACGGGCCGCCACTGTCCGGCGTGCTTGCGGCGCAGCACCACGGCGCCGGGTGCCTCCGCGGCGTTGGTGAAGGGGATGTCGGCGCTGCTGCCCGTCGCGGCGCGCGGCACGAGCGGGGCGGAGCGGGCCTCGCGCACGGTACCGTGTTCGTCCCTGATGATCTCCACATCGACGCGCCCCGCCAGGCCGCTGTGCCGCTGTGCCCTCTTCAGATCCTTGCGTACGCCCATGACGGCTCCCCGGCTTCCGGTTCCCAGCTGATGTGCAGGTGATCGGCGCGCGTACTTACTCGGGGGTCAACTTACCGAGACGTAAGGAAAATTCAATGGGGCGGACGAAATCCTCGCGGGGGCGGGCGACGGGGGCCTCACCCCCTCCCCGGACCCCAGACCTCCCCCTCCAGGACCCGCCCCATGCCCACCCACACCATGTTCATCAGCCGCAGCGTCACACCCTGCGGCGACTGGTCGGGGTGGTTCGCCATCCAGTCGGTCAGCGAGTCCGCCGCGCCGACCAGCGCGTGGGCGACGAAGTCGGCGTCGTCGTCGGAGAGTTGGGAGGCGCCGCCGCTCTCCGTGATGCCGGTCCACACCAGGCCCGCGACCTCGGCCATCACCGCGCGGCGCGCCTCGGCGACGGCGGCCGCGATGCTCTCGGTCAGTTCGGAGGCCTGGCGGTGCAGGACGACCCAGCTGTCGCGGTGTTCGGCGACGAAGGAGAAGAACGCCAGGAGGGCGGCGTGCAGCCGGAGTTCGGGGGCCGCCCCGCCCGTCGCCGCCGCGTCCTGGAACGCGGCGACGAGGCGGTCCGCCTCGCGGCGCAGACAGGCGAGGAAGAGGCCTTCCTTGGAGTCGAGGTAGAGATACACCATCGGCTTGGAGATTCCGGCGAGTTCGGCGATTTCGTCCACCGACGCCGCGTGATAGCCACGCTTGGCGAAGACCTGGACCGCCGCATCGATGATCTGCTGCTCGCGCTCGTGCCGTGGGACGCGCCGCCTGCCGGTCACCCTTGTCAGCCTCCTCGGTTCGCCCTACCTTACTAATTAGTAAGTTTACTTCAGAGTCAGGAGATTGCCATGGCGGACGGGACCGACGGCAACGCCAGCATCGAGAGCCTCGGCGGCGTCAGGGGCCTCGCCGAACTCGACTTCGCGAGCGTCACCCCCGAGGAGTTCGCGCGCATCGTGAAGGGCCTCTCCGGCAAGGAGATCGCCGAGATCGCCCGGGACGGGGAACTGCGCGGCCGCGTCCTCGCGGAGGTGTTCGCCCGTATGGAGCGGCAGTTCAAGCCGGACACGGCGGGCTCCCTCAAGGCACTCATCCGCTGGAAGATCACGGGCAGCGGCGACAACGAGGAGGCGGTGTACGAGACGGACATCGCCGACGGCACCTGCACCGTCCGCAAGGGCCGCTCGAACGCCGACCCGCGCGTCACCCTCATCCTGGCCGACGCCGAGTTCCTCAAACTGGTCTCCGGAAACGCCAGTCCGGTCACCATGTTCATGATGCGCAAGGTGAAGATCGCCGGCGATGTGGCGCTCGCCTCGGGACTCACCCGCTACTTCGACATCCCCAAGGTGTGAGCACCCCATGGCCTTCTCCCTCGAACTGACCGAGGAGCAGCGGGACCTGCGCGAGTGGGTGCACGGCTTCGCCGCATCCGTGGTGCGCCCGGCCGCCGCCGAGTGGGACGAGCGCGAGGAGACGCCCTGGCCCGTGATCCAGGAGGCCGCGAAGATCGGCCTGTACGGATTCGAGTCCCTCGCCGACCTGTTCGGCGACCCGAGCGGGCTCTCGCTCCAGATCGCCAACGAAGAGCTGTTCTGGGGCGACGCGGGCATCGGCATGGCCCTCTTCGGCACCTCGCTCGCGGTCGCCGGGATCTTCTCCGCGGGCACCCCCGACCAGCTCGCCGAATGGGTGCCGCAGTGCTTCGGCGACGAGGACGCGCCCCAGGTGGCGGCGTTCTGCGTCTCCGAGCCGGACGCCGGTTCGGACGTGGCGGCGATGCGGACGCGCGCCGGGTACGACGAGGCGCGCGACGAGTGGGTGCTGACCGGCCAGAAGGCGTGGATCACCAACGGCGGCATCGCGAACGTGCACGTCGTGGTGGCATCGGTGGACCCGGCGCTCGGCGCGCGCGGGCAGGCCGCGTTCGTCGTGCCGCCGGACACCCCGGGGCTCGAAGCGGGCCGGAAGATCAAGAAGTTGGGCCTGCGGGCCTCGCACACCGCCGACGTCTTCCTGGCCGACGTACGCGTTCCCGGGCACTGCCTGCTCGGCGGCAAGGAGCGGCTGGATGCCCGGCTCGCACGGGCCCGTGAGGCGGCGGACGGCCGGGGCCGTACGGCGAAGGGCGGCGGCAAGGCGCAGGCCGCCATGGCCACCTTCGAGGTGAGCAGGCCCACGGTCGGCGCGCAGGCGCTCGGCATCGCGCGCGCCGCCTACGAGTACGCCCTGGAGTACGCGGGCGACCGCGTCGCCTTCGGCCGCCCCATCGTCGAGAACCAGTCGATCGCCTTCGCCCTCGCCGATCTGCGCACCGAGATCGAGGCGGTGCGGCTGCTGATCTGGCAGGCCTCCTGGATGGCGAGGAACGACAAGGCCTTCGACGCGGGCCAGGGCTCGATGGCCAAGCTGCGCGCCGGTGAACTGGCGGTCGCCGCCACCGAGAAGGCCGTACAGGTCCTCGGCGGCGCGGGCTACAGCAGGGAGCACCCGGTGGAGCGGATGTACCGCGACGCGAAGATCTACACGATCTTCGAGGGGACGAGCGAGATCCAGCGGCTGGTGATAGCCCGGGCGATATCGGGGCGGCAGATCCGCTGAACCGGCCGCGCGCTCCGGGGGTTCAAGCGGCTCCCGGGCCGGGGTTCAAGCGGCTCCCGGGCCGGGCCGATGCAATGATCATGACGTCTACGCACTCCCCTGCCCGAGGCCGCCCCGAAGCCGTCGTCGGGCTCCTGCCGGCCGCGCGCGGCGGCCGGTGGGACCGCTGGCGGCTCCCGCTCGCCCTCGCGCCCGCCCTGGTGATCGTCGTCGCCGGGTTCCAGCGGCGCTGGATGTCGGACGACGGACACATCTACGTACGCACGGTCCGGCAGATCCTCGCGGGCAACGGCCCCGTCTTCAACGCGGGCGAACGCGCCGAGTCGTCCACCGGCACGCTCTGGCAGTGGCTGCTCGTGGCCGCCGGGGCGACCGGCGCCGACATCGCCACCGCCGCGATGTACGGCGGACTGCTGCTCACCGCCGCCGGGTTCGCGCTCGCCTCGGTCGCGGCGCTGCGGCTGCACGGCGGGGATGGCGTACTGCTGCCCTGCGGCGCGCTCGTGCTCCTCGCGCTGCCGCCCGTCTGGGACTTCGCCACCTCCGGCCTGGAGACCGGGCTCGCCACCTGCTGGCTCGCCGGGGCCTGGCTCGCGCTCGTCGCCCGGCCGCGCGCGTGGACGAGCTGCGTCGTCCTGGGGCTCGGGCCGCTCGTCCGCCCCGACCTCGCGCTCGTCTCGCTCGTCTTCCTGGCTGCGCAGTGGCTCATGGTGCGCCCCTCCTGGCGTCGCGCGCTCGCGGGCGCGGCGGCCGCGGGGGCGCTGCCCGTCGCGTACGAGATCTACCGCATGGGCTACTACGGGCATCTCATGCCGCTGCCCGGCGTCACCAAGGAGGCGTCGCGGAGCCTGTGGACGCGGGGCCTCGCCTATCTCGCGGACTTCGCCGGGCCCTATCTCCTGTGGGTGCCGCTGCTGTTCCTCGTCGCCGTCGCGCTGCCGTCGCGGGACGCCCGGCGTGCGGTGCCGCTGGTGCCCGCGCTCGCGCCGGTCGTCGCGGGGGTGCTCTGCTGGGCGTACGTCATCAAGGTGGGCGGCGACTTCATGCACGGGCGGATGTTCCTGCCGGGGCTGCTCCTGATGCTGCTGCCCGTCTTCCTCGCGCCCCTCACGCGCGCGTGGACCATCACCACCGTGGGCGTCACCGTGTGGGCGCTCGCCTGCGCGGCCGTGCTGCGCATCCCCTACGAGGGGCGGATCGGGCCCTCCGGGATCGCCGACGAACGCGGCGTGTACGTACGGCAGAACGCGGCGCCGCACCCCCTGCACCACGGCTTCGCGGGCTTCCCCGGCAACAGGGCGTACGCCCGGCTGGTCCGCGACGCGGCACGGGACGGCACGCCCACGCTGCTGCTCGGCAGGACGCCCGCCGACGCCGCCGTGCCCGGAGTCACCGGCGTCTACAACACGCTCGGCTTCAGCGGCACCGTCGTCCCGCTGGACGGCGCCGCCCTCGACCCGATCGGCCTCGCCTACCCGCTGGCCGCCCACTCCGAAGGCATCAACGGCCGCGTGGGGCACGACAAACGGCTGCCCGACGAGTGGATCGTCGCCGAGCGCGGCACCGCACCGCCCGCCGGGCTCGACCCCGCACGGGTCGACGCGGCCCGCCGCGCCCTGCGCTGCGGGCCGTTCGCCGAACTGCGGGCGGCCACGCGCGACCCGCTGACGGCGGGCCGCTTCTGGCACAACCTGACGGGCGCGGTGGAACGCACGGCCTTCCGCTTCCCGAATGATCCGGTGCGGGCGGAGAGGGAGGCGTGCGGGGGCGCGCCTCCTATCCGGGCCGCACGTCCCCCCGAGGCTCCCGGGTCGTGAAGTCGGTCTCGTCGGCGAGGCGAGCGGCCTGCTCGATGGCGGTCGTCAGCTCACGCACCGGCTGCTGCCCGCCGGACCCGCCGGTCCCGCCGGTCCCGGTGGGCAACTCCCGGGCCCGTGCGGCCAGTTCACCCAGCGAGGGCGTACCGGGCAGGGCGCGCACGCCGTACGGCTTCGGACGGCCACCGGCCCCGGAACGCAACCCGTCCGCGAAGTACGCGGCGACGGCCGCCACTTGGAGTCCGCCGTCCGCCCGCCACAGGGACTCCGCCAGGTCGGCCGCCTCGATCCGGCCCGACTCCTCGTGCGGGGCCCGGCTCTCGGGGTCCAGCCACCGCACGCTCGCCGTGGCGAGGTGCCCGTCCGCCCCCGGCTTGGCCCGCACCGCGTACAGCGCCGTCACCTGGTGGCCGGGGCCGATCTCGCCGCCGTCCACGGAGTCGTCACGGAAGTCCTCGTCGGCGACCCGGCGGTTGTCGTAGCCGATGAGCCGGAACCGCTCCACGCTCTCTGGGTCGAAGGCCACCTGCGCCTTCGCGTCCCTGGCGCGCAGCTCGATGTGGGCGGGGAGCTGCTCGCAGAAGACCTCGCGGGCGTCCTCGTCGTCGGAGACGTAGGTGGTGTGGCCGTCGCCCTTGTCGGCGAGCCTCTCCATCAGGGCGTCGCCGTAGTCGCTGCCGACGCCGACCCCGAAGAGGGTGATGCCGTGCTCGCGGCGGGCGTCGGAGATCCGCTCCAGGATGCCGTCGGCGCTGGTCTCGCCGGTGTTGGCGAGGGCGTCGGAGAGCAGGACGACCCGGTTGGTCGCGCCCTTCTCCTTGCCGCGCACGGCGGTGTCGTAGCCGTTCGTGATGCCCGCTTCGAGGTTGGTGGACCGGGTGGGTTCGAGGCGGTCGATGGCCGCGTGCACGCGCGCACGGCTCCCGCCCCCCTCGCCGAGCCGTGTCATCGGCAGGACCGTCTCCGCGGTGTCGCTGAAGGTGACGAGTGCGATCGAGTCGTCGGGGCGCAGCTGGTCGGTCATGATGCCGAGCGACTTCTTGACGAGGTCGAGGCGGCCGGGCTCCGCCATGGAGCCGGACACGTCGATGACGAACGTGAGCGCGGCGGGCGGCCGTTCGGACCCCTCGGCGGCGCGCGTCGCGAGGCCGACGCGCACCAGCGACCAGCCCTCCTCGTCCGTACGGGCGCCGTCCACACTCACCGAGAAGCCGTCGCCGTCGGGCCCCGGGTAGTCCTGACGGAAGCTGTTGACGAACTCCTCGGGCCTGACCGTCGCCGGGTCCGGCAGCCGCCCCTCCGCGAGCGTCCGGCGCGCGAAGCCGTACGAGGCGGTGTCGACGTCCAGGGCGAAGGTGGAGAGATGGTCGGCCGGAGGCGCGGCATCCCGCTCCTCGTCGCCCGGGGTCGCGCCCTCACCCCCACCGGGCGAGGCGGGCGCGGGTGCCGGAAGCGCCTGCCCGCCACCCCGCCGGCTCTTGTCATCGGCACTGGCCCGCCCGTCACCGCCCCCACCACTGCAACCGGCAAGCAACACCCCACCGGCCATGACCACGGCCAGCACCCCGTGCCGCACCCTCCGCACCCGCATCCGTCCCCCTCGGGTCGTCCGCCTTCCTGACTGTGACGTGGGGAGCGGCTCGAACGATCGCGCGGGGACGTTGCGGAAGGGTCTCGATATGCGGCGCGCGGCGACGTCGCAATTCGATTCGCCCGGGGCGCGGCCCGCCTCAACTGACCACGTCCTTCCGCGCGAACCCCCGAAAGGCCAGCGCGAAAAGCACCAGTGCGTACGTCACCGAGACCGCCGCGCCCTGGATCATGCCGCCCCATTCCATGTGGGGCTGGATGACGTCGGCCCAGGCGAACTGCCAGTGGGCGGGGAGGAAGTCGCGCCAGTCGCCGAGGGCGGTGACCGCGTCGAGGACGTTGCCGACGATGGTCAGGCCGACCGCGCCGCCGACCGCGCCGAGGGGGGCGTCGGTCTTGGTGGAGAGCCAGAACGCGAGGCCCGCGGTGACCAGTTGGGAGACGAAGACGTAGGCGACGACGATGAGGAGGCGCTGGGCGGCCGTGCCCGCGGGGAGCACGCCGCCGGTGGGGATCTCCAGTGGCCCCCAGCCGTACGCCGCCGTGCCGATCGCCAGTGCGACCACGGGGAGCAGCACCATGGCGGCGGCGCTCAGGCCGAGCGCGACGGCGAGCTTGGACCACAGGAGGCGGGCCCTCGGCACGGGCGCGGCGAGCAGATAGCGCAGGGAGGACCAGCTCGCCTCGGAGGCGACGGTGTCCCCGCAGAACAGCGCGACGGGGATGACGAGCAGGAAGCCCGCCGACACGAACAGGCACGTCGCGGCGAAGTTCGCCCCGGACGCGGTGGCCGTGTCCATCAGCGTCACCTGGTCGTTGCGCGAGCCCGGTGAGCCGCCCGCGACGGCGAAGGCGATGACGAGCACGACGGGCAGCAGCGCCATGATGGCGCCCATCACGAGCGTGCGGCGCCGCTTCAGCTGGCGGACGGCCTCGACCCGCAGGGGCAGGGTGCGTCCGGCGCGGTAGCCGGGGGCGGTGTCCAGGAGTCCGGTGGGCGCGGTCATGCGGTGCCGCCTCCGATCAGGGTCAGGAACGCGTCTTCGAGGCGGCGGTGCGGGCCCATGGACTCCACGGGCACTTCCAGGCGCACCAGTTCGGGCAGCAGGCGGGCGGCGCTCGCGCCGTCGGTGCCGTCGAGCCGCACGAGGAGGCCGCCGTCCGCGCGGACGGCGGAGGCGACGCCGGGCAGCGCGGCCACCTTGTCGACCAGCGGGTCGGGGACGTCCTGCGCGAGGCCGACGAGCAGCGTGTCCCCGGAGCCGACGATCTCGGCGACGGGGCCCGCCTGGACGAGGCGTCCGCGGTCCATGACCACCAGGTGGGTGCAGGACTGCTCGACCTCGGCGAGGAGGTGGCTGGAGACGATGACGGTGCGCCCGCCGCGCGCGTACCGGATCATGACCTCGCGCATCTCGCGGATCTGCGGCGGGTCCAGGCCGTTGGTCGGCTCGTCGAGGATCAGCAGGTCGGGCAGGCCGAGCATGGCCTGGGCGATGGCCAGGCGCTGGCGCATGCCCTGCGAGTACGTCCGCACGGCGCGGGCGAGGGCGTCGCCGAGGCCCGCGATCTCCAGCGCCTCCTCCAGGTGGGCGTCCTCGGCGGGGCGTCCGGTGGCCTGCCAGTACAGCTCCAGGTTCTCCCGGCCCGAGAGGTGCGGCAGGAAGCCCGCGCCCTCGACGAACGCGCCGACCCGGGAGAGGACGGGCGCTCCGGGCCTGATCGCCTGCCCGAAGACGCGGATCTCGCCCGCGTCGGGCCGGATGAGGCCCATCAGCATGCGCAGGGTCGTCGTCTTGCCCGCGCCGTTCGGTCCGAGGAGGCCGAGGACCTGGCCCTTCTCGACGGTGAAGGAGAGGTCGCGGACCGCGTACCGGTCGGTGGACCTGGCGTACCGCTTGCTCAAGTCCGTGATCCGCAGCGGCACTTCGGCGAGCGCGGGGGCGGGCGCGGGCGCCGTGGTCCGCCTGCGCCCCGCGATCAGGAGCAGCACCGCGATCGCCGCTCCGGAGGCGGGCAGCCACCACACCCAGGAGGGCAGCGGCGCCGCGGCCGTCTCCACGCCGGGCGCCGTCGGCACCGTCAGGCCGCTCTTCAGGGAGGCGGTGTACGTGGCGGGCTCGGCGGGCGAGGCATAGCCGAGGTCGGTCGAGGCGAGGGCGAGGCGGAGGCGGTGGCCCTTCTGCACCTCGTGGTCGACGGCGGGCAGCGTCAGCTCGACGTCCTTGCCCTTCTTGGTGCCCTCGACCCTGATGGGGGCGACGAGTTGGGCGGGCAGCACCTGCTGCCTGCCGTCGGGCCCGACGTCGTACACCTTCGCGAAGAGCACCGCGTCCTCGCTGGAGGACTTCAGATGGACCCGCACCGTCGGCGTGCCGGTGATCCGCAGGTCCTTGCCGAGCGTCTGGGAGTCGAACTTGGCGTACTGCCCGGGGAAGTCGAGGGAGACGCCGACGCCGAGCGAGGTGAGCCGGGAGAGTCCGCCGCCGCCGAGTCCGGGCAGCGCGGAGATGGCGGGCGGGCTCGCGCCCGCGGGGTTGTCGAAGGTCTGCTCGCGGCCGCCGAGCGCCACCTCGCGCGGTCCGCTCGCCAGGCCCGGGTAGTGGTCGCCGCTCGCGCCCCGCAGGGTCGCGGCGCCGTCGGTGGAGTCGATGCCTCCGGTGCGGGTGACGCGGAAGGCGGGGCCGGTGTCCGCGGCCTTGTCGTCCTTCAGATAGCGGTCGAACCAGGCGCCGACGCGCCGCTGCACGCGCCCCTGTTCGCTGTCGCCGCCGTCGTGGCCGCCCGCGATCCAGTCGACGGAGACGGGTGCGCGGTGGGCGCGGATCGCCTTGGCCATGGCGTCGGCCTGGCCGAGCGTGAAGAGGGAGTCGGTCTGGCCCTGCGCGATGTACGTGGGCACCTTGATGCGGTCGCCGACGGCGGACGGGCTGCGCCCCGCGAGCAGGTCGCGCGCCTCGGCGTCGGGTTTCCCTGACTCGGCGACCCGGTCGTACATGGCGCACAGCCGCTTCTCGAACTGGTCGCAGCCGCCACCGGTGTTGACGAAGATGCCGGCCCACAGCTTCTTGAAGACGCCGTCGGGGAACAGCGCGTCCGCGAGGTTCCAGTACGTGACCTGCGGGGCGATCGCGTCCACCCGCTCGTCGTACCCGGCGGCGAGCAGGGCGGCCGCCCCTCCGTACGAGGCGCCGGTGATGCCCACGCGCGGGTCGCCCTTCTTGTCCAGCCGGACCTCGGGGCGCTTCGCGAGCCAGTCGATGAGCCGCGAGACGTCGGCGACCTCGCCCTTGGGGTCGTTCAGGCCGATCTTGCCCGTGGATCTGCCGAAGCCGCGCGCGGACCACGTCAGGACCGCATAGCCCTCGCGGGCCAGGTCCTCGGCCTGCTCGCGCACGTCCGCCTTGCTGCCGCCGAAGCCGTGCCCGACGAGGACGGCGGGGCGCTTGGTGCCGGTGTCGCCCGCCGTGAAGTACGAGGTGTCGATCCGCGCGCCGCCCCCGCCCGCGCCCCCGGTGTCGATCACGCGGTCCGACCGGTGCACGGCGGGACCGTCGTCCGATGCGACCGCCGTCCACGTGCCCACACCGGCGAGCACCGCGACGGCGGCCGCGGCGGCGAGCAGCCTGCGGCGGCCGTGCCGCGCGAGGGGCCTGAGCCTTGGCCTGGGCAGTCGTAGATCCATGCCGTCAACCGTACGGGCGCCGACTGACATCCGGGGCAGTCGAAGGGCTGAACCCGCCTGTCTCCCCCGGGAGTAGACGCCGCGCCCCGCGTACCGCGATCGTGGTACGCATGGAGATCCGCCGCGCGACGACCGTCGCCGAAGTGACCGCCGCCGGGCACCTCTTCGACACCCCGCCCCGCCCCGAGTGGACGCACCGCTTCCTCGACGCCCCCGGCCACCACCTGTTCCTCGCGTACGACGAGGACGGCGCCCCGGTCGGCTTCATCAGCGGCGTCGAGACGCTCCACCCCGACAAGGGCGTGGAGATGTTCCTGTACGAGCTCTCGGTCGCCGAGCGGCAGCGCAGGCGCGGCACGGGCCGCGCCCTGATCCGCACGCTGGCCGCGCTCGCCAGGGAGCGCGGCTGCTACGGCATGTGGGTCGGCGTCGACACGGACAACAAGGCGGCGCTCGCGGCGTACGGCAGTGCGGGCGGCCGGTACGAGGGCGAGTTCTCTTCGGTCAACTGGGACTTCAGCTGAGGCCGCCGGGCTCTGCCCCGAACCCCGCTCCTCAAGCGCCGGAGGGGCTGAGGCCGTCGTCCTCGGGCACACTCACCAGCCACCGCGTCTCCCGCCGCGGCCGCAGGTAGAACGCCCAGTACAGGGTCGCCGCGACCACGATCCCGCCGGTCCACAGGAGGTATGGGACCTCCTGCTGGCTCAGGATGTACGCGAGTACGGCGATCAGCACGACCGGCACCGCGGGCCACAGCGGCATCCGCCAGGCCTGGCCGGTGCCGTGCGAGCCGCGTCGGGCGAGCAGGGCGGCGACCGCGACCAGGAGGTACATGCCGGTCACGGAGACGCCGGTCACCCCGTACAGGGTGTCCAGGTTGACGAAGCAGAGCACGGCTCCGGGGACGCCCACCAGGAGCGTGGCGACCCAGGGGGCGCCGGTTCCGCCGAGCCGCGAGAGGGCCTTGTTGACGGGGGCGGGCCATGCCTTGTCGCGGGCGGACGCGAACAGGACGCGGGAGTTCTGGATGACCATGACGATGCCCGCGTTGATGATCGCGAGGGCCACGCAGAGGCTGACGAACGTGCCGACCGCCGAGTTGGACCAGGCCGTCACCATGCCGCTGATGTCGCCCTCGGTCAGCGCGGTCAGGCTCTCCGCGCCCATGGTGATGGCGACGACGGGGACCAGGATGATCACCGAGGAGATGGCGAGGGTGGCGAGGACGGTGCGTGCGACGTTGCGGCGCGGGTTCTCCAGTTCTTCGGAGAGGTAGACCGCGGTGGAGAAGCCCTGGGTGACGAAGAGGGCGATCGCGAGGCCGGAGACGATCAGCATGGCGGTGACGGTGTCGACCCCGCCGGAACCCCCGGAGCCGGATCCCGACGCCACCGTCAGGTCCACGAGGCTGCCCGCGCCCCGCTCGGCGTGCGCGAAGCCGAGGACGGCGACCACGCCCGCCGCGACCACTTCGAGGACGAGGAAGATGCCGGTGATCCACGCGTTGGCCCGCAGGTCGAGCAGGCCCGCGAGGGTGGCGAGGATCATCACCCCGGCGCCCGCGTACGACGGGTCGAGGTGGACGACGGGGGCGAGGTAGTCCGCCGTGCCCATGGCGATCACGGGCGGCACGATCATCACGACGAGCAGGGACAGGACGAAGACCAGCCAGCCCGCCAGGCGTCCCGCCATCGTCGAGACCATCGCGTACTCGCCGCCCGCGCTGGGGATCAGGGTGCCGAGCTCGGAGTAGCAGAAGGCGACGCCCACGCAGAGCAGGGAGCCGATCGCGATGGTGAGCGCGGTGGCGGTGCCGAGCGAGGAGAAGAGGTCGGGGACGACCACGAAGAGGGTGGAGGCGGGGGTCACGCAGGACAGCGTGAGGAGGGTGCCTCCCACGACGCCGATGGAGCGCTTGAGCTTCTGGGGGCTCGCCGTGTCGGCTGCCGCTGCAGGGGCTTCCTGGGTGGCGGCGGGCTGGGGCGGGCGAAGCGTATCGGTCATGAAGCGCGGTTCCGATCGACTCGTGCGGCAGGAGTTGCGGCGGGAGCGCTATCGCCTCCGAAGGCTGTTGAGCTGTGTGTTTCGGTGGCTCCCGGCGCGTCATCGAACCTTGACGTGAACCGGAACGTCAACGGTCATTTACCTACGGAATCCGCAGCCGCCCACGCCCCCAAGTCGCCTCGCTTTCCCAAGAGTTTGCCCCCTGGGGACCCAATGAACATGTCGATGGCAAAGATGACCTTGATATTGCAGGCGGATGAACTCGACCGCTTTCGCTGCCCGAATTGCACCCTGTGCACGAGAACCGCAAGAGAGGCGCCAAAAAAGAATCAGGGCCGTCCGGAATCCGGACGGCCCTGCTCTACGTACGGTCACACGGGAGTGACTCAGTGGTTGCGCGGGAACCCGAGGTCCACCCCGGCAGGCGCGTCCGACGGGTCCGGCCAGCGCGTGGTGACGACCTTGCCGCGCGTGTAGAAGTGCGTGCCGTCGTTGCCGTAGATGTGGTGGTCGCCGAAGAGCGAGTCCTTCCAGCCGCCGAAGGAGTGGTAGCCCACCGGCACCGGGATCGGCACGTTCACGCCGACCATGCCCGCCTCGATCTCCAGCTGGAAGCGGCGGGCCGCGCCGCCGTCCCTGGTGAAGATCGCGGTGCCGTTGCCGAACGGCGAGGCGTTCATGAGCGCCACGCCCTCCTCGTACGTGTCGACGCGCAGCACGCACAGCACCGGGCCGAAGATCTCGTCCTTGTACGCGTCCGCCGTCACGGGCACCCGGTCGAGCAGCGAGAGCCCGATCCAGTGGCCGTTCTCGTGGCCCTCGACGGTGTAGCCGGTGCCGTCCAGGACGACCTCGGCACCCTGGGCCGCGGCGCCCGTGACGTACGAGGCGACCTTGTCGCGATGGGCGGCCGTGATCAGCGGGCCCATCTCGGACGTCGGGTCGGTGCCGGGACCGATCTTGATCTGCTCGGCGCGCTCCTTGATCTTCGCGACCAGCTCGTCGGCGACCGAACCGACCGCGACGACCGCGGAGATGGCCATGCAGCGCTCGCCCGCGGAGCCGTAGGCCGCGGAGACGGCGGCGTCGGCGGCCGCGTCCAGGTCGGCGTCCGGCAGGACCAGCATGTGGTTCTTGGCACCGCCGAGCGCCTGTACGCGCTTGCCGTTGGCGGAGGCGGTGGTGTGGATGTAGCGGGCGATGGGAGTGGAGCCGACGAAGGAGACGGCGGCCACGTCCGGGTGCTCAAGGAGGCGGTCCACGGCGACCTTGTCACCGTGCACCACGTTGAAGACGCCGTCCGGCAGACCCGCCTCGCTCAGCAGCTCCGCGATCTTCATCGACGCGGACGGGTCCTTCTCGCTCGGCTTGAGCACGAAGGTGTTGCCGCACGCGATGGCCAGCGGGAACATCCACATCGGCACCATGGCGGGGAAGTTGAACGGCGTGATGCCCGCGACGACGCCGAGCGGCTGGCGGATGGAGGAGACGTCCACGCGCGAGGCGACCTCCGTCGACAGCTCGCCCTTCAGCTGCACGGTGATGCCGCAGGCCAGGTCGACGATCTCCAGACCGCGGGCGACCTCGCCGAGCGCGTCCGAGTGCACCTTGCCGTGCTCGGCGACGATCAGCTCGGCGATCGCGTCGCGGTTGGCGTCGAGCAGCGCGCGGAACGTGAAGAGGATCGCGGTGCGCTTGGCGAGCGAGGAGTTCCCCCAGGTCGCGAAGGCCTCGCGGGCGGCGGCGACGGCCGCGTCGACCTCGTCCACGTTCGCGAAGGCGACCTGCGTGGTGACGGCGCCGGTCGCCGGATCGGTGACCGGGCCGTACGTTCCGGACGCGCCCTCGACTGTCTTGCCACCGATCCAGTGGTTGACGGTCTTCGTCATGACAAGCATCCCTACTCTCACAGGTGGCGGCGTCGGGCAGTGACGTGCCGGTCGTACTCTTCCCTGGCCTTGACCGCCGACACCCGGGCCGCGGTCTCGGCCACGGGCACATCCCACCACGCCTGTGCGGGAGGCGGGCCCGACACTGTGTCTGCCGTTTCCGTCTCCACATAGACACATGTGGGACGGTCTGCCCCGCGCGCCGCGCGCAGCGCCTCGCGCAGGTCACGGATGGTCTTGGCGCGCAGGACCTGCATCCCGAGCGAGGCGGCGTTGGCGGCGAGATCGACGGGCAGGACATCGCCCGTGTACGTGCCGTCCGGCGCCCGATAGCGGTAGTCGGTGCCGAACCGCTCGCCGCCCACGGACTCCGAGAGCCCGCCGATGGAGGCGTACCCGTGGTTCTGCAGGACGACGACCTTGATCGGGACGTTCTCCTGGACGGCCGTGACGAGCTCGGTCGGGTTCATCAGATACGTGCCGTCGCCGACCAGCGCCCACACGGGCCGCCCGGGCGCGGCGAGCGCGACGCCGATCGACGCCGGGATCTCGTATCCCATGCAGGAGTAGCCGTACTCGACGTGGTACTGCCGCGCCGAGCGGGCCCGCCACAACTTGTGCAGATCGCCGGGGAGCGACCCGGCCGCGTTGATGACCACATCGTCGTCGGTCACCAACGCGTCGAGCAGGCCGAGCACTTGGGCCTGGGTGGGGCGCACGTCCGGTTCGTCGGTCTCGTACGCGGCGTCGACGCGGTGCTCCCAGCGCTCCTTGTCGTCGGTGTACTCGACGACGTAGGCGGGCTCGACGCGGTGGCCGCGCAGCGCCCCGGTGAGCGCCTCGAGCCCGGCGCGCGCGTCCGCGATCAGCGTGGCGCCCGCGAGTTTGTGGCCGTCGAAGGGCGCGATGTTGAGGTTGAGGAAGCGCACCCCGGGGCGTTCGAAGAGCGTGCCGGACGCGGTGGTGAAGTCGCTGTAGCGGGTGCCGACGCCGATCACCAGGTCGGCGGTGCGGGCCAGTTCGTTCGCGGTCGCGGTGCCGGTGTGCCCGACGCCGCCGACGTCCGCGGGATGGTCGAAGCGCAGGGAGCCCTTGCCCGCCTGGGTGGAGGCGACGGGCACCCCGGTCGCGTCGGCGAATCCCCTGAGCGCCTCCTCCGCGGCGCTGTGGTGCACGCCGCCGCCCGCGACGATCAGCGGACGGCGGGCCTCGCGCACGGCCCGTACGGCGTCGGCCAGTTCGCGCGGATCGGGTGCGGGCCTGCGCACGGCCCAGGTCCGCTCGGCGAAGAACTCCTCGGGCCAGTCGTACGCCTCCGCCTGTACGTCCTGCGGCAGCGCGAGCGTGACGGCGCCGGTCTCCACGGGGTCGGTGAGCACGCGCAGCGCGGCGAGCGCGGCCGGGATCAGCGCCTCGGGGCGGGTCACGCGGTCGAAGTACCGCGACACCGGGCGCAGGCAGTCGTTGACCGACACATCGCCCGCGTACGGCACTTCGAGCTGCTGGAGCACCGGGTCGGCGGGCCGGGCGGCGAAGGTGTCGCCGGGCAGCAGCAGGACGGGCAGCCGGTTGACGGTGGCGAGCGCGGCGCCGGTGACGAGGTTGGTGGCGCCGGGCCCGATGGAGGTGGTGACCGCGTGGGCGGACAGGCGTCCGGACTGCCGGGCGTAGCCGACGGCGGCATGCACCATGGCCTGTTCGTTGCGCCCCTGGTGGAAGGGCATCTCGTCGGCGTGCTCGACGAGCGCCTGTCCGATGCCCGCCACGTTGCCGTGCCCGAAGATGCCCCAGGTCGCGCCGATCAGCCGCTGCCTGGCGCCGTCCCGCTCGGTGAACTGCCGGGACAGGAAGCGCACGAGCGCCTGCGCGGTGGTGAGCCTGACGCTCCCCTTCATGGTCGCCGTCATCGGTATCCCTCCGTGTGGTCGGGGTGGAAGCAGATCCGCCACTCCCGCTCCTGACCCGGTCCCGCCATCACATTCAGGTAGTACATCGCGTGCCCGGGCTGGGCGATGGAAGGCCCGTGCCAGCCGTCGGGCACCAGGACGGCGTCACCGGTGCGGACCTCGGCGAGGACGTCGGTGCCGCCCTCCCTGGACGGGAACACCCGCTGGTACCCGAACCCCGCGTCCCCCTCGATCTCGAAGTAGTAGATCTCCTCGAGCTCGGCCTCGATGCCGGGGCGGTGCTCGTCGTGCTTGTGCGGCGGGTACGAGGACCAGTTGCCGCCCGGCGTGATCACCTCGACGGCGATGAGCCGGTCGCAGTCGAAGGCGTCGGCGGACCCGAAGTTGCGCACCTGACGTGCGCAGCTTCCGCTGCCGCGGGCCTCGACGGGAACCTCCGGCGCGGAGCCGTAGCGGGCGGGGAGTCGACGCTCGCACTTCGCTCCTGCCAGGGCGAAGCGGCCTCCCGCGCCGGAGGCGATCTGGATCTGGGCGTCGCGGGGCACGTAAGCGAAGTCGGTGACTCCGCTGAACACGCTCTCCCGGCCCAGCAGTTCGATGATCTCGCCTTCCGCACGCACCGTACAGCCGCCGGCCAGCGGCAGCACGATCCATTCACTCTCACCGGTGGCGAAAGAGTGCGTCCCACCGGGTTCGATCTCGACGATCCGCAGGGCGGAGTAGGCCCAGCCCGCCCGTTTGGGATCGATGTCGAGGGCGTACGGACCGTCGGCCGCACTCCCCTTCGGTACGTACGTCATATGCGCCTCCTCGGCCTTCTGCCCCTGCCCTGCTACAGCAGCCCCACGGCGATGTCGACCGCCCCCGCCACGTCCCCGTCGGGCGGATAGAGCAGCGCCCGCCCCGCGACGAGGCCCTGCACGGTGGGAAGTTGCAGGGCGCCGCGCCACTTCTCGTACGCGGCGTCCTGATCATCCCCAATGTCCCCGCCGAGCAGCACGGCGGGGAGCGTCGAGGTCTCCATGACACGGGCCATGTCGTCGGGGTTCTCGGTGACGGGGACCTTCAGCCAGGTGTACGCCGATGTGCCGGCGAGCCCCGACGCGACGGCGATCGACGTGGTGACGGCGGCCGCGCTCAGATCGTTGCGGGCGGGCCCCGCGCCGTCCTGCCCCCGCCGGGTCACGAACGGCTCGACAAAGACCGGAAGCTTCCGCTCCGCCATCCCGTCGACGGCCCGCGCCGCGGAGTGCAGCGTCTCCAGCGACCCCGGGTCGGAATAGTCGACGCGCAGCAGCAGCTTCCCCGCGTCGAACCCGAGCCGCTCGATGTCCTGCGGCCGGTACCCCGTGAACCGGTCGTCCAACTCGAACGACGCCCCGGCAAGCCCGCCACGGTTCATCGACCCCATGACGACCTTGCCCTCCAGGGCACCGAGCAGCAGCAGGTCCTCAAGAATGTCGGCGGTCGCGAGCACCCCGTCGACCCCGGGCCGGGACAGCGCGAGACAGAGCCGCTCCAGAAGATCCTTCCGGTTGGCCATGGCAAGCGGATCGCCCCCGACCCCGAGGGAGCCACGGGCAGGATGATCGGCAGCAACGATCATCAACCGCCCACGCTCCCCCAACAGCCCCCGCCGAACACGCCGCGCGGCAGCTTCGGCGATGGCTTCGGGGTGCCGGGCCCTGATCTCCACCAGAGAACCGACGTCGACGGGAATCAGCGCTGAAATCAGCCCCTCCGGCGTTTGAGGAGCGGGGCCCGGGGCAGAGCCCCGAAAACCACGGTCCCGGCCGGCCATCACGCCACACCCCCCGCATCCACCGCCGAGGCGACCTCGCCAGCAAACGGCATGGCGGACGAACACTCGAGCCGCGAAGCGACGATCGCCCCCGCCGCGTTGGCGTACCGCATGATCCGCTCCAACTCCCAGCCCGCGAGCAGCCCGTGGCACAGGGCCCCGCCGAAGGCATCACCCGCGCCGAGCCCGTTGAGGACCTTGACCGGCAGCGGCGGCACCTCGGCCGACTCGCCCGCGCGGTTCATCGCGAGCACGCCCTTGGGCCCCTGCTTGACGACGGCGAGTTCGACGCCCGCGTCGAGCAACGCCCGTGCGGCGGCGAGCGGTTCCCGCTCCCCCGTGGCGATCTCGACCTCGTCGACATTGCCGACGGCGACGGTCGCGTGCGCGAGCGCGGCCGCGTAACGGGGCCGTGCCTCGGCGGGATCGGCCCAGAACATGGGCCGCCAGTCCAGATCGAAGACGGTCGTTCCCGCCGACCGCGCGGCCAGCGCCGCCAACGTCGCGGTGCGGCTCGGCTCCGCGCAAAGACCCGTCCCCGTCATCCAGAAGATCCTCGCCGCCGCGATG
Source organism: Streptomyces sp. NPDC059002 (assembly GCF_042740435.1). Lineage (NCBI taxonomy): Bacteria > Bacillati > Actinomycetota > Actinomycetes > Kitasatosporales > Streptomycetaceae > Streptomyces > Streptomyces sp. NPDC059002. Next base: position 2,615 of record NZ_JBHYJI010000086.1, on the reverse strand, counting down.
GCGTCGAGGTCCAGCTCCTGCTCGTGGATCTCCAGGTCGGGCGCCTTCGGCAGCCGGTAGAAGTACAGCGGGAAGTCGTCCGGCGGGAAGACCTCGCAGAACGTCACCGGCGTCGGCAGGCCCGCGACCCCGCTCACCCAGCGGTCGTCGACGCCGAACTCGCGCAGGGCCCGGTGCAGATAGTCGCCGAAGGGGTCCTCGCCGGTGCGGGTGACGACGGCGACCCGGCGTCCGAGGCGCGCGGCGGCGACCGCGACGTTGCTGGCCGAGCCGCCGAGGAACTTCCCGAACGAGGTGACGTCGGCCAGCGGCACCCCGGCCTGCAGGGGATAGAGGTCCACCCCGATCCGCCCCATGGTGATGACGTCGTACGGATCGACGTCGTACGGATCGGTCACCCTGCACGTCCCCTCGTCGGGCCGGTCGGTCGTGTGCCCCCAGGTCTAATCCCGTCCCATGAACCCTGTCAACATTTTGTCCTTACATTCGGACCAGTCCTTGACACTCTTCTCCGGCGGCCGGGAGGCTTTCGGCATGACGACGCTGTCTCGCATCCGCATCGGTTCGGCGCCCGACTCGTGGGGCGTGTGGTTCCCCGAGGACCCCCGGCAGGTGCCCTGGCGCCGCTTCCTCGACGAGGTCGCCGCGTCCGGGTACGAGTGGATCGAACTCGGCCCGTACGGCTATCTGCCCACCGACCCCGCCGAACTGGCCGCCGAGACGGACCGCCGCGGCCTCAAGGTCTCCGCGGGCACGGTCTTCACGGGCCTGCACCACGGCCCCGCCGTCTGGGACAAGACGTGGGCGCACGTCGCGGACAACGCCGCGCTCGCGCAGGCCATGGGCGCCGAGCACCTCGTGGTCATCCCCTCCTTCTGGCGCGACGACAAGACGGGCGAGGTGCTGGAGGACCGCACCCTCACCCCCGCGCAATGGCGTGAACTGACCACCCAGACCGAGCGCCTCGCCCACGAGGTCCGCGAGCGGTACGGCCTGCGGGTCGTGGTCCATCCGCACGCGGACACCCACATCGACAGCGAGGAGAACGTCACCCGCTTCCTCGACGCCACCGACGCCGACCTCGTCTCGCTCTGCCTGGACACCGGCCACTACGCGTACTGCGGCGGCGACAGCGTCAAGCTCATCGAGACGTACGGCGAACGCATCGGCTATCTGCACCTCAAGCAGGTCGACCCGGCGGTGCTCGCCGAAGTGCGGGCCGACGAGGTGCCGTTCGGGCCCGCCGTGGCGCGCGGCGTGATGTGCGAGCCGCCGCACGGCGTGCCCGCCCTGGAACCCGTCCTCGCCGCGGCCCAGCAGCTGGACGTCGACCTCTTCGCCATCGTGGAGCAGGACATGTACCCCTGCGAACCCGACAAGCCACTGCCGATCGCCCGCCGCACCCGCTCCTTCCTGCGGTCGTGCGGCGCCTAGGGACCCGAGGGCCCCTCCGCGGGCCCGGCGGGCAGTGGGAGATCGCCCTCGCGCACCCGCACCCCCGGCTGCGCCCCGGCGTCCTCAGCTACCGAGGCTTCCGGCTCGCCATGGACGGCCCGCGGCGCCGCCTTGAAGTGCCGATCGGCGCGGTGACGCTGATGCTCGGCTTCGAGCGGCCCGTACGGATATCCGGCCTCGAAGGGCCTGGGCGCACCGGACAGGGCCGCCCGCCGGTGTCCCTCGTCTCGGTGCTCTCCGGGCTCGGTACGACCCCGGTGCTCGGTGAGCACGACGGGCGGCTCGCGGGCATCGAGGTACTGCTCAGCCCCTGGGCCGCGTTCACCCTCTTCGGCACCGCGCTGCACGAGGTGGCCGACCTGACCCTCGACCCCGACGCGCTCGGCGTCCGCCCAGGACCCGGCCGCTGGGACAGCGTCGCCGAACTGGCCGCCGCGCTCGGCGCACTGCCCTCCTGGAACGCGCGGTTCGACCTCCTGGACGACGCGTTCGCCCGCTGGTCCGAGACGGGCCCGCCGTCCTCCGCGCGCACCGTGCGGGCCTGGGGCGAGCTGGTGCGCAGCCGCGGCACGGCGCCCGTCCGGCACCTCGCCGACGAAGTGGGCTGGAGCGTACGCCAGTTGGAGAACCGCTTCCGCGAACAGATCGGCATCGGCCCCAAGGCCGCGGCCCGCGTACTGCGCCTGCAGCGGGCCCGCAGGATGCTCGCCGCCGGGCACACCCAGGCCGAGACGGCGGCGCTCTGCGGCTTCTACGACCAGGCGCATCTGAGCGGCGAGTTCCGGGCGATGACGGGGTGCACACCACGCCAGTTCGCCGCCGCGCGGCAGACGTCCCCCGTCGCCTGGAGCGGTCCCCCCTCGGCCGACCGGGTCGACGGCGAGCCCACCAGCCTGGTCCTGCCGGCCGGTTCCGCCGCCCGCAGTGCGATTTTTTCCAAGACCGGCGGGCACGGCCGACGGCACGCTACCCCTTGAGCCATCGGGCGACGGGGGAACCCGTGGGTCCCTGTGCCGGGAGCCAGGGGCCGCGGGGGAGCCGGTGGGCGCGGGCCCGCGCCGGGGGGGCCGGCCCCCGCGGCGCCGCGGGGCGGGGCGGCCCCCCGGCCGGAGGGCGCCGGGGGCCCCCCGGGGGGCGAAACCACGAGAGGCCCCGCCCGG
>NZ_JBHYJI010000085.1:0-28382 GCF_042740435.1 Streptomyces sp. NPDC059002 | reverse complement strand
ACATTTCCAACCACAACCCGAAACACTAGTTTGTTTGTTGTCTGGTGGGCTGTGATTTGTTTATAAGAGACTGGGTCCCCGCGCCCCTGACGGGGCGCATGCCAGAGCCGGTTAAGGCCGCGCGGCCTTCCGCGCTTCCTCTTCCTTCTCCGCCGCTTCCATCTCAGCGAAGACGTCAATCGGCGGCGGCGCCTTCGCCAGGAAGACCCAGGTCAGATAGACGGCGAGCAGGAACGGCGGGATCTTCAGGGTGACCAGCACCCAGCCGAACTGCGTGGTGTCCGCCCACCAGTAGAGCGGGAAGAGGATCGCGCACTTGGCGAGCAGGATCAGGCCCCAGGCCCAACTGGCCTTGGCGTACGCCTTCTTGCGGCCGGGATTGCGGGTGCGCCAGGAGAGGTTCTCCTTGAAGACCGGGCCCAGGATCAGGCCGATCAGCGGGACGCCCGCGAGGGTCGTGACGATATAGGCCACGGCGAGGCCCAGGGTGTAGAGCATGCCGGGCAGGTAGAAGTCCTTGGCATTGCCGGTCATCATCGCGAAGACCACACCGAAGGCGACGCCGAAGACGCCGCTGAAGGCGTGCTTGACGGTGTCCTTCATGACCAGGCGGACCACGACGAGCACCAGGGACACCGCGAGGGCCGCGATGGCCGACATGTGCAGGTCCTTGTTGATCGTGAAGATGGTCACGAAGAGCAGGCCGGGGACGACCGTCTCCACCATGCCCCGCACGCCGCCGAAGGCCTCGAAGAGCGCCGCCTCGGTCACGGCCCTGGAATCGGCTTCCTGATCCGCGCTTCCCTGGTCCGTCGGCTTGTCGAGGGACGTCACCGGCTACTCCCGTCCGAGGGGTCTGAGTTCGTACTTGGGGTTGAAGAGCACCCGGCGGCCCCGGCTCATCGAGATCCGGCCCGACGCGATCAGCTTGCGCCCCGGTTCTATCCCCACGATGGAGCGCCTGCCGAGCCACACCACGTCCAGCGCCGCCGAACCGTCGAACAGCTCGGCCTCCAGGGCCGGAACCCCGGCGCGTGGCCGCAGAGTGACCGTGCGCAAGGTACCAGTAACGGTGACTATCTGGCGGTCGTGGCAGTCGCCGATGCGGACACAGCCCGCCGTCTCGGCGTCCTCACGCAGCTCCTCCGACTCCAGGTCCTCCTGGGAGGAGGACAGCCGGTCGAGCATCCGCCGGAAACGGCCTGCCGGCTTTTCGGAACCAGGAACAGCACTCATACAGAAAGCGTACCGGGGGACGCCGACACGACGGAAAGGGGTGCGCTCATCTGTGCTTATGTCCGCTCAGTACCCGCTTTCCCGACCGCTGAAGCAACCGATCCGGTCACTTCTCGAAGCGGTATCCCATGCCCGGCTCGGTGATGAAGTGCCGCGGGTGCGCGGGGTCCGTCTCCAGCTTGCGGCGCAGCTGCGCCATGTAGACGCGCAGATAGTTCGTCTCCGTGCCGTACGAGGGCCCCCACACCTCCTGGAGCAGCTGCTTCTGGCTGACCAGGCGGCCCGTGTTGCGCACGAGGACCTCAAGGAGGTGCCACTCCGTAGGGGTCAGGCGCACATCGCGGCCGCCGCGGTTGACCTTCTTCGCGGCCAGGTCGACCGTGAAGTCCTCGGTGTCCACCATCACGTCGTCGTCGCCGGACCCGGTGGGCTCGGCCCTGCGGACGGCGGCGCGCAGCCTGGCCAGGAGTTCGTCCATGCCGAAGGGCTTGGTCACGTAGTCGTCCGCGCCCGCGTCGAGCGCCTCGACCTTCTCGTCCGAGCTGTGCCGGGCGGAGAGCACCAGGATCGGGACGCGCGTCCAGCCGCGCAGGCCCCTGATGACCTCCACACCGTCCATGTCGGGCAGACCGAGGTCGAGCACGATCACGTCGGGGTGGCGGGCCGCGGCGAGCTGCAGCGCCGTGGCGCCGTCGGGGGCCGCGTCCACCTCGTACTTGCGCGCCTTCAGGTTGATCACGAGGGCGCGTACGATCTGCGGCTCGTCGTCGACCACGAGCACCCGGGTCATGCTTGCCTGCCTTTCCGGCTTCTGGTTCGGGGTCACGGTGTGACCGGAGGGGATCGGGGTCACGAGGTGACCTGGGCGGAGAGGTCGGGGCGGACCGGCGGCCGCCCGGCCGCCGCCCGCAGGGTGAGCACCATGGTGAGGCCGCCGCCGGGGGTGTCCTCGGCGGCGAGGGTGCCGCCCATGGCCTCGACGAAGCCCCGGGCGACGGCCAGGCCGAGGCCCACGCCGGCGCCGCGCGGAGCGTCGCCGTAGCGCTGGAACGGCGCGAAGATGCGGTCCTTCGCGGCATCGGGGACACCGGGGCCGCGGTCCACGACGCGGACCTCGACGCGCTCGCCGAGGGCGCTCGCGGAGACCTTCACGGGCTCGCCGTCGGGGGCGTACTTCACGGCGTTCTCGACGATGTTGGCGACCGCGCGTTCGAGGAGGCCCTTGTCGACGGCGACCATCGGCAGCGTCTCGGGGATGTCCAGCTCCGCGCTGCCGTCGGGGACGCCGCCGAGCGCCATGGGAACGACCTCGTCGAGGTCGATCTCGCGGATCAGCGGGGTGACGGTGCCGGTCTGGAGGCGGGACATGTCGAGGAGATTACCCACGAGGTGTTCCAGCCGGTCGGCGCCGTTCTCGATGCCTTCGAGCAGCTCGGCCTCGTCCTCCTCGGACCAGTCCACGTCGTCGGAGCGCAGGGAGGACACGGCCGCCTTGATGCCCGCGAGCGGCGTACGCAGGTCGTGGCTGACGGCGGCGAGCAGGGCGGTGCGGATGCGGTTGCCCTCGGCGAGGGTACGGGCCTGGTCGGCCTCGGACTGCAGGCGCTGGCGGTCGAGGACGACGGCGGCCTGCGCGGCGAACGCGGCGAGCACGCGCCGGTCCTCGGCGGGCAGGACCCGTCCCGACAGGGCGAGGGCCATGTGGTCGCCGACGGGCATGTCGACGTCGGCGTCCTCGGGGCGGCCGAGCGGGCGGCCGTCGCCGACGCTGCCCGCGCAGGTCCAGGGGTCGGTGTCGCTCTCGCGTTCCAGGAGGGCGACGGACTCCATGGCGAAGGTCTCGCGGACCCGTTCCAGGAGGGCCTCCAGGCTGGTCTCGCCGCGCAGCACGCTGCCCGCGAGGAACGACAGTATTTCCGACTCGGCGCGCAGCCTGGCGGCCTGGTGGGTGCGCCGGGCCGCGAGGTCCACGACGGAGGCCACCGACACCGCGACGCCCACGAAGACGGCGATCGCGACGATGTTCTTGTTGTTGGAGATCGTCCACAGGTGCAGCGGCGGCGTGAAGTAGTAGTTGAGGAGCAGCGAGCCGAACGCCGCCGACGCCAGGGCCGGCAGCAGCCCGCCGACCAGGGCGGCCGCCACGGTCAGCGTCAGGAACAGCAGCATGTCGTTGGCGAGGCCGAGATCCGCGTCGACATGGGTGAGCAGCAGCGTCAGGAGCGCGGGGCCCCCGACGCCCACCAGCCAGCCCCAGATGATCCGGGACCTGCCGAGGCGCGCGCCGCGTGCGACGGGCAGGCCGCGCCCCTTGGCGACCTCACCGTGCGTGACGATGTGGACGTCCAGGTCGGGCCCCGAATCGCGGGCGACGGTCGCGCCGACGCCGGGCCCGAAGGCGTACTGCCAGGTCTTGCGGCGGGAGGAGCCGAGGACGATCTGGGTGGCGTTGACGCCGCGCGCGAAGTCGAGCAGCGCGGCCGGTATGTCGTCGCCTATGACGTGGTGGAAGGTGCCGCCGAGGTCCTCGACGAGGGTGCGCTGGACGGCGAGTTCCTTGGGCGACGCCGCGGTCAGGCCGTCGCTGCGGGCTATGTAGACGGCGAGGATCTCGCTGCCGGAGCCCTTGGCGGCCATCCGGGAGGCGCGCCTGATCAGTGTGCGGCCCTCGGGTCCGCCGGTCAGGCCGATGACGATGCGCTCGCGGGCCTGCCAGGTGGAGCGGATGTTGTGCTCGCCCCGGTACTGCTGGAGGTACTCGTCGACACGGTCGGCGACCCACAGCAGCGCGAGCTCGCGCAGGGCGGTGAGGTTGCCGGGCCGGAAGTAGTTGGAGAGGGAGGCGTCGATGCGGTCGGGCTTGTAGATGTTGCCGTGCGCCATGCGGCGGCGCAGCGCCTGGGGCGACATGTCGACCAGCTCGATCTGGTCGGCGCGGCGCACCACTTCGTCCGGGACGGTCTCCCGCTGTCGTACGCCGGTGATGGACTCGACGACGTCGCCGAGGGACTCCAGGTGCTGGATGTTCACGGTGGAGACGACGTCGATGCCGGCCGCGAGGAGTTCCTCGACGTCCTGCCAGCGCTTGGCGTTGCGCGATCCCGGGACGTTCGTGTGGGCCAGCTCGTCGACCAGGGCGACGGCGGGGGCGCGTTCGAGGACCGCGTCCACGTCCATCTCGGTGAACGCCGTGCCCCGGTACTCCAGGTCCTTGCGCCGCACCTGTTCCAGGCCGTGCAGCATCACCTCGGTGCGTGGCCTGTCGTGGTGTTCCACGAAGGCCACCACGCAGTCGGTGCCGCGCTCGACTCGGCGGTGTGCCTCGGACAGCATCGCGTACGTCTTGCCGACGCCCGGTGCCGCACCGAGGTAGATCCGAAGCTTGCCGCGTGCCATGGCCCCATTGTCTTCCTGAAACTGCTGTGTACGCAGCGTCGACCTTACGGCCAACAATTCCGGCAATACGGACGAGGGGGTGCGGGGGTGCCGTCCTTGACACAACCCTGATGCGGGTGCCTGGCGGGTCTCGCGCCCCCGCTGTGCAGGCCCTATGCGTGCAGGACGGGGTCGGCTCCGTGCTCGATGATCTCGCCGTCGTGCAGCTCCAGGACCCGGTCGGCGAGGTCGAGCAGGGTCGCGTCGTGGGTGGCGACCAGAGCGGTGACGCCCTCGCTGCGGACGACCGCGCGCAGCAGCTCCATGACCGCGAGCCCGGTCTCCGCGTCGAGCTGCCCGGTGGGCTCGTCCGCGATCAGCAGGGCGGGCCTGTTGGCGAGGGCGCGGGCGATGGCCACGCGCTGCTGCTGCCCGCCGGAGAGTTCGCCGGGCCGCTGCTTGGCGTGGTCGGCGAGGCCGACGAGGGCGAGGAGCAGGGCGACCCGCTCCTCCCGCTCGCGCGGATCGGCCTTGCGCAGCCGCAGGGGCACGCCGACGTTCTCGGCGGCGCTGAGGATGGGGATGAGCCCGAAGGACTGGAAGATGAAGCCGATGCGGTCGCGGCGCAGCTCCAGGAGGCCGTTCTCGCCGAGGCCCGCGAGTTCCAGGCCGTCGACGGAGATCGTGCCGCCGTCCGGCCGGTCGAGCCCGCCGACGAGGTTGAGCAGGGTCGTCTTGCCGGATCCCGAGCGGCCCTTCAGGGCGACGAGTTCGCCGCGCGGGACGGTGAAGGAGACGCCGCGCAGGGCGTGCACCGCGGCGGCCCCGGTGCCGTACGTCCGGTGGAGTTCCTCCACGACGACCATGTCCTGCGCGCCCGCTGCCACCGACCACTCCCCTGAGCCATGCCCCTGGGTACGCAGGGGGCCGGGCGCCAGTATCGGCACGGGGCGCCCGGCCCGACAAGGTCCGAAAAGGCACGGATCGGCGAGGGCGGATCAGCGGGGATTGCCCGCGTGGGTGAGGGTCTCCCAGGCGACGAAGAGGTTGTTGGAGCCCGCGGGCCTGTTCTGTTCGGTGAGCTTCTGGGTGTTGCTCATCGCGTGCCCCAGGCGGCCCGCCAGGGCGTTGTAGCCGACCTCGGTGACGGGGCCGAGGCCGCGGTGGACCGTGCCCCCGCACAGCGAGGCGGGCGGCGCCTCGCCCAGCTCGTACCTGGCCTGGAACCCGAGCCCCTGGCGCAGCCGTTCCCCGACGTCCGTGGTGTAGAGGTCCTGGCCCTGGATGCGGCTGGTCTCGGCGACGTGCGAGATCGCGGAGAGGCCGTATCCGGTGTGGGTGAAGTCGCGGCAGGTCTCCTGGGTGAGCCCGGTGGTGAAGGTCCCCTGTCCCTGCCAGTACTTGACGATCTTCTCGCGGGTGTCGAGGTTCTGCTTCGGCACGGTCCTGGGCAGCGGGCCGTCGGAGGCGAGATAGACGTACGCGGCGGTGCGCGTACGGAAGGTGGCCATCGCCTTGTCGTACGACGCCTTGTCCTCCAGGAAGACGGAGATGCCGACGGCGGCCTCCATCATCGACAGCTCCCAGTTGCCGTTGGAGTTCGAGCCTTTGATGACCTCGGGGAGGTAGACGGTGCGCAGCATGGTCGCGAAGCGGCCGGAGTTCGCCCAGGTCCCCGCGTACGTGTACTTGATGATCTCGGCGGCCCGCGGCCAGCTGGAGCCCGCCCAGCCGGTCTGCAGCGGGGCGTTGCTGTTGGTGTGGTCCTTGATCGTGCCGGACCAGGCATCCATCAGCTCGATGGACTTCTTCGCGTAGCGGTCGTCGCGTGTGACGTACCAGGCGAGGGCGGTGGTGTACGCGGCGATCGCGTCCTCGCGCTCGTCCGTGCAGCCGTAGTCGGGGTCGGAGTAGGAGCCGCACTCGACGACCGCGCGGGGCTTGGGGGTGCGGGACAGGGAGGCGTACTTGCTGCCCATCATCCGGTCGTAGGCGGACTTCCAGGGCTGGGCGCCCGCGGTGACCTTCTCGCGGGCGAAGTCGAGCTGGCCGCGGGAGACGGTGACTCCGGGGTGAGCGAAGGACGCGGGGGCCGCGTCGGCCTTCTCCGCGCCGGGCCAGGCCACGAATCCGGCGACCAGGGCGGCCACTACGGAGACGACGGCCACGCCTACGGAGCGGCGTGGTCTGCGGCGGCGCGGGGAGCGTGCGGGGGTGGGGGCGTATGGCATGGAGGGGACCATCCGTTCTCGTATATGAACGTCAAGTGCCTTTCTGAACATGCGTGTTGGCCCGTGGCCATAGGTACGGACCGGTCTTCCGTCAAGGCGTGAAGTTAGAGCTCCTGCTCGGAATCCCCCGCCACAGGCCCAGGCCCCGGGGCATCGGGCCACACCCCCACGTGATCCGCCTCCGCCGTCAGCCGCACACGCCCCCGCAGCCCGTACCGCTCGACGTACTCCCCCGGCAGCTGCAGCCGCCCCGCCCTGTCCAGAACCGTGAACTCCTCGCCGCTGCCGCCCTGTTCACGCAGCGTCTCCGTAGAGGTACGTCCGTCACGGATGCGCACCGTGCGCCGGACCTGCTCCGAGACCAGCGGGTCGTGCGTGACCACCAGGACCGTCGCGCCGAGTTCCTCGTTGGCGCGGCGCAGCGCCGCGAAGACGTCCTCGCCGCTCGCCGTGTCCAGCTCCCCCGTCGGCTCGTCGGCGAGCAGCACACGCGGCGAGTTGGCGGAGGCCACCGCGACGGCGACGCGCTGCTGCTCCCCGCCGGACAGCTCGGTGGGGCGCCGGTCGCGGCAGTGCGCGACGCCGAGCACGTCGAGCAGCTCCAGGGCCCGCTCCCGGCGCGAACCGCGCGGCACGCGCGCGTACTTCATCGGCAGCGCCACATTCTCCAGCGCGGTCAGATAGGGCAGCAGATTGCGCCCGGTCTGCTGCCAGACGAAGCCGACGGTGCGCCTGCGGTAGCCGAGCCGCTCCCTGCGGCCCATCGCGAGCAGGTCGTGGCCCGCGACCTTCGCGCGGCCCGCCGTGGGCAGATCGAGGCCCGAAAGGATCGACAGGAGCGTGGACTTTCCGGAACCGGACGCGCCGACCAGGGCCACGCACTCCCCGTCCGCCACGACCAGGTCCAGGCCCTGCAGCGCCTGCACCTCGACCTCATCGGTGCGGTAGACCCGGACCAGGTTGTCGCAGACGACCAGGCCCTCGTCGGCCGCGGGACGCCCCGCGGCACGGGCCCGCGCCTCCAGGTCGGCCAGTTCGGTCCTCTTCGGCTCAGTCATCCGACCTCCCGAGTCGCAGGACGGCGCCGAGCCCCCTGCGCCGCCCGAGCCAGGTCTCCACGCCCACCGCCACGGCGACCAGGACACACAGTCCCGCACCCAGGGCCGCGGTGAACAGCACATCGGTGTGCCGCCCCGGCGCGGTGGGCCCGCCCGTGAACTCCCGCAGATCCAGGGCGGGTCCGAGCAGCGCGGGCAGCGTGAGCCCCAGTGCGGCACCGCCCGCGACGGCCGCGAGCACCAGGGGAAGGAGCTGGAGCAGATGCAGGGCGGACGTGGCACGACCGCCGAGGCCCAGGGTGCGCAGGCGTGCCGTGGTGCGGCCGCGCGCGGGCGCGGAAAGGAGCAGTTCGAGGACGAGGGCGACCAGCGCGAGCAGCACGGTGACGGCGGCGCAGCCGGTGTGCGCGGTGGCGATGGCCGCGATCAGCCCGTCGTCGTCGGCCTCGGCCTGCTCCTCGGTACGGATGCGGAGTTCGCCGGTGCCGGAACCAGGAGCGGCACGCGGCACGAGGGAGCGCAGCTCCGCGGTGTCCAGATGCGCGCCGTACAGCAGCAGCGCGGCCTCCTCGACGTCCGACGCCGCGAAGCGCCCGAGGTCCCGGTTGTCGGCGAGCACCAGCCGCTCCCTCTCCTCGGCCGCACGCCGCACGGGCCCCAGCGCCGGATCCCGCGCCACGCCGTCGGGCAACGCCCCGACCACCCGCAACCGCACCTCTTTCCCGTGCAACGCGAAGGTGAGCACCTCCCCGGGACGAGCGCCGGAGGCCAGCACACGGACTTCCCGCCACCCGCCGCGGTGAGACGCCCCGCCGCCGCCTTCGGACACCCTCTCGCCGCCACGCGACCGGCCGCTCCCGCTCAACCCCGCATCCGCCAGAGCCCGCCCCACCACCGAACCCCCCGCCGCCTCCCGCAACTTGGCCCCGTCCACCCCCACGAGGCTCGCGATCCCGTAGCGCCCGCCGTCCCTCGAACTCACCGGGTCGACCCGCAGCTGCCGTACCGTCACCGTGGTCCGTACGCCACGCGCGCGTGCCAGGCGTTGGGCCGTGGCGGGGTCGCGGGCGGCTCCCAGGAATGAGGCGTCGGCGCCGACCTGCCAGGCCACGGCCTCGCGCCGGCCTTCCAGCAGCGTCCCGGACACGAGCCCTCCGAAGACGGCGGCGGCGAGAGTCACCACGAGGACGAGCAGGGCGAGCCCGCGCGCGGGCGCCTCCTTGGCGGCGCGGGACAGGGCGATGAGCGGCACGGCGCCGCGCCTCCCCGCCGACCAGCGGGCCGCGAGCCGCACCGGCAGCGGGTAGCAGCGGACCAGTACGGCGACGGTGGCGAGCCCGAGCAGCGCGGGCACCGCCGCGAGGAGCGGGTCGGGCCCCGCGACCCCTTCCGTCCCACGCGCCCGCAACGCGAACACGCCGCCCGCCGCGAGCACGAGGACCAGGACCTCGACGACGACGCGCCGCCCCGCCCCGGCCGGCCCCCGGCCCCTGAGCACGGCCCCGTCCCGCAGCGCACCCCACGTCAACAGGGGTGCGGGCAGCCAGCAGAGCACGGCGACCGCAAGCCCCGCACCGTACGAGGGCGGCCCTCCCGGCAGCGCCCCCGCGACCGCGCAGCCACCGGCGAACCCGAGCGGCAGGATCGGCGAGGTCCGCACCGCACGCTCCAGGGCGAGCCCCGCCGCCGATGCGCCCCGCGCCCGCCGCAGCCGGTCGCCCGGCGCCCCGCGGCGTACGGCGAGGAGCGCCGTGACGACGACCGCGGCCGCGCCGACCGCGATCAGCGAGGCCGTCGCGAAGGAGATCACGACGGCGCCCTCGCGCCACTGCCGCCCGAACTCCGCGAAGGATTCCGGGAGTTCGGTGTCGGTGTCCAGCTCGGTCGAGGGATGCGTGCCGATCATGCAGTACTTGCCGCCGAACCCCCCGCCCGCGCAGGAGTCGTCGCGCACGTCGGCCGGGTACCGCGCCATCAGCCGCTGGACGTCGCGCTCGCCCCGCTCCCCCACGTAGCGCCCGGCCGTCCGCCCGTCCAGGACGAGCCGCATGTTCCACGCCACCGTGAGTTCGGCGCCCGCCTGGCTCTGCAGCACCTCGACCCCGCGCGGCGCGACAAGTGCGCTGAACGCCCCGTCCCGCGGCCGGACCAGCGCGGGCACCTCGCTCCAGAGCCGCGCCGCGCCCTCCGCACGGAAGACCCCGACGACGACCCCCACGGCGTCCACGTTCAGCAACGCCCCGGGCCCGAGCGCGATCCGCTGCCCGACCCGCAGCCCCAGCGCGTCCCGCGTACGGGCCGAAACGGCCAGCTCCACGTCCGTGCCGCGGGCCCGTGGCGCCCGCCCCTCGACGTACGAACGCCGCCCCGGCGCATCGGACGCGTACACGAACGAAACCCGGCTCCAGCGCCCCAACGCGACGCCCGCGCCCGGCAGTTGGATCCGCGTCGAGTCGTGCACGATCCGGCCGTCGAGGCCGCGGGGCGACGCGTTCTCCGCGGCCTCCGCGTACCGCGCGAGGTCGGCCCCGAAGTCGCTCTCCTGCCCGGACTTCACCTCCTCCGGATCGAACCGGGCGCTGTGCACCACCCCGGGCGCCCCCCGCTGCACCTGCTCCATCCGCGAGGCCAACGCCTCACCGGCGAGCCGCTCCCCGACCCCTGGTCCCCCCGCGACCACGGCGACGAGCACGACGACGAGCACCCCGAGACACGCGAGCAACGCCCCCTCACGCCGCCACAGCCGAGAGGCCCCCTTCACCCGTCCTCCCCCGCCCGCAGCACCCGGGCCAGATCCACCCGCCCGAGCAGCCTCGCGGCCACGCTCACCACCGCGCAGATCACCAGCGCGGTCACGCCCGCCGTCACCGTCACCCGCACCCACGGCACCGAGGTGACGAGGCCGGGGAAGACGGGCGCCCCGGAGGCGTCGACCGTCACCACCGGCATGATCACGGCGGCGAGCCCGGCCCCGAGGAGCGTGCCGAGCACCGCGGCCGCCCCGGCGAGCCCCAACTGCTCCGTCCACAGATACGCCGCGAGCTGCCCCCGCCGTACGCCCAGGGCCCGCAGCAGCGCGAACTCACGGCCTCTGGCCCGCGCCGAGAGCACCGTGTGCAGGGTGAACGCGATCACGGCGAAGGCGGGCGCGAGCAGCAGGCACAGGGTGAGCGCCCCGCGCGCCCCGCGCCGCAGCGGATCCGCCGCCAACTCCGCCCGCGCCTGCGGCACATCGACGGCCCTGCCGAGCGCGGGCCGGTCCCGCACCGCCGCGACGGCGGGCCCCGTCTCCGCCCCCTTCACCCCCACCCACCAGGCGCTCTCCGCCCCCGGCAGCGCCCCGCTCAGCACCCATTGGGCCGCCATGGCCCGGGAGTCGGCGAGCAGCCTCGGCCGGTCCCTGGGCTGTCCGGGCACGGCGGCGATCCGTCCGACGATCCTGACCCGCGCACTGCCTCCCGTGGCGCGCCGCAGAGTCACGGTGTCCCCGACGCGCACCGCCCCGGAGTCGAGCAGCGCGTCACCGGCGAGGGCGGGCGCCGCGGCGGGCCGCTTCCCTGCCCTGTCGGTGCCGAGCCGCACCGCCCACGTCGGATAGCGCAGGTCCCCGTCGGGCCCGCGCAGCACGGCGTCGACGAGCTTTCCCCGCCCCGGCCTGTCCCGGCACAGCACGGGCCCCGGCGCCTCCCCCGACGCGCGCGGCTCCTGTTCGGCCCCGGGGCATCCGGCGGCGTACCGGTCCGGCGGGTCCTGCCGCAGGTCGCGCCACCGGGCCGGGCGGGTGAGCCCCGGCACCTGATCGACCGTCAGCCGGTACGTCCGCCGCACCCGCTCGCCCACCATGCTCAGCTCGATCTGCACGATCCGTACGCGTACGTCCCCGTCGCGCGGCCCCACCGTCAGCGGCACGGTCCGCGCGCCGCCCTCCTCGATCACCACGGACGACGACCGGGTCAGCCCGTCCCCGTCCTCGAAGAAGACGGTGAGCCGCACCGGCACCGTTCTCCCGCCCCCGTCGGCGGACAACCGCACCCGCAGGGGCAGTTCACCCTTCGTCCCGGCCACGGGAAGCCCATGCCGGGGCACGCCCGCGCCGAGCGGCGCCATGAGGTCCCGCACCGGCCGGTCCGCGAGGTCACCGCGCAGCAAGGGCAGCGGCCCGCGCGCGGTGTTGACGGCCGTGACGGCCACCGCGTCCTGCCCGACGTACCCCTCGGAGGTGACCACGGGCGTCACGGCCTCGGCCCCCGGCAGCGCCTCGTAGGCGGCGCGCCGCTCCCCGACCGGCAGCGCGTCGTCCGGCTGGACCCGCAGCTCGGCACCGACCTGGAACGCCGCCTGGTCCCGGTCGCCCCGGTCCAGGATCGCCAGGGCCGTGCCGCTGAGCGCGGCGACGGCCAGGGCGAGCGTCACCACCAGGGCGGGCCCCGCGTGCCGCGCCGCGCGCCGGGCGAGCTGCCAGCCGCCGAGCGGCAGGACGAACCCGCTGCCGCGCCGTGCCAGCGGGTCGACGAGCCGCGCGACCAGCGGCAGGAACCGCAACGCGAGCAGCGCGGCGGCCACTGTCATCGCGACGGGCGCCAGGACGAGAACGGGATCGACGCCGCCGCTCCCGGTCACCGGCGACCGGTACTGCCGCAGCTGCACCCAGCCGAGCACGGCGACCGCGGCGAGCGCCAGATCCGCGCCGAACCGCTGCGCGCCCGCGAACCGCGCGACCCGCAGCCGCAGCTTGACCACGGCCCGCCGCTCCCGCACGGCCCGCACGGTCGGCAGCAGCACGGCGCCCCCGTGCACCACGACGGCGGCGAGCGCGGCCGCCCACCCCACACCGGTCACCGCGGAATCCGGCACGTCCCCGGTGACGAGCCCCGCCCCCGCGAGCCCCTGGAGCAGCGGCCCCGCGAGGAACGGCGCGGCGCACCCGGCGGGCACCGCGGCCCAGGCCCACTGCGCGGCCGTCGCCAGCGCGAGCCTCCGGGTACCGGCCCCGCGCGCGGCCAGCAGCGCGAGCTCCGGCCTCCGATGCTCGGCAAGCTGCCGCGCGGTCAGCACGAGCGCCGCCGCCGCAAGCGCCCCGAGCAACGCCACCGGCACATACAACCCGGCCCGCCCCACAGCAATCGGCCCCGCCAACCGCCCCAACGCCCGCCGCAACCCCCCGGACACCGTCACATCGCCATCACCCGCACCGGCGTAGAGGACTGGCCGACAACAGCCGCCCCCACCACCGGAAGGCCGCGAAGCCGCCCCACCCCACAGCCGAACCGGGGGCGCCCCCACGGCGCCCCCACCCGAGCCCGCCCCCACCCCCAACAATGCGTCCCCACGCCCGAACCGCTTCACCCGCTCCCGCAACGCCCCGATGTCCCCGAGCCCCAGCCCCCGCGCATCCAGCACCCCGAGCCACAGCTCCGCCGCATCCCCACCGAGCCCCGCTGCGCGGCCGAACGCCGCGCGAGGCACCACCACGACCGTGTCCGGCGTCCCGAAGGTGCTGCCCAGCGAGGCCCATACGGCAGGCGCACGCCCCTCCGTCACGTACAGACCGACCACCTTCAGGCGTACGAGCCGGTCGGCGGCGCCCCGTACGGAGATCCGGTCCCCCGGCCGTACGGAGAGCTCGGCGGCGAGCGCACCGGGCAACGCGGCCTCGACCGCCCCCGCGCCGCCCCGCGGCCACCGCCCCGCCGCCAGCACGGCATGCCGCCCGACACCCTCCAGGGCGACCACGGAGACGGTGGTGTCCTCGCGCGGATGCCCGCCGTCCCCCGTGACGAAGAGTTCACTGTTGCGCGCGGCGGGTGCCCGCAGCGCGGACCAGGTGTGGTGGGGCACATCGCCGTACGTACGGTCGAGCGCGGCCCGTACGGCCCGGTCCAGGTCCCGTCCGCCGCCCGCCCGATGGGGCGCGGCGACCTCGACGACGGCGTCCCTGTCCGCGGCGAGCCGCCGCTGGATCCCACCCTCGACGGCCCGCTCGGACAGCGTCGCGAGGGCCGCGAGCACGGTCGCGGCGAGCAGCACGGCGAGTCCGGCGGCACCCAGGACAAGCCCGTGATGCCGACTCCCCCGCACCGCGGCGGGCATCAGCCGTCCCCTCACCGCACCGGTCTCCCCCCGGGTGACCGGCACAGTATGGGCGTACGAACAAAGGCGCCGCAATGTACGCGACGCCCCGAATCACCGTGCCGCGCACGGAACTTGAGGCTCCGGTGGGCACTCGGCGGCGGCCCGGAGGAAGACACACCGATGGGCCGCACCCCCGTAGGGATGCGGCCCATCGACACTGCTCGATTCCGGCCCGGCGGGCCGCAGGTCAGCGCACCTCGGTGATCTCGGGACCGCGCTGCAGCTGCCCCATGCCACCGGAGAAGCGCGAGCCCTCCTGCTGCTCCTGCTGGACGCCGCCCTCGGCGACCATCTGCGCGTCGTCCGGCAGCTTCAGGACGATCGGGTCGCGGGGCGCCATGGGGCCGTCGCCGCGCACGACGACGGTGTCCCGGAAGATCTGCTCGAGCAGCCCGGCGGCCTGCGGCTGCACCGCGCCCTGCCCCGAGATCACACCGCGCAGGAACCAGCGGGGACCGTCGACGCCGATGAAGCGCACGACCTGCACGCCCCCCGTGCCGTCCGGCAGCTGCACCGGCACCTGGGCGCGCAGCTCCCAGCCGAGGGCGCCCTCGACCTCGTCGATGACACCGCCCTGCTGGGTGATGCCGGAGGCGATCTCCTCGCGGACCTCGCTCCAGATGCCCTCCTTCTTGGGGGCGGCGAAGCCCTGCAGCTGGATGGCGCTGTCCTGGAGCACGACCGTGGCCGCGACGATCGCGTCGCCCGCGACCTCCACACGCAGCTCCATGCCCTCGACACCGGGCACGAAGAGCCCGCCCAGGTCCACGCGGCCCTCGCCGGGCTCACGGACCTCGGAGATGTCCCAGGGTCCGTCGGGACGGGGCTCCGGCTCCAGCCTCACCCGCGACGGCGCGACGTCGGCGTCGGCGGAGTCACTGCCGTCCACACCGTCGACGACCTGCTCGTCCGCGCCCGCCGCGTCCTCGGCGGCACTGTCCTTCTTGCGACGTCCGAACACGTCACTGTCCTTCCCGGTCGGATACGACCGATGCGTATCGATTCCCACCCGTTTGTTGGCCCGGGCCCATGCCCGGGCCCATGCCCGGCCCCGCGCTCTCGACCAAGCCCGCGCCCACGGCGGCATGGCCACCGGTGGACCCGAAGCCCCCCTCGGCCCGCGCCGATGCGGGAAGCTCCGCCACCTCCTGGAAGCGCACCTTCTCGACCTGCTGGACGACCAGTTGGGCAATCCGGTCGAAGCGCTCGAACCGCACGGCCTCGCGCGGGTCGAGATTCACCACGATCACCTTGATCTCCCCACGGTACCCGGCATCCACCGTCCCCGGGGCATTCACCAGAGCCACACCGCAGCGTGCGGCGAGCCCCGAGCGGGGGTGCACGAAGGCCGCGTACCCCTCGGGGAGCGCGATGGACACGCCGGTGGGCAGCACGACCCGTTCGCCCGGCGCGAGTTCACAGGATTCGGTGGTCCGCAGGTCGGCGCCTGCGTCACCGGGCTGCGCGTACTCCGGCAGCGGCACTTCGGGGTCGACACGCCTGATCAGGACGTCCAACGGGGCACGGGATGTCACGGGTTCACCTCGAAGGCGCGGGCGCGCCGGGTCTGGTCCGGGTCGTTCATGGCCGCCCGGATCTCCTCCTGGCGGCCGTTGTCGATGAAGTGGTCGACCTTCACCTCGATGAAGAGGGCGTCGGCGCGGACCGCGACGGGCCCCTCGGGGCCGCCGATCCGTCCGGTGGCGGTCGAGTAGATCTTGCGTCCGGCGACGGCCGTGACCTCGGCTTCCAGGAACAGCACGGTGCCCAGCGGCACGGGCAGCAGGAAGTCGGTCTCCAGGCGGCCGGTCACGGCGATCACCCGCAGCAGCCAGTTCAGCGAGCCGAGCGTCTCGTCGAGCGCGGTGGCGAGGACGCCGCCGTGGGCGAGGCCCGGGGCTCCCTGGTGCGCCTCGCGCACGGTGAACTCGGCGGTGATGCAGACGCCTTCGCCCGCCCGAGCCGCGAGGTGCAGCCCGTGGGCCTGTCCCGCGCCACAGCCGAAGCAGTGTTCGTAGTGGGCGCCGATGAGCTCGCCGGGTGCGGGCGCGTCGGGGTGCCGGACGGGCGCTATGGCCTCGGCCGGGGGCGTCAGAGCTGCAGATGTACCACTCACAGGCGCAGACCTTACCTCCGCGTCAGCGCTCACAGCTCACCGTGCCAAGCTTGGCTTCATGCAGCCTTACGAAGAACGCCTGACCGCGCCCCGCACGTGGTGGCTCGTCTCGGTCCTGGTGGGCGCCGCGATGGCCCTGATCCTGCTGCCGTTCGGCGCGCTGCCGCTGCTCGGCGGCCTGGTCGGCGGCACGGCCGCGGCGGCGGTCGTCACCAGTGCGTACGGCTCCGCACGGATCCGCGTGGTGGCGGGCTCACTGGTCGCGGGAGACGCGAAGATCCCCGTCTCGGCCCTGGGCGAGGCAGAGGTCCTGAACGGCGAGGAGGCGCGCGCCTGGCGCACGCACAAGGCCGACCCGCGCGCCTTCATGCTGCTGCGCGCCTACATCCCCACGGCCCTGCGCGTGGAGATCACGGACCCCTCGGACCCCACCCCGTATGTGTACCTGTCGACGCGAAACCCGGAGGCGTTGGCGGCGGCACTGGACGCGGTACGCGAAAGCGCCCCGTAAGGGGCGCGGGGCTGTGTCGATATGCGGCTCCGCCGCGCGGGCCGCGACCAGCCACAACGAACCCGCAGCCTCAAGGGGACCTCAGCGCCCCAGCTCCTTGGGAATCTCCCCCACCCGCAGCGGATCGACCGGCTTCTCCAGCGGCGGCAGCTCCGGCAACGCGTCCCACGGCACCTGGACCTTCCGCAGATCCTCCCGAATCCGCGCGGCCAGCTTCTTGGTGTCCCGGCGGTTCATGACCGCCCCCACCGCCGCACCCACCATGAACGGCATGAGGT
Source organism: Streptomyces sp. NPDC059002 (assembly GCF_042740435.1). Taxonomy (NCBI): domain Bacteria; kingdom Bacillati; phylum Actinomycetota; class Actinomycetes; order Kitasatosporales; family Streptomycetaceae; genus Streptomyces; species Streptomyces sp. NPDC059002. The sequence goes on along the minus strand of NZ_JBHYJI010000085.1, from coordinate 11,445 downwards.
TCGGCAGGTTCCGCACCATCCGCTTCATGATCTGCTGGCGCAGCTCCCGCTTCATCTGGCCGCCGAGCGCCGCGTTTATCGTCGCGGGCTTCGCGACATCGATGCCGCGCTCCTCCGACCAGGAGTTCAGATACGCCGTGCTGCGCAGCTTGAGTCCGCCTTCGGGCCGTCGCCCATAGACCTCGTGCAGCTCGGCGATCAGCTTCAGTTCGATGGCGGCGACGCCGGTGATCTCGGCCGCCAGTTCCGCGGGCATCGCGGGCGGCACGGGCAGCATCGCCGCGGCGCCCACGCCCGCGCCGACCGTGGAGGTCGCGTTGGCGGCACCGGCGATGAGCTTGTCCGCGAGCTGCTCCGGGCCGAGGCCGGGGAACTGCTTGCGGAGGGTCGCCAGATCGCGGACCGGGATCCGCGGGGCGTTCTCGATGAGCCGGTCGGCGAGATAGCCGATGCCGGCCTTGGCGCCGCGCCCGCCCTTGCGCACGCCTTTCTTCACCCCGTCCGTGACGGCGGCAACACGGCCACCCAGAGAACCGTCTCTGCGTACGGTCCTGAGCGCCTTGTCGGCCGCCGTCGCGTCCGGCGCCACCTCTAGGGCGCCCGCCGGTCCGAGCGAGGCTGCTCCGCCTGCGGAAGAGCCCCGCTCGTCGTCACGTGCGCCGTCGCCGAGGGCGCCGGCTTGGTCCGCTCCGCGCTTGCGGAAGCGGCGCTTCCTGAACGGGGTCGAGCCAGTCACGGCCGACCCCGCCTCAGTCGCAGTCGCGGCAGATCGGCTGGCCGTTCTTCTCCCGGGCCAGCTGGCTGCGGTGGTGCACCAGGAAGCAGCTCATGCAGGTGAACTCGTCCTGCTGCTTCGGGAGCACCCGGACGGCGAGCTCCTCGTTGGAAAGGTCCGCGCCGGGCAGCTCGAGGCCCTCTGCGGCCTCGAACTCGTCGACGTCTACCGCCGAGGTCGACTTGTCGTTCCGTCGAGCCTTCAGCTCTTCGATGCTGTCCTCATTGACGTCATCGTCGGTCTTGCGTGGGGTGTCGTAGTCCGTTGCCATGTCGCTCTCCCCCTCTGGGTGTCTGCGGTGTCTCCAGCGCACGTAACGCGTGAGAGGCCGGACTTGTGCCCGACCCGAGGCGGAGATTTTGCCTCACATCAAGGTCTGTTACTCAATCGACACCCAACCGCACCCCTGAAGAGGTGATCGGGTTGGATGGCGATCGGGACCGTACACGGTCCGAATGTCGCACTTCACGGGCGCCACCCCGTGTACTTCCCGTGATCAAGACCCCCGAAAACCCGGATTTTCCCGGCTTTCCGACGACTTTCGCGATCACGGAGAGTAGATGGCCGAAAAATCGCCTCTGTGATCGGTCACACACGAATCTCCCGGGATCGGGTCCCGAAAATTCCGCGCAAAGCGAACAGGTCGGCGAGTCCGCGACAGCATCTCAGAGGGAGAGAGTGACACGCATCACGAGTCCACCCCCCTCTCGCGGCTCCGCGATGATACGGCCTCCGTGGGCCCGTGCCACCGAGCGGGCGATCGACAGACCGAGCCCGACGCCCTTGTCGCTGCCGGTCCGCTCGGTCCGCAGCCGCCTGAAGGGCTCGAAGAGGTTGTCGATCTCGTACGCGGGCACCACAGGGCCCGTGTTCGACACCACGAGGACGGCCTGGCCGTGCTGGGCCTCCGTGGTGACCTCGACCCAGCCGCCCTCCCGCCGCCCGCCACCACCCTTCTCCTGAAGGGCTTCGCCCTGCCCATCTTGACTCGGCACGTTGTACCGGACGGCGTTCTGGACGAGGTTCAGGGCGATCCGCTCCAGGAGGACGCCATTGCCCTGGACGACGGCCAGACCGCGCTCCCCGCGGATCTCCACGCCCTTCGCCTCGGCCTCCGCCCGCACCTGGTCGACGGCGCGGTTGGCGACCTCGGCGAGGTCGACGGGCTTGCGCTCCACGATCTGGTTGTCGCTGCGGGCGAGCAGCAGCAGGCCCTCCACGAGCTGCTCGCTGCGTTCGTTGGTCGCCAGGAGCGTCTTGCCGAGCTGCTGGAGCTCGGGCGGCGCCCCCGGGTCGGAGAGGTGCACCTCAAGGAGCGTGCGGTTGATCGCCAGCGGCGTGCGCAGCTCGTGCGAGGCGTTGCCGACGAACCGCTGCTGCGCGGTGAAGGCCCGCTCCAGACGGTCCAGCATCTCGTCGAAGGTGTCCGAGAGCTCCTTCAACTCGTCGTCGGGGCCGTCCAGTTCGATGCGCCGGGTCAGGTCCGTGCCGGCCACGCGGCGCGCGGTGCGCGTGATGCGGCCGAGCGGGGACAGGACGCGGCCCGCCATGGCGTACCCGAAGGCGAAGGCGATCACCGCGAGCCCGAGCAGGGCGAGCAGCGAACGGCTGAGGAGGTTGTCCAGGGCGTGCTGGCGCTGGGTGTTGACGCAGTCGTTGACCGCCGCGTTGAACTCGGTCGCCGATGCCTGGCTCGGCAGGTTGCAGACGTCGCTGGTCACCTTGCCCGAGACGATCTTGAACGGCAGGTCGCTGCCCACGTTCAGGGCCTGCGCGGCGAGCAGGTAGATGATCGAGAGCAGCAGGATGCCCGCGATCAGGAACATGCCGCCGTAGAGCAGCGTGAGGCGTATACGGATCGTGGGGCGCAGCCACGGGAACGGCGGCTCGGCCTTCCTCGGGTCCCACGTCGGCTTGGGGGGCGCCGCCGGTGGCGCCGGGGTCGCGGCCACCGGGGATCAGATCCGGTAGCCGGAGCCCGGCACCGTCACGATGACGGCGGGCTCACCGAGCTTGCGGCGCAGCGTCATGACGGTGACCCGGACGACGTTCGTGAAGGGGTCCGTGTTCTCGTCCCAGGCCTTCTCCAGGAGCTGCTCCGCGGAGACGACGGCGCCCTCGCTGCGCAGCAGCACTTCGAGGACCGCGAACTCCTTGGGGGCCAGCTGGATCTCCTTGCCGTCGCGGAAGACCTCGCGGCGGTTGGGGTCGAGCTTGATCCCGGCACGCTCCAGGACGGGCGGCAGCGGCACGCTGGTGCGCCGTCCCAGGGCACGCACGCGTGCCGTCAGCTCGCTGAACGCGAAGGGCTTGGGGAGATAGTCGTCGGCGCCGATCTCCAGGCCCTCGACGCGGTCGCTGACGTCGCCCGACGCGGTGAGCATCAGGACGCGGGTCGGCATGCCGAGCTCGACGATCTTGCGGCAGACGTCGTCGCCGTGCACGAGCGGGAGGTCCCGGTCGAGCACCACGACGTCGTAGTCGTTGACCCCGATGCGCTCGAGGGCGGCCGCTCCGTCGTACACGACGTCGACGGCCATGGCCTCCCGGCGCAGTCCGGTGGCCACCGCATCGGCGAGCAGCTGCTCGTCCTCGACGACGAGTACGCGCACGTCGCTGTCCTTCCTCTGTGCCCTGCGGGCAGGGCAGGTCTCTGTTGATGGGGGGTGAGACCTCCATCCTGCCCCTTTCGGCCATAAACCGGCTGTAAGACGGCCTCGGGCCCGGGGAATGCGGGATTTTCTCGGTCGGTTGAGGTTTCTGCGGAAGGGAGCCAGGGGAGGACGGCCTTACACCCGCGATCACGCTTTGTATGTGGCACGCCACGAACTGCTTTCCGCAGGGCAGCGAGAGACGTGATCGCCCCTTCTTTGAGGGCACACCCCCGTGCCATCGACCCACGACCCAGCCGAGGGGGCGCAACCATGGACGCATTCACCGCAGGTCTCCTGCAGCGCATAAAGGCCACGGAGTCCGACCTCACGAAGGCCCGTGAGACGGGAGACGACTTCCTTGCCGAGGTCGAGCAGGCGGAGCTGGAGGATCTGCACCGCCTGGCCGCCGAGCACGGAGTCGAGGTAGGCGCTCTGCACGCCTGACCGGCGCCTGAGTCACGACGCGGAAGGGCCCCGGCACCTGAGGACGAGGTGCCGGGGCCTTTCTGTGTGCGCTCTGTGCGCCCCGTAAGGGGCGCGGGGCTCTGACATGTGCGGCTCCGCCGCGTGGGCGCGGGCAACCCCCACCGGCCCGCTGGCGCACGGGACCGCACATCCAGCGGAGCGCTAATCGTGCCAGGCGCCGAGGTCCTCCAGGAGGCCCTGGAGCGTCTCGAAGAGGCCGGGCGGCGCCGCGATCGCCAGCTCCCCGGAGAGGGCCTCACCGGGGCGGCCACCGGTCAGCGCGCCCGCCTCACGGGCGACGAGGTCACCGGCCGCGAAGTCCCACGGGTTGAGCCCGCGCTCGTAGTACGCGTCGAGCCGGCCCACCGCGACGTCGCACAGGTCGATCGCCGCGGAGCCGCCGCGCCGGATGTCGCGCACCTGCGGGACGAGGTGCCGGGCGACCTCGGCCTGCCGGACGCGGCGCTCGGCGATGTAGCCGAAGCCGGTGCCGACGAGGGCCTGGCCGAACGGGGGTGCGGGACGCACGCGCGCGGGCTTGTCGTTGACGAAGGCGCCCTCCCCGAGGACCGCACGGTACGTCTCGCCGCGCATCGGGGCGTGCACGACGCCGACGAGGGTCTCGCCGTCCTTGCGGGCGGCGATGGAGACGGACCAGTCCGGGCGCCCGTAGAGGTAGTTGACCGTGCCGTCGATCGGGTCGATCACCCACTGCACACCGCTGCTGCCCTCGGAGCTCGCACCCTCCTCGCCCAGCACGCCGTCGTCAGGACGGCGCTCGGCGAGGAAGCCGGTGATGAGCTTCTCGGAGGCGATGTCCATCTCGGTGACGACGTCGACCGCGCTGGACTTGGTGGCGGCCACGCCCAGGTCGTCGGGGCGGCCGTCGCGCAGGAACTGCCCGGCGCGGTGCGCGGCCTCCAGGGCGACGCCCAGGAGTTCCGCCTTCAGATCTGTCACGTCTGTCACGTCCGTGTCCTTACGCGTACGGGCTGTCGACGCCCGCGGCGGCGGGCTTCGGGGCGCGGGCCGGGCAGCAGCCCACCGGGCACAGGTCGTGGCTCGCCCCGAGGCTGCCCAGGGCGCACGGCGTGACCGGCCTGCCGCTCTCCGCGTCGGCCCGCTCGACGACCAGTTCCCTGATCGCCGCGGCGAACCGCGGGTCGGCGCCGACGGTCGCCGAACGGCGCACCGGAAGGCCCAGCTCCGCCGCCTTGGCCTCGGCCTCGGTGTCGAGGTCGTACAGGACCTCCATGTGGTCCGAGACGAAACCGATCGGGACCATGACCACCGCGGGCGCGCCCGCGGCGTGCCGCTCCTCCAGGTGGTCGCAGATGTCCGGCTCCAGCCACGGGATGTGCGGGGCGCCGCTGCGCGACTGGTAGACGAGCTGCCAGGGGTGCTCGACGCCGGTCTCCTCGCGCACCGCGTCGGCGATCAGCCGGGCCACGTCGAGGTGCTCCTTGACGTACGCACCGCCGTCGCCGTGGTCCTCGGCGCGGCCCGAGGTGTCCGCCGCGCTGTTCGGGATCGAGTGCGTCGTGAAGGCCAGGTGCGCGCCCTCCCGTACGTCTTCGGGAAGCTCGGCGAGGGACTTCAGGACGCCGTCGATCATGGGGCGTACGAAGCCGGGGTGGTTGAAGTAGTGCCGCAGCTTGTCGACCCGCGGCAGTTCGAGGCCCTCGGACTCCAGGACGGCGAGGGAGTCCGCGAGGTTCTCGCGGTACTGCCTGCAGCCCGAGTACGAGGCGTACGCGCTGGTGGCCAGGACCAGGATGCGGCGGCGGCCGTCGGTGACCATCTCGCGCAGGGTGTCGGTCAGATAGGGCGCCCAGTTGCGATTGCCCCAGTAGACCGGCAGGTCGAGGCCGTGCTCCACGAAGTCCTTGCGCAGGGCGTCGAGCAGAGCGCGGTTCTGCTCGTTGATCGGGCTGACCCCGCCGAACAGGAAGTAGTGCTGCCCCACCTCCTTGAGCCGCTCCTTGGGGATGCCGCGCCCGCGCGTCACGTTCTCCAGGAACGGGACGACGTCGTCGGGGCCCTCGGGGCCGCCGAACGAGAGCAGGAGCAGGGCGTCGTAGGGCGTTGGATCGAGCGCATCGGACATGCATCCGATCCTGCCACCCGCCACTGACAGCCGGAAAATCACGGTGCGGTCGGCCGGGCCGGAGCCGTAAGCTGTATCGGCCACCTTTACGCCTTACCGGAGCCCCTCCCGGACGGGAGCCGCCCCGGCATTTCAGCGGAGTCCACGTGCCCAGCCCCTACCGCGCCATCTTCGCCGCCCCCGGCACCAAGGCGTTCTCGACCGCCGGGTTCCTCGGCCGTATGCCGCTGTCGATGATGGGCATCGGCATCGTGACGATGGTGTCCCAGCTGACCGGGCGGTACGGCCTCGCGGGCGCGCTGTCCGCCACCGTCGCGCTGTCCGCCGCCGCGATCGGGCCGCAGATCTCGCGCCTGGTGGACCGGCACGGCCAGCGCAGGGTGCTCAGGCCCGCGACGCTGATGTCCCTGACCGCCGTCGCCGGGCTGCTGCTCTGCGCGAAGTTTGAACTGCCGGACTGGACGCTGTTCGTGTTCGCCGCCCTGGTCGGCTGCGTGCCGAGCGTGGGCTCGATGATCCGGGCGCGCTGGGCCGTCCTGTACCGCGACACCCCGCAGCTGCACACCGCGTACTCCTTCGAATCCGTGGTGGACGAGGTCTGCTTCATCTTCGGGCCGATCATCTCGATCGGTCTCTCCACGGTCTGGTTCCCCGAGGCGGGACCGCTGCTCGCCGGGGCGTTCCTCGCCGTGGGCGTCTTCTGGCTGACGTCCCAGCGGGCCACCGAGCCGGTGCCGCACCCGCGCGAACAGCACACCGGGGGCTCGGCGTTGCGCTCCGGCGGGCTGCAGGTGCTCGTCGCCACGTTCGTCGCGACCGGCGCGATCTTCGGTTCGATCGATGTGGTCACGGTCGCGTACGCGGAGGACCAGGGCCACAAGTCGGCGGCGAGCCTGGTGCTCGCGGTCTACGCCCTGGGCTCGTGCCTTGCCGGAGCGGTGTTCGGGCTGCTGCACTTCAAGGGCGCCCCTGCGCCCCGGTGGCTGCTGGGCGTCTGCGCGATGGCCGTGAGTATGATCCCGCTTCAACTGGTCGGGAACCTTCCGTTTCTGGCCGTGGCGTTGTTCGTCGCGGGCCTCTCCATCGCACCGACAATGATCACGACGATGGCCCTCGTCGAGCAGCACGTACCACGCGCGAAACTGACCGAGGGCATGACCTGGGTGAGCACCGGTCTTGCGGTCGGCGTCGCGCTCGGCTCCTCCGCGGCAGGCTGGGTCATCGACGCCGCGGGATCGGACGCCGGGTACGCGGTGCCGGGGGTCTCCGGAGCCGTCGCGGTCGTGGTCGGGTTCCTGGGGTATCGCCGGCTGAAGCGGCCGGTTCCGCAACGGGGAGGGACGACCCATGAGCACGGGAACGGGAACGGGCAGCGGGAAGAGCACAGGGACATGGCGTAACTGGGCGGGCAACGTCGCCGCGCGGCCGGTCAGGGAGGTCACCCCGGCCTCGGTGGACGAGCTCGCCGCGGCCCTGCGCAGGGCCAAGGACGACGGCCTCAGGGCGAAGCCCGTCGGCACGGGTCACTCCTTCACGGCGACCGCGGCGACCGACGGCGTCCTGATACGCCCCGACCTCCTGACCGGCATCCGGAAGATCGACCGCGAGGCGGGCACGGTCACCGTGGAGGCCGGCACCCCGCTCAAGCGCCTGAACGCGGCGCTCGCCCGCGAGGGCCTTTCGCTCACGAACATGGGCGACATCATGGAGCAGACCGTCTCCGGGGCCGTCAGCACCGGGACGCACGGCACGGGCCGCGACTCGGCCTCGATCGCCGCCCAGATCAGGGCACTTGAGCTGGTCACCGCGGACGGCACGGTCCTGACCTGCTCCGCCGACGAGAACCCCGACGTCTTCGCGGCCGCCCGCATCGGGCTCGGTGCGCTCGGCGTGCTCACCGCGATCACCTTCGCCGTGGAGCCCGTCTTCTATCTGACGGCCCGCGAGGAGCCGATGACCTTCGACAAGGTCACCGACGAATTCGACGCCCTCTTCACAGAGAACGAGCACTTCGAGTTCTACTGGTTCCCGCACACCGGCAACTGCAACACCAAGCGCAACAACCGCAGCCCGGGCCCCGCGGCCCCGCCCGGCAAGGTGAGCGCCTTCATCGAGGACGAGCTGCTCTCCAACGGCCTCTTCCAGGTGGTCAATTCGCTCGGCCGCGCCGTCCCCGCGACCATCCCCGGCATCGCCAAGATCTCCAGCAAGGCGCTCTCCGCCCGCACCTACACGGACATCCCCTACAAGGTCTTCACCAGCCCGCGCCGGGTGCGCTTCATGGAGATGGAGTACGCCGTCCCGCGCGAGGCCCTGGTGACGACGCTGCGCGAACTGAAGGCGATGGTGGACCGCTCGCGGCTGCGGATCAGCTTCCCCGTGGAGGTCCGCACGGCGCCCGCGGACGACATCGCGCTCTCCACGGCGTCGGGCCGGGAGAGCGCGTACATCGCCGTCCACATGTACAAGGGCACGCCGTACCAGGCGTACTTCACGGCCGCCGAGCGGATCTTCACCGCGCACGAGGGGCGGCCGCACTGGGGCAAGGTGCACACGCGCGACGCGGAGTACTTCTCCAAGGCATACCCCCGCTTCGGCGAGTTCACGGCCCTGCGCGACCGCCTCGACCCGGACCGCCTCTTCGGAAACGACTACCTTCGGCGCGTCCTGGGCGACTGACCCCGCTCTACGGAGCGGGCGTCTCGCCCTGGGCGTCGCCGCCCGTGCCGGTCCCGCTGCCGCCGCCGCTCGACGGAGTGGGCGTCGGGGTCGGCGTGGGCGTCGGGTCCGTCTTGGAACCGTCGTCTCCGGAGTCGCCGCCCTTGTCCTTGTCGGGGTCCGTGCCGGTGCCCTTGTCCGGGTTCTCCTTGGAGCCGGAGCCGGAGCCGGTGCCGGGGGTCTGGCCGCCGGTCCCGTTCGGGTCCTGGGTGGCTCCGCCGTCCTTGTCCGAACCGTCGCCGGTCCCCGGAGTGCCGTGGCCCGAGGGCTGCTCGGACGGCTCTTCGGAGGGCGTGGACTGCTTCTTCGGAGAAGTGTTGTTCCCCGAGAGGCCGTTGCCGATCGTCGTGCCGTTGCCGCCGCTGAAGTTCTCGTCGGCAACGAGTTCGTACGTGGTGATCCCTGCCATGGTGACTCCGAACACCACGGCCGCGGCGACCAACGGCCGCTTCCAGCTGCGGATCTGCGTACGGTGCGTCGTGCCCTCGGTGAACTCGTCCGACGGGAGCGGAGGTTCGACCGGAGACACCCCGGCCGGACCCGTGGTGCGCAGCACACGCGTGGCGTCGTCGCGCGACACCGGCTGTGTGGCGTCCACCGACCCGAGGAGCTGGGTCCGCTCGGCGTCCGGGTCCGCGGCGGGCAGCACGGCCGTGGGGTCCGCGGCACCGGCGGCGGGCAGCACCGTGGTCCGGTCGGCATCGCCGTCCTGCGGCCTGCCCCACGTCGTGGTCACGGGCCCGGTGGTGGACACCGCCCCCGTATAGGCGGCGGTTCTGAACGTCTCGGGCACCTGTGTCGCGGCCGTCACGGGAACCTGGCGCGCCTTCGGCTTGGCCTGGACCGTGACGTCACGTATCTGCTCGCCCGTGCGCTTGAAGAAGTGCTGGAAGATCGTGCCGCCGCAGGTCGCGATCGCGCTGACGACGCCGGCGCCGAGGATCGTCCCGTAGACACCGAGGTTCGACGCGAGCTTCGCCGCGATGACCGCGGCGATGGCACTCCCCGCCACCTGCGGCACGCTGAGATCGAGGCGCCGCTTCTCCCCCGGCTCCTCCTGGTCCTTCGACTCCTTGTCGGAATCCGGCTTTTCACGCATCTCCGACCCTTGCCTGCCTTTCCCGACCGACCTCACGAGTCATGACTGACTACACGAGAAAGGGACGTATGACCGAAGTGATTAGTTCCGTTTCTGGTGTTTCCGTGAAGTGCGCCACGCGCGCGTGCGGTCGAACGGAGGGGAAAGGCCGCCAACTCCCTTCCCCCACGAGAAGTTCGGCGGCGCGGCGGTCCACCCGCGTGGCCCGAATGGAGTACTGTTGCGAGCCCTGGGTCCGGTCTCCCGCCAGGGTGCCCGGGGCCTTCCAGGACCGCCGGGTGGGGGGCCCGCTGCACAGGGTGACGAACGTCGTCACTTAGCGTTGCGAAAAGGTAACCGTGCCATAACGGCGATCCAGGGCCCCTGCCCGACACGCCGGGCAACTCGGCAAGGTTGTGGCAGGCTGCACCCGGGCAGGCCACACTCGACTAGCGGAAGCAGCGACGCACGTGACGTCGGCAGGCACCACCCGGGAGGTCCCCATGCCCGAACTGCGTGTCGTGGCCGTCAGCAACGACGGCACACGGCTGGTGCTGAAGGCTGCGGACAGCACGGAGTACACGCTTCCGATCGACGAGCGGCTGCGTGCGGCAGTCCGCGGCGACCGGCCCCGACTCGGCCAGATCGAGATCGAGGTGGAGAGCCACCTCCGCCCGCGCGACATCCAGGCACGGATACGTGCCGGTGCCAGTGCGGAGGAAGTCGCCTCGCTCGCCGGAATCCCCGTCGATCGCGTCCGCCGCTTCGAAGGACCCGTGCTCGCCGAGCGCGCCTTCATGGCGGAGCGGGCGAGGAAGACCCCCGTGCGCCGTCCCGGCGAGAACACCGGACCCCAGCTCGGCGAGGCCGTCCAGGAGCGACTCCTGCTGCGCGGCGCCGACAAGGACACCGTCCAGTGGGACTCCTGGCGACGTGACGACGGCACCTGGGAAGTCCTGCTCGTCTACCGGGTCGCGACCGAACCGCACTCCGCGAGCTGGACGTACGACCCGCCCCGGCGGCTCGTCCAGGCCGTGGACGACGAGGCGCGCTCGCTGATCGGCGAGACCGACGACATCGCCGCGCCCGAGCCCAGCTTCCCGTTCGTGCCGCGCATCGCACGGCTGCCCAGGGACCGTCCCCAGGACCGGCCGCTCGACCGTGCCCTCGACCGGCAGCTGGACCGCCCGAGCATCCCCGCTCCCCCGGCCGACCCGCCGGAGGAGAGCACCGGTGCGGGCTCCGCGGTCGCCGAGCAGGAGCGCGACTCGCTGACCAGCCTCCTGGAGGCGGTGCCGAGCTTCCGGGGCGACATGGTCGTGCCGGAGCGCCCGTCGGCCGCGCCCGCCGCGGAGCTGCCCCCGCAGGAGGAGGCCGAGCAGGAGCCCGAGGCCGAGGAGCCGCCCGCGGCGTCGGCAGGCGCCGGTTCCGCGTACGCGGACGTGCTCATGCCCCGCTCGGTGGCCAGCCACCGCGACCGCCTCGTCGGCTCCACGGACCGCCAGGCCGAGGCCGACGGCGTACGCCCCGGGCGACGCGCCGCGGTGCCCAGTTGGGACGAGATCGTCTTCGGCACACGGCGCAAGAAGCAGGAGTAGGCGCGAAGAAAAGCCGTGTCTACGGAGAGGGGGGCCACACCGTGTCGGTG
>NZ_JBHYJI010000084.1:0-33701 GCF_042740435.1 Streptomyces sp. NPDC059002 | reverse complement strand
GCACCACATCGGCGCCGGTGTCATTCCAGTCGACAAGCACCCGACGCCGCTCGGCCCCGCCCACGAGCTGAGCACGCGCGACGAGTTCGTCGGGCGCGGCCCCCGCGAGCCACGTGACGACGTTCAGGTAGCGGCGGGAGACTGCGGCGGCCTCGGTGAGGTCGTGGACGTCCGGGTTGGCGTCGACGTTGATCTGCATGCCCGCGCGGTCGTAGATGTCGATGCGGAGGTCGTCGGCGGGGCCGGTGGACAGGTTGTGGGCGACGGTGGGGCTGTCGCCGAAGCGCAGGTCGTAGTCGAAGGCCATGACATTGATGTGCAGCCCGCACAGGTCGCCGTCGACGATGTTCAGGTCGTTGAGCATGTCCTTGTAGCGGTACCGCTGGTGGCGCAGCCCGTCGCGGATCGCCCGGGCGGTCTGGCGCACGACGTCCTCGACGGTGGCCTCGGGGCCGATCGTGAGGCGCAGCGGCAGGATGTTGGAGGTCATGCCGGGCACGTCGAGGGTCCGCTTGCCGGAGCGGGCGCGGACGGGCAGGCCGATGGTGACCTCGCATTCGCCGGTGACGCGGTGCTGGTAGAGGGCGGCGGCCGCGATCATCAGTCCGGGGAAGCTGGTCCTGAGGCGGCGCGCGCCGGCCTTGAGGAAGGCGGCCGCGTCCGTGTCGATGCCGTCCGTGTGCCGCAGCGGGGCCCGCTGGGCGCGCCGGGACTTGTGGGCGTCGCCGCCGTGCACGGCCGGGTGGTCGGCGAGCAGGTCGAGCCAGTACCGCCGGTCCTCCTCGAACTCGGGGGACGCGCGGTAGTCGCGGTCGGCGTCGAGGAGGACGGAGAGGGGCTCCACGGCGCCTTCGGAGGGGTCGCGGCCAGCCAGGAGCGCGGCATAGATCTCGGCGGTCCGCTGGACCATGACGACGCTGCCGTGGCCGTCGATGACCAGGTGGTGGATGCGGACGTACCAGTAGTGGAGCTCGTCCTCGACCTTGATGACCGCGGCGTTGAACAGCGAGCCGCCCTCCAGCTGGGCCGGGCGCTCCAGGTCGGCGTTCATCCAGGCCTCGGCCGCGGCGCGCGGGTCGGGTTCGCCGCTGCCGTCGACGACCTGGACCGGGTAGTCGCGGGCGTCGTGCAGGTACTGCATCGGCGTCCCGTCGACCACGCGCACGCGGAGGCACAGCGCCTCGATCTCGCGGACGCGCAGATCGGCGGTCCGTACGAGGAGATCGAGATCCACGGGGCCGTGGATCTCGAGGTACTCCGCGAGGAAGAAGGCCCGGTTGTCGGGGGCGAGTTGCTGTGCGTACCAGATGCCGAGCTGTCCGCTCATCAATTCGCGGAGCTCACCCTCGCTCTTCGCCATTCCCACGCACTCCAATCGTTCAGCTCATCGACTGGAACAGCACGGGCCGCCTCCACCGGGGCATGGCGCATGACCGCCCAGCTCCTCCTACACAAAGCGTGACCTGACAATTCACGCTTCTTCAGCGCCTAGCGGCGACCCACTATGGCCCACGGCCCGGCGGTGATCAATGCGGCTCCGATGGGCGTTCAACTGCCGGAGTACGGTGGTTGAACGCACGTGCGCCGGGCGCGCGGTGCTCCTTGACGGAGTCGGACGCGCCCTGCGACCGTAATGGACGCCTATAACGTGAGCGGGCGCCGGAGATCGCCAGAAGCGTCCGCCGATTGCCTTCCGGTCGCGCATCGTCGCGTATTTCCGGTCACCCACAGATCTGCGAGGCACACCCGCATGCCCAATTCCGCGCCGCACATAAGTCTGGTGGATCCCGAACTCTATTCACAGGGCGATCCTTTCGCGCAATGGAGCTGGCTGCGCACGCACGATCCGGTGCACTGGCACGAGCCGACCGAGCTGCCGGGCTTCTGGTCGCTGACGCGCTACCACGACATCCGGGCCGCCTACCGGGACGCGGAGACCTTCAGTTCGGCCCAGGGCATCCTGCTGCGGCCCGCCGAGCACGGGGCGGACCCGGGCGGCGGACGCACGCTGGCCCTGACGGACGCGCCCCGGCACAAGCAGCTGCGGGGGCTGGTCGACGGCTGGTTCGCCGTGCGGTCGGTGCGCGCCCTCGAGGCGGAGATGCGGGACATCGCGCAGGGCGTAGTGAACAACGCGCTGGAGATGGGGAGTTGCGACTTCGTCACCGATGTGGCGGCCCGCATCCCGCTCTATGTGATCTGCAAGATGATGGGTGTTCCGGAGTCCGACTGGGAGCATCTCTACGACCTGACGAGCCGAGCCTTCGGGGCGGGTGACCCGCTCACGCGCCGGTTCGCCCACCTCGACATCCTCGGGTACTTCGAGACGCTCCAGGCGGACAAGGCGGCGGACCCGGGCGACGATCTGGTGAGCGTGCTGGCGACGGCGGAGGTGGACGGCGAGCGGCTGAGCCCCGACGATGTCATCCTCAACTGCGACAACCTGCTGGTGGGCGGCACGGAGAACACGCGCATCGCGGCGGCCGGCGGGATGCTCTCCTTCCTGGAGCATCCGGACCAGTGGCAGGCGGTGCGGGACGACCCGGAGCTGCTGCCGTCCTCGGTGGAGGAGGTGCTGCGCTGGACGTCGACGGCCATCCACATCATGCGGACGGCGGTGCAGCCGGCCGAGATCCACGGGCGGCGGATCGAGGCGGGCGACAAAGTGGTCTTCTGGCTGCCGTCGGCCAACCGGGACGAGACCGTCTTCGACGCTCCCGACGTCTTCGACGTGCGCCGCACGCCCAACCGGCACCTGTCCCTGGGCTTCGGTGAGCACTTCTGCCTGGGCAGCATGCTGGCCAGGGTCGAGCTGCGGCTGCTGTACGGCGAGTTGCTCAGCCGGGGTGTGCACATCGAGTCGGACGGGGAGCCGAAGCTCCTCGACTCGATCGTGGTCAACGGCCCCGAGACCCTGCCGGTCCGGATGAAGGTCGTCTGAGGCCAGACGAGCACGTACGCCGAAAGGGGCCCACCTGCCGAGGTGGGCCCCTTTCGCGTGCCGCGGCGGCTCAGTCGGACATGGCCACCAGGACCCGCCGGTCTCCGGCGAAGGGGCGCCGTCCGTGGCCCACGGCGACGTTGTCGACGACCATCAAGTCGCCCCGGCGCCAGTCGACGTCGACGGCCGTCTCCAAGCCCCGGTCATGGATGTGGAGCACGTACGCGTCGGGGATGGGGCTGCCGTCGGCGAAGGTGACCGACTGGGGCAGTTCCTCGGGCGGGAGGATCTGCGCGAGTTCGCGCGCGGTCTCGTCGCCGAGCGCGGCCGGGTGGAAGTGGTCGGCCTGGTTGAACCAGACCTCGGCACCCGACACCGGGTGCCGCACGGTGGCCGGCCGGATGGGGCTGGTCATGCGCAGTCCGCCGTCGGGATTCCACGCCCAGTCGAACTCCCCCGCGGTCAGGAAGGATTCGACGGTCTCGCGGTCGTCGGTCTCGAAGGTCTGCCGCCAGCTGCGGCCGAGCCCGAAGCCGTCGTGGAGGTTCTGCGTGTAGCGGATGCCCGCCGCGAACGCGTCGCGGACCTCCTCGTCGAGGGACGCCAGCCACAGCGCGCCGTCCACGACGGGCGTCGCGCCCCCGGAGCCGGGTGTGGTGGCGCAGTAGAAGAAGAGCCGTTCGGGCCAGCGGTGGCTGTAGGACAGCTCGTTGTGCATGGCGATGGTCATGTGCTGCGGGTACTCGGTGGATGTGTAGAGGTTCCCACCGAGCTTGGTACGCGGCGAGGTGCCGTGCAGGTACTCGAGCCGGTTCGGCAGCAGCAGGTCCATCACGGACTCGATGTCCTGCTCGGCCACCTCGAAGTCACGGAAGACGACGGCCTTCTCGCGGGCGAGCAAGTCGCCGAAGTCCTCCGACCCGGCGAGGAGTTCGCACACCCCTTCCGCGCCGGTGCGGCCGTCCTCGGGGCGCAGCTCCAGCGGCTTCCAGTCCTTGGGATCAGTCATGCCAATCTTGTCTCCGTTCGCTCTCGTCCGTGGTTCCGCAGGCGCGACCAGGCCGCGGGGTCGTGCTGGAACACCTGGTCCTTGATCTCGGGGGGCCGCATCCCGGCCGCCAGGCGGTGGTGCCAGTGCTCGGTGAAGGCCGCGGCGGCCACCGGACGACGCGGGCGGCGCCGAGGGCGCCCATGGACCGCGCGTTGCGGTAGTCGCGGCTCACCCGGCCCAGTTCCTCGTCCACCAGGTCCTGCAAGCAGGGCAGCCCGGCCGCCGGCAGGGGCCGACGCAGGGCGACGGCCAGCGTGTAGTGGGGGGCGGCGGTCGGGGCCGTCCTCGGTTCGGCAGGTGAGGTTGACGACGTCGACTCCGGCCGCCTTGGCTGCCTCCCGCACGGCGCGGACGACGTGCAGTTCGCGCAGCCGCTCGCCCGCCGCGTCCGAGAGCGTGGCGCGCCCGGCGTACTCGACCCTGGGCACCGTACCGACCCGGTCGACGACGTGCGCGATGTCGCCGAGCACATAGCGGTACAGGCCGCCGAGGTGGGAGAGGACGACGTGGTAGTCGCGGCCCGGCTCCAGGTCGTCGTACAGGAGGGTGGGGCTGTCGGGCGTCACGTCCTGGCTCGCGTCGACGAACTCGTACAGCGCGCAGGACACGGCGAGCGGCCCGGCGGTCGGGTGCCGGTCCAGCGGTACGCCGACGGGCCCCTCGGAGGCCGCGGGGGGCGTGGGCAGGACGACGACGTCGGGGCCGTACGCCTCCTTGAGGCGGGGCAGGTAGAGGGAGGCGAGGCCGCTCGTCCAGCAGTACAGCAGCCGCATGCGGGGCCAGACGGTGGCGGGCGTCGGCCGGCCACCGGGCGCGGCGGCGGCGCGTCGCTCCAGCTCGGCGGCACCCCGGGGGTTGGGCGTGCCGCCGGGCTCGCCGAGGTGGGTGCCGTCGCGGATGTCCTTCAGCAGGTCGGGCCACCACTGGGCGAGCAGCTCAGGCAGCATCGCGATCATCGTGGGGTTGTGGCCGATGCCGGAGCGCACGTCGTGCTCGGCGGCCATGCGGATGCGGACGTACAGCTTGTCCAGGTAGGCATGGTCGTCGACGGGCACGGGCAGTTCGGCCCAGGGGGCGCGGCTGCCGGGCTGCTCCAGGCGCAAGCCGAAGCCGCCGCGCAGGTCCGCCTGGCTGGGGCCGAGGCTGGGCCGTCCGGAGGCGCTGACGGCGGGCCGGGCGAGCCGGTCGTGGCGCAGGTTGAGGCAGACAGCGCCACGCCCGAACACCTCGGGGTGGTACTGGGCGGGCACCCCCATCGCGCCCTGGAAGAAGGGGAGGTAGACGCGTTTGACGAAGCTCTCGGTGACGGGGACGCGCTTGCGGCCGCCGGTTGATCCGCTGGTGGTGAAGAACAGCCGGGGCGTCTCGCTCGTGAGCACCCGCGCCTCGCCCTCGGCGCTGCGCGCCAGCCACGGCCCGTACTCCTGGTGGGTACGCAGCGGCACGGTGCAGGCGATCCGGCCGTCGGCGCTGGTGAAGGAGGGCGGCAGCCGGGAGGCGAGGTTGCGCGGGTTGCCCGCGAGGAAGACGGTGCGGGTGTGGTCGGCGAGCCAGGTGCGTGCGGTGTCCGGGGCGAGCGCGGCCGTGAAGTCCAGTACGGACTGGGCGAACCGGGGCAGCTCGCAGCTGTGGAGCACGGCCACGGCGGCGGCCCGGGGGCCGGGCGCCCCGGCCGCGCGCACGCGGGCGTCCAGCGCCTCCCGGAGTTCTCGCTGGCTCAGCATCACACGTACACCTCGTTCAGCAGACGGCCGTCGGCGCCGCCCCGACGGGCCTGGGCGAGCAGCGCCGTGGTGAGCCGGTAGGGATCCACGTAGGGGTGGGGGCGGGCGTGCCGCGCCGCAGCAGGCCGGCGGTGTCGGCCGGATCCCGGGGGCCGGACTGGTCCTTGAGCACGCGTGCGGCCCGGGCCATGCAGCGGTTCAGCAGCTCGGCGCGGTGCGGCTGCCGGTCGCCGCGGCCCAGCGTCGCGACAAAGTACAGGCGCAGCCCGAGCCGGTACGCGTCGGGCCCCACCCGGTCCAGATGGCGCTCGGCCAGCGCCGCGGCGGTCAGCCCCTGCCAGCCGCCGTGCCGCGACGAGAGGACCGGGCCGCGGGCGCCGCTGGTGCGCACCCGGCCGAGGCCGACGAGGTGGACTCGGGCGCCGAGCCTGCCCAGGAGGTGCCGCAGCAGGACGTAGTCGGGGGAGGGAGTCGCGGTCGCAGGCGAGGACGAGGTCGTTGTAGGCGCGCAGGTGCGGGATGAGGTCGCGCAGCAGCCAGGCAAGGTAGTTGGCCGTGCCGTCGGCGCCGACGAGCAGGCGCAGCGTCAGCCAGCCGCAGGTGCCGTCCAGGTACACCGGGCCGTTCCAGCGGCGGTGGTCAACGCACAGGCCGAGGTCGGCGAGGAGCGCCACGAGTTGGTCGAGGCTCAGCGGCGGGCGTGCCCCCGTCCGCAGCCCCGGGTCGGCGATGCCCAGTTCGCGCAGCCGTACGCCCCACAGGTCGAGGATGCGGGCGCCCGCGGGCTGCGGTGGTCCGCCGGCCTCGGCGGCGCGCCGCACGGCGGGGTCGAGGCGGTCCCTGGGGGCTCGGTCCCGCTGGTACGCGACGTAGAGGGCGCCGACCTCCTCCTCGTCGCACGTGCTGAAGTCGGCGCCGGGCCGGGTGCGGTCGAGGTGGTCCCAGAAGCCGAGGGTCTGTGCGTTGAGGACGCCGACGCTCCAGCTGTAGTGCAGGTCGACGTGGTGCGGCAGGCGGGTGGCCCGGTGCATGACGTCGCTCCACAGGAGCCCCTTGACGTGGCTGAGGGTGAGGGGCTTGGTGGGCGCCACCGGCACGGGGGCGAACAGAACCCGCCGGGCGTGCGCGGCGGTGGTGAGCTGGCGCGGGGCCACATCGTCCTCCCATCGGGTGCGTGTGGGGCGGAATCCTGTGCTCCCGGCACCCGCCGGGACGGGGGGGATTCCTCGCGGCGGGGCCAGGAGCGCGCGGGGACGGCGGACCCGGCTGCGGCGGCCTCGCCGGGCTCCCGACGGGCACGGTCGGAGATCCACTATGCCCCCGGCGCACGCCGCCACGTCAACGGCGGGGCTTGGCCGTTCAACTGCACCCGCATCCTGGTTGAACAGCACCGACGGGGCCCCGGGGGTGATCAACGGACGGCTTGATCGGCGAGTCGGGGCGGTGTCATGGTGGGGCGCCCGGCAGCGCCCGCAGCCATGGACCCGTACCACCGCACGCGGGAGCCCTGCGGGCGGTCGCCGCGCGCGACGGCCAGCGCGGTGCGCGACAGCCGGTGCGATGCCTCTCGGGGGGCGTCCCCGACTTCCCTTCCACCACAGCGACTCCGTCCATCACGGCGCCTTCGCCCACGACGACCGGGAGACCCTCTTGCACACCACGACTGTGAGCGGGGGCGCGCCATGCCCTACATGACCGCCAACGACATCCGGCTCTCCTACCAGCGCTCGGGCCAGGGGGAACCGGTCCTCCTCATCATGGGATCCGGCGCCGCCGGCCACGTCTGGACCACGCACCAGACGCCGGCGCTCAACAAGGCGGGCTACGAGACGGTGATCTTCGACAACCGGGGCATCGGCGCCTCCGACGCGCCCCCGGGGCTCTACTCGCTCGCCGACATGGTCGCTGACACCAAGGGCCTGATCGAGGCGCTGGGCCTCGGCCCGTGCCGGATCGTCGGCATGTCCATGGGCGCGATGATCGCCCAGGAGCTGGCGAGCCGGTACCCGCACCTGGTGCGCTCGGCGGTACTGATCGCCACGCGCGCGCGGTCCGACGCGACGCGGCGGGCGCTGACGGAGGCGGACCTGGCGCTGCGCAAGAGCGGTGTGCAGCTGCCCGCGAAGTACGAGGCGATGCGCACGGCTCTGGAGATGCTGTCCCCGGCGACCCTCAACGACGAGACGGCCGCGAGCGGTTGGCTGGAGATCTTCGAGCTGACCGACGGCAGCGGCGGCGGTGGCCAGGTCGGGGTGGACCGGACGGGCGACCGCCGCAAGGTGCTGCGCTCGATCAGCGTGCCGTGCCGCACCATCGCGTTCTCCGACGACCTGATCTGTCCGCCGCACCTGGTGGCCGAGGTGGCCGAGGCCATTCCCGGCTGCGACCACGTGGAGATCCCGGACTGCGGGCATCTGGGGAACCTGGAGCGGCCCGGGGCGGTGAACGCCGCGATCGTCGAGTTCCTGGACAAGTACTGACGGCCCTCATCCGTCCTCCGTTCGCCCTCTCACGTAAGGCCTCGCTGTGACACAGAGTGAGTTCATCGATTCGGGACCCACGGCGAAGATCGTGCGGCGGACCGTCATCACGTGGACGCTGCGGATGTCCTCGCCCGACCGGCTGCGTCCGGCCCGCTCGGACGTCCCGATGCGGGTCGAGCGCTCCCAGGTGCCGTCGGTCGACCTGAGCCGCGCCCTGTACGCCGCCGTGGGCTCCCAGGTGTGCTGGACGGACCGCTTCTCCTGGGACCACGAGACCTGGCAGGCGTGGGTCCACCGGGAGTCCCTGGGAACATGGATCGCCACGGTCCACGGCACCGTCTCCGGGTTCTTCGAGCTGGAGGTCCAGCCTGGCGGCGCCGTGGAGATCGTGCTGTTCGGCCTGTTGCCCCAGTTCCACGGGCAGGGCCTGGGCGGCGCGCTGCTGACGGCCTGCGTGGAGCTGGCCTGGCGCGGCGGTGTCGACTGGGGCGGGCCGGGCGCCGAGCCCGCTTCGTACGTCTACCTGCGCACCAGCTCGCTCGACCACCGCCATGCGGTGCGCAACTACCTCGCGCGCGGCTTCGAGAGGGCCGAGTCGGAGACGGCCGACAAGGGAATCCCCGACCCGCGGCTCGCTCCCTGGCCGCTGTCGCGCGACCCGCGGCAGGTGCCCGCGAGCGACCTGTAGCGGTTGTGGGGAAGGCCCCGTGGGGCCCAGGCTCCTGACCGGGCCCCACGGGGCCTTCCGTATCCGCGGTCACGTCCGGGTGGCGGCCGCCTCGCTCCTGACGAACCGGGCCAGACGGCCGATGCCCGCGATGATCTGGTCGTGCGTCAGATAGCTGACGGACAGCCGGAGTGCGTACTCGCCCCCGCCCTGCGGATAGAAGTACGACATCGGGGTCCAGATGACCCCGAACCCCTCCGCCGAGCGCGTCAGCGCGGCGTTGTCCGCGCGGAACGGCACCGTGACGGCGAGGAAGAAGCCTCCGGTCGGCTCGTTCCAGCGCACCCCGAGCACGTCGCGCTCGCCCTCCGGGAAGGCCGCCTCCAGCGCCCGCAGGGTGGCCCTCATCGCGTCCCGGTGGAACGCGGCGGTGGCCACGTTCAGCTCGGACGCGCGGCCGTCCGCCGTCAGCAGCATGCCAGCCGCCACAGCCTGGCTGACCGGCGAGGTGTTCACCGACACCATGGACTTGATCTTGGTCAGTTCGTCTGCGAGCAGGCTCGTGCAGCCCGCCGCCCGCGTGACGGGCTGGTCGGCGATCGCGAAGCCGACCCGGAACCCGGGAAAGAGCGTCTTGGACAGGGACCCCAGGTGGACAACCCGCCGGTCCGTGTCCAAAGCCTTCAGGGTCGGCAGCTGCCGACCTGGGCTGACCAGCCGGTACGGGCTGTCCTCAAGGAGCAGGAAGCCCTTGCGGGCGGCCAGTTCGAGCAGTTCCCTGCGGGTCTCCAGCGACATGGTGGTGCCGGAGGGGTTGGAGTGGTCGGGGATGACGTAGAAGGCCCGGGGACAGCGCCCCCGGGCCCGCTCGACGCGGATCGCCGCCGCCAGGTCGGCACAGCGGAATCCGCCCTCGGCCTCCTCGACCGCGACCGGGTGGATGTCGAGCAGCCACGCCGCGCCGGTGATGCCCACGTAGCAGGGGCTGGAGACGAGCAGCACGTCCTCGAGGCCCGCGATGAGCGCACGCACCACGAGCAGCATCGCCTCCTGGGCGCCGACGGTGACCACGACGGACTCGGGCGGCACGTCGATGCCCTCGTCCTTGCGCAGTGAGTCCGCGATCAGCTCGCGGATCTGGCCGCCGGGCGTCCTCGGGGGTGAGCATGCCCTTGACCAGGACCGGCAGTGAGCTGACGGATCGCAGCCAGTCGATCACCGACCAGTCCAGGGCCGGGTCGAACTCCGCGAGCGCGTGACCGCTCGGCGAGTCGAACCCGGTGCCGATCAGGTTGGCGGGCGCCATGCCGTCGGGCAGCCGGAAGTCGTTCCGCACGTCGTGGAGCCGGCGACCCACGCGCGGCGCGTCTACGGTCAGTAGCAGGGCCTCGAAGCCAGCCCGCTCCGCCCGTTCCACCAGGGCGCCTGTAGTGGCCCGATCCCGGAAGCAGTACACCTGGAGCCACAGCGGGCTCGCGGCCTCGGCCGCGATGTCCTCGAAGGTGCGGCTCGCGAAGGTGCTGACGACCAGCGGCAGGCCGGCCGCCCCCGCGCCGCGCGCCGTGGCGGTCTCGCCCTCCGGGTGCGCCAGCCGGTGGTACGCCTCTGGTGCGATCCCGAGCGGCGCGGCCTAGGTACAGCCCAGAATCTCCGTCGTGGCGTCGGGCGCTCCCCGGCCGGCCAGGACCCGGGGACGCAGCGACACCCCGCCGGAGGCCGCGAGATTGGACGCGAGCGTGCGCTCGTCGCCCGCGCCGCCCTCCAGGAAGTCCCAGACGGCGGGCACGACGTTGGGCTGGGCCCGGGCAGCGTAGTCGGCCAGGGTGGCCGGAGGCCCGGCGGTGGGGTCGGCGCCGCTCATCCGGACGTCAGCCGCTCGCGCTCCACGGCTTCGTACAGCGCCCGGATGTTGGAACTGCCGAAGCCGCGGGCGCCCTGGCGCTGGATCAACTCGAAGAAGAGCGTGTTGCGCTCGTACGGGGAGCGGCTGAACAGCTGGAGGAGGTCGCCCCACTCGTCACGGTCGGCCAGCACCTGGGCGTCGCGCAGCTCGTCGACGATGCCGCGCAGCCCCTCGAACCGCTCGACGAGCAGGTCGTAGTACGTGTCGGGGGTGGCCAGGAAGTCGACGCCGCGGTCCCTGAACTCCCGGACCGCCGGAATGATGTCGTCGACCAGGAACGCCAGGTGCTGGGCGCCCGGTCCCCCGTTCCCCTGCAGGAACGCGTCGAGCTGGCCTGGCTCCTTGTCCGGGGCCGGGGCCGGGGCAACGAGCGTGAAGGTCACACCGCCGCTCTCGCTGCGCACGACGATGGAGTCCATCGCCTGCCCGCCGACGGTGACGTACTCGGAGGAGAAGCGGGAGAAGCCGAACCCGTCGCGGTAGAAGTCCGCGTACTCGGCGAGCGTGCCGCCCGCCAGGCAGACCGCAACATGGTCCAGAGTCCGGACGCGGCCCTTCGGGCGCCAAGGGCCCGGTGAAGCGATCCAGTTGCGGCCCGGCGGGAGCCCGTCGGCGGGATTCCCGCCCGCGGGGAGGAGCGTGTGTACCACGTCACCGAAGCCCGACACGACGGTGTTGCCGCGCATCGAGACCACCGGCTTGGCGCCGACACGCAGTGCCGCCTCCCGAGTGGCCGCCACGTCGCGGCAGGTCATGGCGATGTCCGCGATGCTGTCCCCGTGCTCGTCGAGGAACTTCCAGATGCCCCGCCCGGAGGTGACGACGAGCTGGACGTCCCCCTGTCTGAGCAGGATGGAGCTGCGGTCGACCTCGACGGAGTCGGCGACTCGTGTGAAGCCCATGGCCGAGACGAAGTAGTCGACGGCCACGAGCTTGTCCCTGGTGAACAGCTCTACATATGCGATGTCTTGCACAGCCATGGAGAGAAGCCTCGCGATCGGCAGGTGCCCTGAGTCGGCGCCTGCGGGTAGAAGGGCAGGACACCCGCACCGCTGCCGCGGCCTCGCCGAGGTGTCCCGCCCGGGGTCGTCACTGACGTGGTCAGGCGGCGGCTACCAGCGCCACTCCTGCTGCTTGAAGAGGTGACCGGACTTGATGTCACGGTCCTTGCACCAGGTCATGAACTCCTCGATCTGCTTGATCTGGTACGTGTCCTCCGTGTACGTGGTCGCCATGACGTGGCCCAGCCAGTCCTCCTCGCCCATCGCGTAGACGTAGGCTTCCTTCGCCCCGAGCTCGGTCATGATCGCGGCGGCCTGCTCGGCGTTGGAGCCGGACAGCTTGCGGGAGCTGCTCATCTTCTTGGTGACCGGGATGGTCAGCAGGGCCTGGTAGAGCCAGGTCAGCGGAGCGCCGTCGCATTCCATGCCGAGGAAGGCGATGTCGGCGGTACCCAGGTGGCCCTTGATGTAGCGGTACAGGGACGGGTCGATGCCGGAGGAGTCGGCGCCGATGAAGACCTTCTTGCCGGCCAGCTCCGCCCAGTACGTCGACTTGGCGCGGATGTCCAGGTCGCAGTGCTCGCCGAGGAACGGCGTGGCCGTGACCTTGCCGCCGGGGAACTCCACCTCGTCGAAGTCGTCCACCTCGATCACGTTGAAACCCTGGTACTTGAGCATCAGTGCCATCGACGGGTCGGCGAGGTTTCCGCGCGAGGAGCGCGGGACGACGATCGCGCCGAGGCGGCCGCGCAGCTGGAGCAGCGTCTCCAGGACGATGTGGTCCTGGTGGCCGTGGGTGATCAGTACGAGATCGATGTAGTCGGGCAGGTCGTCCAGCGTGTACCGGTCGGTCTTGTCGCTGTCGGCGCTGATGAACGGGTCGGTGACGATGGCCGCCTCGGGCGTTTGCAGGACGAGGCAGGCATGCCCGAAGTAGCGGATGCGGCCGCCGCTGTCGATGTGGCGGTCCGGGGACAGGCTCGGCTTGTCGGAGAGCAGCGCGCGCAGCTGCTTGGCCTGGGCATTGTCGAGACCGAGGGCCTCGCGCAGGTGGGCGAGGGTCGTCGGGCGCACTCGGCTCTTGAAGAGCTCGGCAAGGCCCTCGTGGCGGAACGGGATCTGGAGCTCCAGGACGTCCGGCGAGGGCAGGCGGGGGGTGCTCAGGATGAACGGGCGCTCGATCCCGGTCTCCAGGGACAGCTGCACCGACTGGCGGGCCTCCTGATAGACGTTGCTCTTGTAGACGACCGGCTCCATGAAGCGCATCTGCGCCTGGTTGTCAGTGTCGTACGCGAGCTCGACCAGGCCGCCCAGCTCGCCCGGCACCTTGAGGTAGAGCGGGGTCAGGTCGAAGCCGGTGGCGTTGGCCCGCAGGATCTCCTGGCCGGCGGCGATCGCCTCGGCGAACTTGAGCATGTCGGCACGGTCGCGCTTGATCCCAGCGAGCAGGTCGCGCACCTCGTCGGCGCGCTCCTCGGGGATGTTGATGAAGTAGCCGCCGCGCAGCTCGGGGTTGTTGCTGGCCGCGACGTGCACCTGCGGGGACTGCAGGTACGACTCGAGGAGCGGGACTTGGAGGAAGGCCAGGTTCATCGCGGCCTGGACCGGCGCGATCGTGTAGGGCCAGGCGAAGAACCTGTCCACGAGCGGCTCGATGATTGCCTTCGACCTGAGAAACAGCTGCTCGTCTGCCATATGTGCATTCCCTCCAGGAGAGCCAAGGACTAGGACGCCCATGGGCATGCGCATGCCCATGACGTCACAGCGGACCGTAAGAACGACAAGGGGAAATCGCAGGGCGCCGCAATATCGTCTTCGACGTTCCCCGCCGCAGCAGAATGGCCTGGGGGCTTGGTTGGATCAAGCGACGTGGGGTGCCGTGGCGTTGAACACGCGAGGGCTCCCGAGACCAGCCGGGAGGCGGTGTTCAACTGCGGATCCGTCTCGGCTGAACGGCCGGTTGGACGGCTTTCCCACGCCGCGCAAGGGGCAACCACTTGAACACTGCGAAGCCGTCGCCGGAATCCGGCGACGGCTTTTCGTTGCACCTTTCCCGCTACTGATCGCGGCGCCGCACAGCGAAGATAGTGATCGCGGCGCAGACGACATACCACACCGCGTACACGGTCCACGCCCCGGCCTCGGACCACGGGAAATTCACTGGCTTTTCGGCGACCTGGATCAGCCGCGCCCAGGCGCTGTAGGGCAGCAGGTGATCGACGACGGCCGTGCCGTGGTGGTCGTCGCTGATGCCCATCGGGACGAGCAGCAACAGCGCGAAGCTCACGCCGATGGTGGCGGCACTGGCCCGTACGGTCGCACCGACGGCCATGCCGACGAGTGCGGCCACCGGGGCGGCCGAGGCCGAGGCGAGCACCGCGGGCACGACGCCCGGGTCGCCCAGCGACAGGCCGGTGTCGCGCCCGCCGAGGAGCGCCTGGGTCGACCAGAAGGAGCCACCGGCGCCGACCAGGCCCAGCGCGGTGCTGACGGCGGTGACGACGACGACCTTGGCCGCCATCACGGAGCTGCGGGCGGGCACGGCCGTGAACGTCGTCCGGATCATGCCGGTGCTGTACTCGCCGACGACGGTGAGGGCACCCATGGCACTGGCGGTCAGCATCAGGCACAGCACGGCGGCGTCGGTGAAGGCGTCGAGCATCGCCCAGTTAGGCATGAAGTCGGCCTTCTGCTGGGCACCCCAGCCCGGCCAGTTACTGTAGTCGTTGTACGCGGTGAAGATGTTGAAGCCGATGATGGCCAGCGTGCCTGCCACGAACGCCCACGGCGTGGAGCGCAGCGACCACATCTTGATCCACTCGGCGGCGATCAGGTCGGTGAAGCGGGCGCGCGGCTCGGCCGGCTCGGCGGACCGCCCGGCGGACTCGGTGGCGGAGGTGGCGGTCGTGGTCATCGGGGGTCTCCTGCGGCGTACTCGATGCTGTCGGCGGTGAGTTCCATGAAGGCCGATTCCAGGGTGGCGGTGTGGGGGGTCAGTTCGTGCACCGGGACCATGTTCTGGAAGGCGAGGTCGCCGACGCGGTCCGCGCTCAGGCCGGTCACCGTCAGCGAGTTGTCGGCGTGCAGTGCCACGGAGGCGCCCGCGTCGACCAGGACCGTGCGCAGCGCGGCCACGTCAGGCGTACGGACGGTCACGCTCCGATGGGTGCCCCGCGCGGCGAAGTCCTTGAGGCTCTCCGCGGCGATCAGCCTGCCCTTGCCGATGACGACGAGGTGGTCGGCGGTGTTCTCCATCTCGGACATCAGGTGGCTGGAGACGAAGACCGTGCGGCCCTCGCCGGCGAGCCGGTGGAACAGGCCGCGCACCCACTTCACACCGTCCGGGTCCAGCCCGTTGAGCGGCTCGTCGAAGAGCAGCACCGGCGGGTCGCCCAGCAGCGCGGTCGCGATGCCGAGGCGCTGCTTCATGCCCAGCGAGTAGCCGCCGATGCGGCGGTGGCCGGCGTCGCCGAGGCCGACTTCGTCCAGTACCTCGCCGACCCGGCGGCGCGGGAGGCCGTTGCTGACAGCGAGGGCGGTCAGATGCGCGCGGGCGGTACGACCGCCGTGGACCCCGTGCGCGTCCAGCAGGGCCCCGACGTGGCGCATGCCGCGCGGCCGGTCCGCGAACGGCCGGCCGTTGATGGTGACGCTGCCGGCGGTGGGCTGGTGCAGCCCGAGCATCATGCGCAGGGTGGTGCTCTTGCCCGCGCCGTTCGGCCCCAGGAATCCCGTGACATGACCAGGTCGCACCGTGAAACTGAGCTCGCTGACCGCGGCCTTCGTGCCGTAACGCTTGGTGACTTCCCTCACTTCAATCATGCGTTTCATCGTGCCCCGCGGCCTTTCAGGGCGTCATCGGTCCATGGCGGACAATCGCTGCACACCGGTGTCGACCACGGTTGTACAACCGCGGTCCGATCCCACGTCGGAACCGTCCGGCTACGATCCACGCATGGTCCCCCTACGCCACACGCTCCTTAAGCGGGTGCCACCGGGCGTCTGGGCGGGCGCCATCTGGTGCGTCACGGCCCTGTATCCGCTGCTCTGGTCCGCCCCGGGCGCGCGCGACGACACGGCGCCGCCGCCGGACGTCCTGGACGATCTGTGGGGGCAGCTCTTCCTGGCGCTGGCCGCCGCCCTGTCCCTAGCCGGCTGCGCCGTGCTGACGCGCCGTCCGTGGCCGGGGCTGGTGCTGCTGCTCGCCAGCAGCGGCGCCTTCTCAGTGGCATGGCGGCTGTGGGAGGTCGCGTCGCTGCAGTTCCTCGTCGTCGACGTAGCGGTCGGCTTCCTCGCCAGCGTCCACCCGCGCCGCGCCTCGCTCCCGTTCGCGGGGGCCGCGCTCGCCGCGCTGGGGCTGTTCCTGGCCGTGCGGCTGGCAAACTCCGGGGAGGGCGGCACTCCATCGGAGCCATACGTCGCCCTGACCGTCGTCGTGGCCTGGCTCGTCGGCAACTCGGCGTACCAGTCCCGTGCCTATGCCGAGAAGCTGCGCACCCAACTTCTGACGCAGGTCGCGGCGCAGGCGGTGGCCACCGAGCGGCTGCGCATCGCACGGGAGTTGCACGACATGGTGGCGCACAGCATCGGCATCATCGCCCTCCAGGCCGGTGCCGCCGCGCGGGTCGTCGACACCCAGCCGGAGGGCGCGCGGCAGGCGATGCTGGCCGTGGAGAGCGCGGGCCGCGAGACGCTGGCGGGACTGCGGCGGATGCTGGTCGCCCTGCGCCAGGCAGACGACGAGCGCGGCGAGGGCGGCGAGGGCGGCGAGGGCGACGTCGAAGGCCGGGCGCGGGCCCCGCTGGCGCCCGCGGCGACGTTGGCCGACGTCGAGCGGCTGGCGGAGACGACCACGGCCGCGGGGGTGTGCGTAAAGGTGCGGTGGCGGGGCGAGCAGCGGCCGCTGCCCCCGGAGATCGACCTGTCGGCGTTCCGGATCGTCCAGGAGTCGGTCACCAACGTCGTACGACACGCGGGCACCGACTCGTGCGAGGTGACAGTCGACTACGGTGCCAAGGAGCTGGCCATTGAGATCACCGACCAGGGCACGGGCGCCGGCACGACGGCCGGCACGGGCTACGGGCTGGCCGGGATGCGCGAACGCGTGGCCCTGCTGCACGGTGAGTTCAGCGCTGCGCCCCGGCCGGGCGGCGGCTTCCGGGTCGTGGCCCGGCTTCCTGTACCGCCCGCTTCCCCCTCGCCCGCCCCTCGGCCCACCACGGCAGGAGCCCGATGACCGTCCGTGTCGCACTAGTCGACGACCAGCCCCTCATCCGTACCGCACTGCAGATGGTGATCACCGAGGCCGACGACCTGGAGATCGTCGGCCAGGCCGGGACCGGAGAGGAAGCGGTCCGGCTGGCCGAGGCCGAGCGGCCGGATGTGGTGGTGATGGACATCCGCATGCCGGGGATGGACGGCATCGAGGCGACCCGGCGCATCACGGAGCGCGGCGACGGCACGCAGGTGATCGTCCTGACCACCTTCGATGACGACGAGTACGTCTACGGGGCACTGCGCGCCGGGGCGTCCGGCTTCCTGGTCAAGGACATGGCGCTGGACGACATCCTGGCCGCGGTCCGTGTGGTCGCCGCGGGCGACGGGCTCATTGCGCCCACGGTGACGCGAAGGCTGATCAGGGAGTTCGCCCAGCGCCCGCAGGCGGCCGCCACCGCGTCCGGGCGGGGCCTAGAGATCATGACGGACCGGGAGCGCGAGGTGCTGACCCATGTCGGCCGCGGCCTGTCCAACGCCGAGATCGCCGCCGAGCTTCACATCAGCGTGGCCACGGCCAAGACCTATGTGACCCGGCTGCTGGCCAAGCTCGACGCCCGCGACCGGGTCCAACTGGTCATCACTGCCTACGAGACCGGGTTGGTGGGCCACTCGCGGTAGGCGGTGCGCCCCCCGGCGATCACCTGACGGCACACGCCGCCTTCGGCGGCTACCGATCGCCTGACCGGGGACTCAACAGGGGCGTAGCGGAGGTTCAGCACGCCTGTCCGGAAGGTCTCGGAGGAGATCAGCGGGGACGGTTGTCGTGGTGGTCTCCGGCGCGTCTGCGCTCCGTGCACGGTGGCGGGCAGCCGCACACGCTTGGGGCCGGGCATGGGAACGGGCCGTCGAGGGTCTGGCGGCCATGCAGATCGTCCGCGCCGAGGACCGCGTACGTGAGCAACAAGCCGCCGCAGACACCGAACGGCACACGCGGATCACCGGCCTCCGTGAGGAGCTGGACGAGCGCGCGCGGACCCACGGCACGACACGGGTCAGAAGTCCTGCAGTCCCCAGGACGGGAAGCGACTGGGTACAAGGGACCAGGCCGCTGCCTGCGCAGAATGCCAGTGCGAGCGAGTATTTCCGGGGTGCGGCCATGGTCGATGTTCCCCCTCATGAGTCCCATCTGACCCGAGATCAACATCCTTCGCATCTCGGGGGAACCTCACAACCGGCGGATCTCTGCCCAGTCCTCCACAAGGATCACCCCTTCCTCCTGGCCTTGATCAACAAGGCCAGAGTCAGACAAAGGGCACGAAAGGGGGTCAGATTTGATACGCCGTCAGTGACCCACCTTTGGGCCGACGCCGAGACTCCCGAGCTCAATCGTCATCACCCGCTGACGCCGGTCAAGGGGGCTGATCCCCGAAAATGATCGAGGGCCGGTTTCGGATGTCTCCGAAACCGGCCCTGAACTGCGACTCTTCCAAGTCGGGACGACAGGATTTGAACCTGCGGCCCCTTGCCCCTCAAGGGGTGTAGAGCATCACCTTTGTCTGCATATGCGGCTGGAAATCTGGGTGCACATTGTGCGGTGCCGTGCGTGCTGTACAGGTGCGCGGACACCGTCTGGTCCCCACGGGGCATCTCCGTGACACGCGAGATCAGGCCGGCGCCGATGACGACGGCGATGTGCGATGTGGGTGTGCCTCATCTGCTCGGCGACAGGCCGGTTCCGACCGTCCGGTCAGGAGTGGAGGAGCGGCGTCCGCCCCTCCATGGAGGCAAGTGCGGTCGGCCGTCGGCGAGGTCATCGCGCCGAGCCGAGGACCCGCCCGGAGCCGTCAGGCGCTCTCGGCGCCGTGGTCCTTCAGGTCGCGCGCGAACAGCTCCCAGACCTGGGCGTAGCCGTGGACCAGCTCCGACA
This sequence comes from Streptomyces sp. NPDC059002, assembly GCF_042740435.1. Classification (NCBI taxonomy): domain Bacteria; kingdom Bacillati; phylum Actinomycetota; class Actinomycetes; order Kitasatosporales; family Streptomycetaceae; genus Streptomyces; species Streptomyces sp. NPDC059002. The sequence goes on along the minus strand of NZ_JBHYJI010000084.1, from coordinate 14,787 downwards.
TCTGGGGCTTGCAGTGGGCGGGGACGCTCTCGACGAAGCGCTGCCGGTCCTGGGCCACCATGGAGGCGGCGTCGAGCATGCGCAGGATGTGGCGGCCCATCTCGTTGAGCCGCATCGACGGGTCGCGGCGCAGGGCGTCGAAGGCCGACCCGAGTTCCTCGGGTGACCTGGTGCCGTCGTGGCGCTGCTGGGGCGGGCGGGCGGCGGGCTGGTGCGCGGTGTTCCGGTCGGCCGGGTTTCGGCGCCGGCGCGCGGGTACGGGGTCCTCGCCGCGCATCACCCTGCTGCGGACGTCCGCGACCGTGGCGGGTGAGATGCCAGCCTGACGGGCAATGACCCGCAGTGAGGCGGTGGGGTTCTCCTGGATCAGGCGACCGGCGAGTTCCCGGCCGTGGCTAGAATCCACTGGCCTGGAGCGGCCGTCGAGTCCGATCCTGCGGTCGGTGTGCGGGGGCGCGCCGACCACGTTCTGGCGGATCTCCGAGACCCTACGGGTGGAGAGCCCGGCCACGGCGGCCACGGCCCGGTCGGACCACTGCGGGTGGGAGGCGAAGATGCGTTCGGCGGCGGCGATGCGGTCCTCCAGGGACAGCGGACGGCCGTGCGAGACGTTGAGAGCGACCGCGAGCAGGTCGGCGTCGGTGGCGTCCCCGTCGAAGTATCGGACCATGATGCATGTCTGGCCGTTTGCCTGGGCGGCCCGGAGGCGGTGGACTCCGTCGACGACCCGCATCGTGGGGCGGTGGACGAGGATCGGCGGCAGCTCCGACTCGACCTCGGCGAGGGTCTGGGTGTACTCGACGTCCTCACCGCTTGTGCGGGGCGTGGAGACGACGCGCAGTTCGTCGACGTGGACGAGCTCCACCGGTGTGCCGTTGAGGCTCTTGTCGCGCAGCGCAAGCACATAGTCCGAACCGCTAGGCATGTACGGTGTCTCAAGCTCTTCGGCAGGCACAGCTAAAACTCCTAGTCGGCGACGGCGGAACGGGCTGGGAGGGTAGAACTCCTACTGCCATCCGGAGTCCCGCACATCGCCGGCGGCGTTCGGGGCTGGAAACTGCCAGCCCGAGTCGCTCTCGCCGTAAGAACCACTCTCGCCAGCGGTTGCGGCCAGCCGCACTGTCTGAACACCCTGGCGTCGGCGGTGACGGCGGTGGTGTCAGCGACCCACGCAGACGAAAGGCCCAGTACGAAGGTACCGGCGGCGATACTTGGGTGGCCGAATGCACGGCCACCAAGGACGACGAACAGGCCGAGTCCAAAGTGACAGACGGCCCCTGCAAGTCGTAGCTGTAGGAGACGCGGTTCGCGACCATCGACAAACTGGGCCCAGTCGCCGTGTGCATCGTGTGTTGCCCCGGTCTTGAGGCCGCGCCACTCTCGTTCCAGATACTGCTGGCGTAGGCATCGGTCGAGCTTCCTCTCAAACCTGTACGTGGCATCGAGGACGCCTCAATCGCTTCGCAGCACACCTCCAGGACGAGCCGCTGTGCGGGGTCGAGCACCGACGTCTCACGTGGTGTGAGATGAAAGAAGCGGTGGTCGGATAGGTCGAGGCCCCGAGATAGATAGCCCGCATCGGACATGGAGCCTGGGGCGTCTTTGAAGCCTCCCGGTGGAGGCGGGCCGATGGCATCGCCTCCAGCAAGAATCAGGTCCCACATCTGCGTAGCGGAGTCAGCGCCAGGCAATCGTGCTGCCATGGAAACAATGGCCAGTGGCTCCCCGATTTCATCACCGGCAGGACGCTGTGTGCTTCGCACGTAGGTCAGCGGATCTTCGATTGCCGCAGCGGAAGCCAGCCCGTTCACCGTGGGGAACGCCCACAGCGTGGCGACCGGAAGTTCGCGCCCGAGGTGCTGGCCCAGGCGGTTGACCATGGCGGCTGCTGCCTGGGAACTAAGACCGAGAGAGGAGAACGTCGCGTCTCTGTCCACATCCGCCACCGGTACGGACAGTGCCACCGAGAGCTGAGCCACGATCCAGCTTGCGGCATCTGCGGCCGCCCATAACACCGATTTGCCGCTCATGCGAAACACCTATCGCCATTAAGAGCCAAAGCCTCACTTCGTAAAGGCGGGGTGCCGCCGCAGAACGGCGGCACCCCGGGAGACCGAGGAGGCTTGCCGTCCGCCTCGGCCAGGCCCGGCCCAGGCGGGGGACCTGGACCGGGAGCTAAAGAGTGGGACACCAACCGGTCGGATGCTTCTGGGCTGGGACTGGCCGCGACCCAGCTCATGCCGTCATCGTCGCCGGCAGGGCCCAGGACAGTCACTATTCACGGCGATAAAAGGAACGCCGAAACAGGTGACATGAAAGACCAGGTCAGTATCCGGACTTGAGGAGGTGGACATCTGTGGCGGGAAGGACGGTGTGCCGGGTGCTTCCCAGTTGTTCACCGCTGAGCTCGACGATGTCACCGGGCTGTAGTCCGGTGAAGTTGTCGAGGTTCTTGGTGCGTTCAAGGAGACAGCCACCCGGAACCGTGCCGGAGCCAATGACGTCACCTGCCCGCATTTCGACACCTCGCGACATATAGGAGATCAGGCTCGCGAAGTCCCAGTCCATACCTGCCGGGTTACCCACGGCAATGACTTCCCCGTTGAGATGAATGCCGACAAACGCCTCGACATTGAACTCGTCAGCGGTGAGAAGCCACGGCCCCATGCTAGTTCCGCAGTCCTTGGACTTGGCAGGCCCGATGTGCTGGAGCCGTTCATCGATCTGGTGATCCCTCGCGGTCCAGTCACACATCAGGGTGTACCCGATGATTCGCTCCTGTGCCTCAGTCAGATCCAGGTCACGGCCGCCGTCTCCGAGCACCGCAGCGACTTCCAGCTCGAAGTCGAAGGCATTACTGCCGGGGAAGATCTCTACGTCATCATGTGGGCCCATGATGCTGTGGTGGTTTGAGTAGTAGTACGCCGGTGTCTGATGCCAAACCTCGTCCAGCTCATCGTGGGCACTCATCTGTCCGGCGGCGATGAGGCACCCTTTGATGTGATCGAGGAAGCCCAGTCCGTCACGTAGGGACCGGGGCTCAGGGAGAGGTGCGCGTAGTGACACGCTGTCTACCGGGATGCCCGAGGGTCTGGCGAGTGCCCGCTGGGCCGCCAGACGGAGTCGGGTTCCATCATCGCCGAGCAGGTCGAGCAAGCCGTGCCCCGGGGGCAGATCGAGCAGCGGATAGACGGCGTTGCCCTTCAGGACACCGACCTGGTCGAGAGCGCCCAATCCGGGGGTAAAGGTGACCCAGCGCATGCGTCATCCTCATCTGTAGGGCCCAGGCAGATAGTCGTCCGGGGCATCGGCCTGTCGGCTTCATCGTTGCGGTGGGCGCTTCCGGCAGATTCTGTTCCGTCGGAGCCATGTCGTGATCCGTCAGAAGTGCGCGGGCCTAGTACGCCGGGAGCGGGCGCCGCGGCGTGTCCCGTGGCGCGGACAACCTGCTTGGGCGGGTGGGATCAGCCGCCACAGAAGGAAGCTGTGTCAGCTGGCATGACGGCCCACCGACCAGTTGACCCTTCAGCCTGCTCGCAGCTTGCCCATCTGATCAAGTTCTGGTGATATCGACTAAATTGGAGCGTTCGCCCCTCGTGCGGCAGCTTGAAGGCAGTCACCGTCGGCGGCGATGCAGATCGCTTGACGTGGCGGCCTGAGGCAGAGGGAGCCGCACGAGCTGGCGGGCTTCGCTGTAGCGTTCTTCCCATAAATGCGGCACGAGGCATGTGTCGCGTTTCATGGGCCGCTGAGCCGACAGCGGCTCTGGGGAGCACTGCGCTGTTGTCTCGTTGTGCGTAGTCAGGTCCGGGCAGCGGAAGGGGAGTCCATGCACGGAGGGCGCAACCGTGGGTTGCGTCAACACTCAGGGCGTCCACCCCTAGCGTCGCCACACTCATCCCCTCCCTCTCCTCGCCACGAATGCGCGAGAGTTGCTGATCTCGCGAGCCGTGATCAGCTTCACCGAGACACAAGAGGTTTTCAACGGCAATGTTTCTCCGGTACTACCAGGCCACTTATTTAAGAGCCAACTAATTCGTACGGATGGAGGATCGATGCGACACATACTTCACGCCCGGAGGCAGGAGCTGAGCGCGGCCGACTTCGACCACTCCGGTCGACTCCCGGCCACTGAGGCCGCCCGGGAGGTGACATGCCAGCAGATCGACGAAGTCATGGGAGCGGAAGCCGGCACCTACAGCGCGGTCGAGGACGGGTCTTGGGTTCCGCCGCAGGAGTACATGCGCGACCTGGCCCGCATCCTGAAGCTGAGTGAGGGAGAGTACGCACTACTCCATCACGAGCTGTACTCGATGGACCCACCCATGAGTCCCGTCGCGGACGATCCTGCTCTGCCCAGCCCCGCCTGGCAGGAGGTGATCGAAACCTCGAATGGCATGGCCTATCTCAGCGACCGTTCGTGGAACGTGCGGCTATACAACCCCGCCTTCGCCGCGATGTTCCCGAGTGGTCAACCACCCCAGAACACCATGGAATGGACGATCCTGGACGATGAGGCCCGCGATGACATCCTCATCGACTGGGAGTCGATATGGGCCCCCTTCGCCCTCTCCCGATTCCAGGCCGCGTTGCGTGCCTTCCCTGACGATCCAGGACTGAACAGCACCGCCGAGCAGATCCTCGCGGACCCGCGTGCCCGCAGAATCTACGAGGACCCCCGCACGCGGGAGTCGACGCCGGCCGCCGAGGACATCAGGCCCATGCGCCACGCCGTTCACGGCGTCGGGCAGGTCCGGTTGTTCATGGCCCAGCCCGACGGCGCCCCAGGCTCCCTGGTTGTCACCATGCGCTTCCGGCCGAGGGGGGGCACCTGGGCCTAGCCGACCTTTGGCTGGGCCCAGGTGCCCCCGGAGAGCGTGGCCCTGGTCCCGGTTGGAGGCTGCGCCCTCTTGGAGGCTCTGAGGACTTGCAGGTAGGCACAGAATTTCGGGTATCCCGGTCCGGGCAGAGTGCAGGTAACCTCCGCTACCAGCGGCGCCCCCTCTGTCCAGACCGTCACCCGAGACGTCCCTCCATGAAAGGGCACAGTTGTGGCCTACGTAAATCGTCCAGGTGTTGCTGACGCCGCCCATGAAGTAACGACACAAGAGATCGTCGACGACATCCGACGTGAGCACAGCGGGCACCAGCAGTTGGCAGCACTGTCGCGGCTGGCCCGCACAGTCGGCGTCCACACCCGTCGGTTTGTCCGCCCCTTGACTGATGTCGCCCGCACCGAGCCGATTGAGGAGCGCAACGTACGCGCATACGCCGACGTGTGCGCCCTCGCCGAACTCGCCGCCCGTCGGGCCCTGGATGAAGCCGGGCTAAGACCCGCCAATGTGAGCGCACTGATCACGTTCCACGCCACTGGCCTGGCGATACCCGGCCTCGACGTGCATCTGGTGAACACCTTGGGACTGCCCCCGACGGTGAAGCGCATCCCAATGACGCAGCTAGCGTGTGCAGGAGGAGCCCATGCTCTGGGGCTGGCCGCCGACATGGCAAGGCCCGGGCAGCCGGTGCTGGTGGTGGGCGCCGAGGCTCTGAGCACGGTGTACCAGCACACCGACGAAACACTGCCCGCCATGATCTACAAGTTGCTGTTCGGGGACGGAGGCGCCGCTGCCGTGGTCAGCGCCGAGCCGCTGGCCCAACCGGGCCTGTACATCGAGGAGACTTGGACGTACACGCATCCCGACAGCGAGCACTACTACCGACTGCGCGCGGACGTGAACGGATACCACTTCGATTCCACCAGGGACTCCGTCGAGGCAGTCGTACAGGTCATCCCGCAGCTGCCGTGGCCTCATCAAGGCCCCTGGGATCCCGAGTTCGGCATCATTCACCCAGGCAGCCAGAAAATCTTGGACCTCGTGACCCAGAGCGGTGGATGCTCGGAGAAGGCGCTGCGGCACTCTGTGATGAGTCTGCAGACCAATGGCAATACCGGCGGCTCGGCGGTGCTACGCGTACTGGACCGGATTCACGATGATCCTCCCCCACATGGGTCCGCCGGGCTTCTGCTGGGAGTGGGGCCCGGCTTCTGTGCCGCATCGTCCCGTGCGCACTGGAGCGGCGCCTGACTGCACCAAGCCCGTGGAACCACAGCCGAAACGGTTCACTGCAAGGCACGTCAGATCCGTGCGCCCTGCTGCCCCTCTTCGAACATCACCAGCATGAACCGTGCGCCCGGAGAGCTGAGGGGCTGGCCCGCCACCATTTCGACCCAGCCGCGGCCACGACGGGCATGATGCAGCGGACGGCGCTCACCGTCGGGGTGAAGGTAGACATCGGCGGAGCCGTCGTAGATCTTTCTCGCCCGCTCGTCCCGGAGGATCCCTTCGTGGATTCGGTTCAGTACGGGATCTCTCGGCTGGGAGGCCAGCGCCATCCGGAACTGTGGGATCGCGCGCGACGCCCACTCCCGCTCCCAGTCCACGAGGCAGAAGTCACGAGCCTCGTCGTCGAGGATCATCCATTCCATAGTGTTCTGGGGAGGCTGGCCGCTGGGGAACATCGCGGCGAAGGCCTCGTTATGGAAGAGCAAGTTGTAGCGCCTGTCGGTCAAGTACGCCATGTCCTGCTGCGCCTCGACCACCTTCCTCCAGGCGCTAACCACCTCCAGGCCGGAGGCGGGATCCAGGGAGTGGGTGGGCTCAACGCCGTACAACTCCAAGTGGATGGCCACGTACTCGCTCTCAGCAAGTCCCAGCAGCTGCGCCAGGTGCAGCAGATACTCCGGCGAAGGTGTCCTCGTTCCTGCCTCGACCCTTTGATAAGTCCCCATGCCCCGGAGCCTGTTGAGCCGCTTCCTCATCAGGATGTCCACATCCATCTGACTCAGCCCCTCGACCTTCGGTCCGGAGCGGCCAGAGCGGCCAGAGCGGCCAGAGCGGCCGGGGAGCCCAACCGTCTCCGGAGAGATGGCTCGCCTCCTGGCGCGCAATATCGGCTGCATCACTCCATCTGACATGAGGACCCCTCCAACTACACATCACAGAACGGCCGTTATAGCGCAAGGGCTCTGATAGCAGCCAGTGCGCGACGCGCCCTCGACATTACAACTCCGACAGCCACTCATATACATGCCGACGGTGGAGTATGGCTTGAGCTCAGCAAGGGGCGAGCGCAGCAAAGCCGAAGAAGGGCCCTGATTTCCTGAGTCTGCACAGCCAAGCCCGTCAAACTTGGCTCAATCGCTGTCGGATTGCCGGACTCTCACGGTTGGCTACGGAAACACCCTGTAGCGTGACTTCGCTGACGGGATGCCAGGTCAGGGACCCGGGTGGCCTGGGGTGGGACACGGACAGGGCGAGCCCTTTGGCATTCGAGGGCTAAACGGGGGAACATGCGGCCGTGCGGCATCTTTCAAGTGCCGCCTTGTACACCTTCGTTCTGCGGCGCGGCAAGGCAAGGGGCAGAAAGTCCGGCTTGCACCCGTCTGCGGAATGCGGAACCAACATCGGCTGCATGCCGAGATACTCATCAAGGGAGGGAACGTGCGGCGAAGAAATCCTGTGCAGCACATCCTCGAAGGCGCTCGGGGTAGGCTCACCCCTGCCGACCTCGGCCAGCCTGATCGGCATCCGTCGACCCGCGGTCGGCAGGCGGAGGGAGTGTCGCAGAACGAGATCGACCTCCACATGGGGCGAGGTATCGGCACATACGGAAAGGTTGTGCGTGGGAGCCTGCGTCCGACCGAGCAATACACCTGGGAGTTGGCTGAGACCCTGGACCTGAGCGAGGGCGAGTTCGTCACCGTCTTCCGGCACTGGCACAGGAGAGATCCAGCTCGTCCGCTGCGCGCGACCAAACTCCAGCTGGCCTCCACCTGGCAAGGAGTGATCGAGCGTCAGGTCGACATGGCTTACATGAGTGACGCCAGCTCCGACATGATCATGTGCAACGAGCCGTTCCTGCGGCTGTTCCCCAGCAAGAAGGCTCCCCCAAACAGCATGGAGTGGATGCTCTTCAGCGAAGAGGCCCGCGACGGCACGCTCATCGACTGGGAAGGTGGGAGCGGGGGCTGGCTGACGGTCTGGGCCCCCCGCATCCTTCCCACGCTCCGTGCCGCGCTGGACACCATGCCGAACAACCGGAAACTCAACGAGCTCCGGCAGCGAGTGGTCGAGGACGCCGATCTCGAGCCTGTATGGAATGGACCGCGACCGCCGTACGTCACCCCTGACGCCGACATCCGCCCCATCAAGCACGACGAGTTGGGGCCTGGCAGAGTCGAGATCATCTTTGCGTCTCCGCTGACGTCCCCACTCAACCACTTCGTGCTTCTGGTGTTCCAGAAGGGACTGCACGATCCAGCCAAGAACGTGTCAGTGCCTGCCGGGTGATCCCGGAAATCCCCCCATGCCACAGCGTGAACGGTGACCGCCCTGCCCACTCCCAGAGCCGACAGATCGACATCGATTCGATTCTGTCGGCGGGGTGCCTACCGAGCAAGGAGAGCACATCGCGTGCGATCTGAGCTGCCCAACTACACCCGTCCACAGATGAGTCACCAGACGGGTCGGGGCACGCCGACAACTCGCTGCCCTCTCTCAAAACCAAGGAGGCTGGAGTGTTCCCTGACGACCCACAGGTGCCGTGACCCACGCCACAATGCTCACGGTAGGTTCCCAGGGAACAATGCGCAGATGAGTCTCCCTACCCATCTCGCTCCTGTTCCGCACAGTGACGGCCTACACGTCTGGAATCCGAAGGACTCCGGACCGTGGGGATACGCGAATTGCCTGTGGATCGTCTCCAAGGACACGGCTGCGATCATCGACACCCCCTACGACGGCCCGACGACGAAGGCCATGATGGCAGCGGCTCGCTCCACCCTCGGTGCGCCGCAGGTGACGACAGTCGTGACCACTCATGCCAACGGTGACCATAGCTGGGGCAACCACTACTTCCCCAAGGCAGACATCATCTCCACCCAGGCTGGCTGCCATGACTCAAGCCTCGAGCCTGGGCCAGAGGAGATGAAGGCACTCCTTCACGCTTCCCCGCCCGATCAGGCCCTGGGCTGGTACGCCCGCCGGCACTTCAGCAACTTCGACTTCGCGTCCGCGAGGGTGACCGAGCCCACGATCAAGTTCATTGACCGCTATGACTTCCACGTTGGAGACATCGAAGTCGAGCTCTACGAGGTTGGCCCTGCCCACCACCCCGGCGATCTCATCGCCCGCATCGGCGACACCGTCTGCGCCGGTGACATCTACTTCCCGGACGACCACCCTTGTCACTGGACCGGACCGTTGCAGAACGTCATCAAGGCCGGGGAGTTCGTCCTCAGCCTGAACCCCAAGGTCATCATTCCCGGGCATGGCCGCTACACCGGACCCGAGGAGCTCAGGCAGCACCTGGAGTATCTGGGCACCGCGCAGCGTGAGATCGCTTCGCGCTACGAGGCCGGGCTCAGTATGGAGGAGGCCATGGCCGACATCGTGGAACGTGACTTCTATCCGCACATGGGCAGTCGGGAGCGGTTCATGGTGCTCATCGCCGTCGAGTACAGCCACCTCCGTGGCGACTCATCTGTTCCTGGCGTGGTCGAACTGGCAACACATGCTGCCCAGTGGGCTTTTGACCGGCGTACCCGCACACTCCCCGCGATGTGAGCGACGTCTGTCTGGGCAGCCGTGTCGTCCCTCGGCTCGCCCCCGCTGCCCATCAAGCCCATCGTCCCCCGCTCGTCATCCCTGAGGATCACATGGCCTACGTTAACCGCCCCGCCATTGTGCGCGGCCCGCACACGGTGACCACCGACGACTTGGTGGCCGCCGCCGCTCAGCTGCACGCCTCGGATCCGCACTTTGAAGCCTTCCTGCAGCGCACACACTCCACCGGCGTGAACAAACGATGCTTCACTCGTCCGATCGACGAGGTACTGCACATCGGCGCCACAACACCGACCCGCACCATCAGCGAGGTCTGCCGGCTCGGCGAGCTTGCCGCCCGCAGCGCCCTGGAAGCAGCGGACCTGCAGACCGCAGACCTGGGCGGCGTCATCATGTTCTCCACCGACCCGGCCACCGTACGGGGCCTCGATGATCACCTGGAGCAGGCACTGCAACTGCCGGTGCGCGTACGCCGGTGGGCTCTGGCAAGCCTGGGTCCTGCGGGCGGAGCCCAGGCACTAGGGCTGGCGGCTGATGACGCCCTGCTGGGGCGGCCGATTCTCGTGCTTGGAGCCGAAGCCCCCAGCACCACGTGGTGCGCGGAGACCGACGACACCCCTGCCTCACTGCTGACACGGCTGTTGTGCAGCGACGGCGCAGCCGCCGCCCTGGTCAGCGCGACCCCGCTCAGCGAGCCGACCGTCTACATTCAAGAATCATGGCAGTGGGCTCAGGCGGAGAAGCAACTGCCCATCCCGTTCATCCCGGCACGGGAGCACACCTTCGACGCCACGTCCCGAGCCCTCTCAGCTATCTCTGAAACCGTGCCGCACCTGCCCGCCGCGTGGACACAGGCCGCTTTCGGTCTCATCCATCCCGGGAGTACTGCCCAACTCGACGCCCTCACGACTACGGGATCGTTCACCGAGGAGGTCATGCGTCCCGCCCGGGAGAGCCTGGCCGAGGACGGAAACGCAGGAGGCTCAGGGGTCCTCTACGTCCTTGATCGTATCCACCGCACTCCCCCGCCGATCGGTGCGGCGGGCATCCTCTTCTCCGCAGGCCCCGGCTTCACCAGTCATGCCGCGCAGCTGTGCTGGGTTGCCTCCTGACCTGCGCTGTCGCGGCTGCAAGGTTGGCTGCGCCGCAGCCACCGCTTCCACCGTCCACATTCGGCGGCCCTGGAGAATCGCGCAGTCGCTGCCGTCCGTCCATCGTCTCCTGCGCCACTACACATTCGCTCCCACGACCAGTCGAGCCGACGCCTCAAGGCCACCGAAAGCGAGATCGAAGCGAATGGCCGCTGGGCTCTCAACCGGTACGGGGCCCAGCTTGAAGTGGCGCGTAAGTTGCGTCAGCCCTTCTGGCCCGTCTGGAGCGGGCTACCGCCTTGGGGCAGTTCGCGATGAGATGGCCCTGACGGGTGGGGGGCGCTCGGACCTGTGACGCCGCGAGCGTCCTGGATGTTGGACCGGAGGAAGAGCAGGCATGCACAATCCGCGGAACCTGCTGCACCTGTTGGTGCAGATGAACAAGTGGAGCTACCGGGATGTGGCCCAGGCGTACCGCAGGACCGCCATGGCTCTGGGGCAGGAGGTCGGTCTTGAGTTCTACAGCGCTGCGAGCCTGACCAAGCCGACATTTCGGCGATGGATCAGCGGGCTTCCCGTAACCCCCAACTCGCCCGCGCCGCGCATACTGGAGCAGATGTTCCACAACCACTTTTCGGCTCACGACTTGCTACGCCCGCTGGACGACGCCGAGAGCGTCCAACGCGCTATCCGTTCGGCTGCTGTCTTTCACCGGCCAAGTATGTCCGTGTAGATGCCGCCGTCCTACACGTGCCGTTGCCGCGGTGAACACCGTGCCACCACCGCTGTAGAGGCCGAGCGTGGCCGCGCGGGGGCTGGCGGTCGGTTCACGGGCGGCGGTATTCCAGGTTTCGTACGGGAGTTGGGCGATCCCGAGGATGTTGAAGCCCCGCGGAGTGCCGTCCTCGCCTGTCGGATGCGGCCGCCCCCGAGCATCGGTCGTGTACGCCGCGCCGTCGCATTCGTATCCGACGAGCGCGTCGTCGTGACCGAACACGTCGCCGCGCTTGAGCCCTGTACCCCCGAATATCCAGTGGCCGGGGTCCGTCACGGTGAATCCGAGCGGCTCGCGATGCCCGTCCCAGTGGCCACCTCCGCCTCGGTAACTGACGCCGAGGAGCGTGTTCTCCGGGTCGGTCTCCCACCAATGATCCGGGCATCCGTATGCGCTGTCGGGGTCGACGCCACGTTGAGTTGTGCCAGGTGGGAACTTGTCGCAGACGAGAGACGTGGCCTCGTCGGTGAGCCTTACGCGCCACCAGCAGGTGTTCGCACCGAAGTTGGCGATGTTGCCGCCCGCGTCGCGGAAGGCGGTGATGCGGCTGCGGGTCTCGGCGGTCCAGTACTCGTCGTGCCCCGCTGACAGCAGGAGTTGATATCCGTCGTCGAGGTGACGGCCTTCGTGCAGATCCAGGTCCGTGCAGAAGTCCGCCTCGAAGCCGTTCTGCTCCATCCATGCGATGAAGCGCGCGTCCCAGTGGGCGAAGGTCTGTCGGGGAGAGCCGGGGTCGTACGGGTCGGGCAATCCCTTGACCGGACCGCCCACGCCTCCGCCAGGCCGTCGCAGCGTGACCCGACCGGAGCTGTAGAGGCTGACACCACCTGCGGTGTTGTACGCCTGGTAGGTGAAGGTGGGGACCTTGTACAGGATGCCGCGGCACGTCGAAATCCCCGGAGTGACGACGAACAGCAGCCTGCCCTCGCGGGCGTCCAGCACCGGCGCGCCGTCGCAGGGTTGGGCGCGGAGCACAGCCACGTACACACCAGAGGGCCAGTCCGAGGGAATCGGGAAGTCGTACGCGGGCCACTTCCAATCCGCGCTGTGCTGACCCGGTGGGGCCGCGGCACCGCTCCAGGACGTGCTGCCTGCGTGCTGGATGGATCCGCCCCAGCGGTAGAAGTCGACGTACACCTGCGGGGTCGAGGAGGCGATATGGAGTCGAATCGCTTCTCCTGCCCGGACGCTGGAGCGTGCCGGGTAGCCGTAGACGGCCGTCATGACGGCTCTGCTCCTACGGGATGGGCGACGCCGCAGAAGTGGTACGAGTCGAGATCGCGGATCACGGACTCCCAGCCGAGAGAGTGCAGTTGACCGACCAGATCGGAGGCTTCGTAGAACACCTTGACCGCCGTGTGCTCCGTCCCGTCCGCCAGACGCCGCCGCACGGTCGGCACTCCGGGATGGGATTGCGTACGTTCCTCGATCGCGGCTTTCGCTCGGGAGTCGTCGAGGAAGACGGCGCGGCCGCCCGGTTTCAGCGCGGAGCGCACCATGCCCCAGAACGCCGCGAAGCGCGGAGGCGGCACATGGCTGAGCCAGAAGGCGAAGAAGACCGTGTCGTACCGGTCCTCGGGCGCCCAGTCGAAGAGGTCCGCCGTGATGAAGCGCGTGTCGGCTTCCTGCATCCTGGACCGGGCGATGGCGATCATTTCCGGCGCGGCGTCCACCGCCGTGACCGTGCGCGCTCGGCCGGCGAGCTGCCGGGTCCACTGGCCCGTACCGCAGGCCAGTTCCAGCACATCGCCTTGGATGGGCAGTTGGGCGATCGACCGGGAGAGTTGAGGCATGCGCATGCGCTCGGCATATGTGTCGTCGTACTCGCTGGCGCGTGCCCTGTAGTACGCGATCTGCTGCTGGGAACCGTCGTCCCCGGGCTCGGGAGTCTCGGTGGTCTGTGGTCGGTGCATGCGGTTCTCCTCTGTAGGGCGGTTCAGTGATGGCGCGCTTCGTGCAGGGCGGTCTCGGCGGCTCGGATCGGCGCGCGGAGCCCGACCCTCCCCCGGTGAGGACACGGAGGCGTCACTCGACTCATCCGGCACTTCCGCCCACACGGTCTTGGCCGAGTCGCCGATGAAGGTCACTCCCCAGTCCCGGGACAGCGCCTTGACGATCCACAGCCCGCGGCCGGTCATGCCTTCCTCCGCGGGCTCACGCACACGTGGCATGTCGCCGCCGCTCCCGCCCTGGTCACTGATCTCCACTCGAACGACGGCCCCCTCGCGATACAGACCCATGTGGATCGGTCCGCGCCCATGGACCAGGGCGTTACCGACGAGCTCCGCGACCACGGACACCACGTCCGAGGGCGGGACGCCCCATTCCTCCAGGGCCTCGCGCGCCAAACAGCGGGCCACCCCGCTGGAGTCGAGCTGCGCGGGGAGCTCCCATTCGCTGCCCTGGCGCGCCGGACCTGCTCGGCGGCCGCCACGGCCGCTGACCTTCGCGCCGTGCGGCTCGGAGCTGACGACGGAACCTCTCACCAGGGACTCGTGGTACTGCACCGTCGCGCTCCTCTCCGAACCGCACGGCCGCCTCCCGGGTGGCCGGCGGCCAGGTCGTGCTTCGTGGGGTGCACGACAGAGTGACGATCGGCTGGCGCTCGCGCACATCTCCGTGTGAATAAAGGGAGTTGCGCTGCAATATGGCGGCCGCAATGCCAGCATGAACGGAGAGATCATCCCTCTCGTCAACGGAGCCGGAAGGGGCTGCGACGTGGTGAGCGAGCGCCGGTGCCGCACCTGCGAATGCCTGCTCAGCCGCTACAACACCGGCGCGGTCGACCTTTGCGGCCCCTGCGCCCGCGAGCATCCGCCCACCGCAGCCGAAGCCCCCTCCGTGCCGGCGCACGTCTGGTCGGACAGCGAGGTTCAAGAGGCGCTGAATGCCCTGGACTTCGGGCGGCTCAGTCGGCTCGTACGACAGCACTCGGGATTACGCCAGGACGACCTGGCCCACATCACCGGCCTGAGCCAGGGCTACCTCTCCCAGCTCGAATCCGGCACCCGGCGACTGACACACCTGGACAAGTCGCAGGCGTTCCTGGAGGCCTTGAATGTCCCCGCGGCTCTCCGCCCCATTGCCACACCAGAAATCGTCGACGGCGCACATCACTCGGCCGCAACCACGAGTCACCATCGGACCGTCCCTGGTCCGGCTCCCGATCTGAACGCCCTGGCCGCAGACGCCGCAGCCACCTCAGGCGCCTTCGCCGACCTGATCGCCCCGACCAACATTGATGCGAACGCCCTGGAAGAATTCAGCTTCACGCTCGCCCGGATAGCGACCGACT
>NZ_JBHYJI010000083.1:0-35195 GCF_042740435.1 Streptomyces sp. NPDC059002 | reverse complement strand
CTACCAACCCCAAACCGCCCCAGCCCCTTGACCGAAGTCATAGGGGCACCCCCCCCGCGCCCCGCACCAAAAGGGCAAACGGAACGGGCCCCATGCGTGCCACCAGCACATAGGACCCGTTCCCCAGAGGGCCGGGGTCGCCCATTACCCCGGCCCGCGCCCGCCTCAGCCGGTGGCCGTCACCCCCCGGCCCGCGGGGCGCCCCGGAAGGGCCGTCGGCCAGTTGGCGAGGGCGGCCGTCGCTCCGTACCAGGCGAGCAGCCCGCCGGCCGCGGCGAACCAGCCGCCCGCCTTGCCGAGGCCCGCGCTGTCACCGAACTGCGCGACGGCGAGCAGCACGAGCGCCACGAAGAGCAGCCCGTACGTCCCGCGTGTGAGCGTTCCCGCGCCCGCCGCCCCGAGGGTCAGGCTGAGCGCGACGAGCGCGAAGAGCAGCAGGAAGAGGCCCGCCGCGTTCGCCGAGACCTGCGCGTCGGCCGTGCTGCCCCAGGTGAACCAGAGGGCGCCGAGCGCGGTGAAGGCCGTGCCGGTGCCGGTGTCCTTGTCGCGGAACGCGAAGAGACCGGCCACGAACAGGGCGATGCCGCCGACGAAGGTGGCGAGGGAGACGGCGTCCGCCGCCGTCACGCCGTCGATCACTCGGGTGTGACCGAGGCCGAAGGCCAACAGCGTGAGTCCCAGGGCGAGATGGCCGAGAGTCGAGGTGGTGCTTCCCGCAGAGACGTCGTTGTCCACGGCGGGCTCCCTTCATGTGCGGTGGTGCAGTCGTGCTGCGCGGTGCCGGCCCATACGGTGTGCGCCAGCGACCTTTATGTACCCTTCGCAAGGGAACAAACCACCTCTACGCGCGAGTAGATTTATCTACTCATCGAGCCGTCCGAAAAAGGGAGTTGAGGACTCGACTTCCTCATCCCACCTGCCACGACGGCGCGTTACGGAATGACGATGACGGGCCGCTGCGCCCGCCGCGCCAACCGCCCGGCGACGGAGCCGAAGATCCGGCCGACGATGCCGTGCGTGGAGCCGACGACGATCGCGTCCGCGCTGTACTCGCGGCCGACCTCCTCCAGCTCGTGGCAGATGTCGCCGCCGCGCTCGACGAGGATCCACGGCACCTCGGACAGATAGTCCGCACAGGCCAGTTCGAGCCCGAGCACCTCGGTGCGATGGTCCGGCACATCGACAAAGACCGGCGGCTCGCAGCCCGCCCACACCGTGGTGGGCAGGCGGTTGGCGACATGCACGATGATCAGGCCCGAGCCCGAACGGTGGGCCATGCCGATCGCGTACGAGAGCGCCCGCTCGCTGGACGTCGAGCCGTCGAAGCCGACGACGACGCCGTGCCGGAAGGCGGGATCGCAGGAGTGACGTGTTTCTTCCGCCGCTCGGGGGGTCGCTGTCGGATCGGCGACCTGCCGCTTGCGGTCCGCTGGTTCGGAGAATTCGTGACCGGCCATGGGTGTCTCGGCGAAGGAGTCCTCTGTGGGAGGGTCGGCTTGTTCAGGTGGTGCGGAAGTTCAGGACCTGGAAGGTCGTCCGGGAATCATCTTCCCAACCCCATACCCCCAAGGGTACGGCGACACTCCTCTCCTGCCCAGAGCCTGCAAAGACCCCCGTACGGGCGGCAGTGCGGGCCACGCAGGGGCCTCCGGCGTTCACCGGAGCATGCATGAGCCTCGCCCGTATGGCAATGGTTGCTGCCCCGTACAGGCGGTTTGCGCACCCTTCCGGGGCCTTCTCGCGCACGAACCGTGACCCGGCGGGGCCCGCGCCGCCCGGCGGCCATGGACGCGCATCCGGCCGCACCCCAGTGACCGGCCGAGCGACCACGCGTTGAACCTCCGTACGCCACCGCCACAGGGAGCACGCCGTGCCTGGACCCTCGACCGCGTCCCCACCCTCCCCCACCCTCACTCCTTCACCCGAGCAAGGGGGATCCCCCGTCGCACACAGCCGTCGGCGCCCGCCCGAGGGGGCGCACGAGCGCCGCCAGACCGGTGTGCCCGCACCCCGCGCCCAGGAGCCGCGGGAGGCGCCCGCACAGGACTCGGCGAGCGATGTGGTCCGCTGGGCCGCGTTCAGCTGCGTGCTGGTCCCCGTCGTCCTCGTGGGATACGGGACGTCGCTGGCCGGCGCCGCCGGCTCGGCGCTCGGTCTCGCGGCCGTCACCGGGGTCTGCCGGGTGCTGCTCCGCCAGTCCGAGCGGGGCGCCGCGCGACTGCTTGCAGAACAGAACGCGGGACACCGCGGACGGCACGGCCGGACGGTCCCGGGGGCGCACAGGAGCACTCGGCACAGTGCCGACAATGCGCCGGTCGACTGACCGATTCGCACGCACGCTCCCGTAGGTTTTCAGCCAACTTCCGGCAGTCGCGCATTCCTTGGCCGAACGGGCCCCCAACCCCCGTCCGAGCAGGGCTGAAAGGTGCCTTGAAGCCGCGTGCACCCTGCGGGGACCGGCCATGGAGCGGAGGCGCACTTCCCAGCACGGCCCTCGAGTGCAACGCTTCGTGATCGAATGCTTCACGCCAAGTTGCCATGTCGACAATCTGCCGGGTGCTGAACTGGTCACCCCGGTAGCACGGGACACAGTAGATTCGATCTTGACTGTATTACGGCGGGGGACTGGTGGAGGACCGAGGGGAAACGTGCAGGAGCGACAGGCCCAACAAGCACGTCAAGAACAGGGAGCCGCGACGCCCGAGGGGGGTTTAGCACCATGAGCCACGACTCCACTGCCGCGCCGGAGACCACGGCTCGGAAGCTGTCCGGGCGCCGCCGCCGGGAGATCGTAGCGGTGCTGCTGTTCAGTGGTGGCCCCATCTTCGAGAGCTCCATACCGCTCTCGGTGTTCGGCATCGACCGGCAGGACGCCGGCGTCCCCCGCTACCGGCTGCTCGTGTGCGCCGGCGAGGAGGGACCGCTGCGGACCACCGGCGGGCTCGAACTCACCGCGCCCCACGGCCTGGAGGCGATCGGCCGCGCGGGCACCGTGGTGGTGCCCGCCTGGCGGTCGATCACATCGCCGCCACCGCCGGAGGCACTCGACGCGCTGCGCCGCGCGCACGAGGAGGGCGCCCGCATCGTCGGGCTCTGCACCGGTGCGTTCGTCCTTGCCGCCGCAGGACTGCTCGACGGCCGTCCCGCGACCACCCACTGGATGTACGCGCCGACGCTCGCGAAGCGCTATCCGTCGGTCCATGTGGACCCGCGCGAGCTCTTCGTCGACGACGGGGACGTCCTGACGAGTGCGGGCACCGCGGCCGGAATTGATCTCTGTCTGCACATCGTGCGCACGGATCACGGCAATGAGGCGGCGGGCGCTCTCGCCCGCAGGCTCGTCGTGCCGCCGCGCCGGGCCGGCGGCCAGGAGCGCTATCTCGACAGGTCTTTACCCGAGGAGATCGGCGCCGACCCGCTCGCCGAGGTCGTCGCCTGGGCCCTGGAGCACCTCCACGAGCAGTTCGACGTGGAGACGCTGGCCGCGCGCGCGTACATGAGCAGGCGCACCTTCGACCGCAGGTTCCGCTCGCTCACCGGCAGCGCGCCGCTGCAGTGGCTGATCACCCAGCGGGTGCTGCAGGCACAGCGGCTCCTGGAGACCTCCGACTACTCCGTCGACGAGGTCGCGGGCCGCTGCGGCTTCCGCTCGCCGGTGGCACTGCGGGGTCACTTCCGGCGCCAGCTGGGCTCGTCCCCCGCCGCCTACCGGGCCGCTTACCGCGCCCGCAGGCCGCAGGGCGAGCGCGCGCTCGACCCCACGCCGGTGACGCCGCAGGCCGTGCCCGTCCTGGAGGCGGGCCCGGTGCCGACCCAGACCCGGCGCACGGCGGCCGCGAGCGCGCTCGGCCCGTCCGCCTCCGTGCCCGCGTCCGATCCCGGCAAGCCGCACTCGGACGCGTACGCGCCAGGCCGTCCGCCACTGCCCGGGCAGAGGAGTGCGCCGTAGGGTTAGAGGCATGAACGATCGCATGGTGTGGATCGACTGCGAGATGACCGGGCTCTCGCTGACGGATGACGCACTTATCGAGGTGGCCGCACTGGTCACCGACTCGGAACTGAACGTGCTCGGCGAAGGGGTGGACATCGTGATCCGCCCGCCGGACGCGGCGCTGGAGACCATGCCCGAGGTGGTGCGCACCATGCACACCGCCTCGGGGCTCCTCGACGAACTGGCCGGCGGCACGACGCTGGCCGACGCCGAGGAGCAGGTCCTGGCGTACGTACGTGAGCACGTCAAGGAGCCGCGGAAGGCTCCGCTGTGCGGAAACTCGGTCGGCACCGACCGCGGCTTCCTGCTCCGCGACATGCAGACCCTGGAGGAGTACCTCCACTACCGGATCGTCGACGTCTCCTCCATCAAGGAGCTGGCCCGGCGCTGGTACCCCCGGGCGTACTTCAACAGCCCGGACAAGAACGGCAACCACCGCGCGCTCGCCGACATCCGCGAGTCGATCGCCGAGCTCCGCTACTACCGCGAGGCGATCTTCGTCCCGCAGCCCGGGCCGGACTCGGACACCGCGAAGTCGATCGCGGCGAAGCACGTCCTGCCTGCGGAGTAGCTCCGCGAAGGCCCTGTGTACGGGGTCCGGAAAACGTGTGCGCGAGCACCCCTTCGGACCCTGTACACTTTTTCTCGGCCGGTCGGAAGAAAGACACACGACCGGACATGGTGGGTGTAGCTCAGTTGGTAGAGCACCTGGTTGTGGTCCAGGTGGCCGCGGGTTCAAGTCCCGTCACTCACCCTGAATGATCAAGGCCCGGTCCGCGAAAGCGGACCGGGCCTTTGTCGTACGGCCAAGCCAGGTCAAGCCGGGCCTGGCGCCGGGCACCCGGCCCGGCGCCCCCATCAGGAGATCCGGCGCCGCCGGTAGCGGCGGGCCGACCACACCCCGACGGCGAGGCCGGGCACGAGGCAGTTCAGGAGGTCCACCGTCCCGCCGCGCCCCTCCAGCGCCCGGACGTCCAGCGCGAGCAGGAGCGCGGTGCAGGCGGCGGTGCCGAGCACCCCGACCGCCATTTCGGTCCACCAGTTGCGAGAGCTGTACGCCGTGTCCACGGTCCACACCTAAACAGCCCTCGCCCGATCCTGCACATTCCGCCCCTCCGCGCTCAGGACGACGCCCGCTCCACCAGTTCCGTGGGCAGCACGATCTGCGGGCGGCACAGGCGGCGGGAGGCCACCGGGCGGTCGTCCGCGATCTCCGCGAGGAGCAGATCCGTCATCGTGCGGCCCATCTCCGCGATCGGCTGACGGACGCTGGTCAGGGGCGGATCCATGTGGCGGGCGATCGCCGAGTCGTCGAAGCCGACCAGGGCCACGTCGTCGGGTATGCGGCGGCCCGCCGTGCGCAGGATCTGGCGGGCGCCCGCCGCCATCACGTCCGAGCCCGCGAAGACCGCGTCCAGGGCGGGGGCGCGCTCCAGGAGCTCGGTCATCGCGCGGCGGCCGCCCTCCTCCGTGAAGTCGCCCTGCGCGATCAGCGCCTCGTCGACCCGGTGGCCCGCCTCCTCCAGGGCGTCGCGGTACCCGTCCAGGCGTCGCTGGGCGCCGTAGACGTCGAGGCGCCCGGTGATCGTCGCTATGGTGCGCCGCCCGCGGGCCAGCAGATGGGCGACGGCTGCGCGGGCCCCCGCGAAGTTGTCCGAGTCCACCGAGGCCAGCGTCTCGTCCGCCGATCTGCGGCCGCTGATCACCGCGGGGATCTCCAGCTGCTCCAGGAGGTCGGGCAGCGGGTCGTCGGCGTGCACGGAGACCAGCAGGACGCCGTCCACGCGGTGGGCCGCCAGATACTGGGCGAGCCGCCTGCGCTCCCGGTCGCCGCCCGCGAAGGTCAGCAGGAGCTGCATGTCCGTGTCGGCGAGGGCCGCGCCCACGCCGTGGATGATGTCCGAGAAGTACGGCTCGGCGAAGAAGCGCGACTCCGGCTCGGGGACGACCACCGCGATCGAGTCCGTACGGTTGGCGGCGAGGGCCCGTGCCGCCGTGTTCGGGACGTAGCCGAGCTCCGCCACCGCCTCCTCGACGGCGGCGCGCGTGCGCTCGCTCACCCGGGGCGAGCCGTTGATCACCCGGGACACGGTGCCGCGGCCCACCCCTGCGCGGGCCGCCACCTCCTCGAGCGTGGGACGCCCCCCGCTCCGCCCCCTGGGCTGACGAGTCCCCATCTCTGCCTCCCGACGACGCGAAACGACGCGAATCTAACAGCCGGTCATACGACCGGTCGCCCGGCCCGGTCGGCTCCCCCGCCCGGCGCCGGACGCCTGCAACTCTTGGCGTCCGCCGCCTTGACACCCCCGCAGCGAGCCGCGACTCTTCAAGACATCACACATGGGAGCGCTCCCACCGTACCTGGCTCTTACACGACCCGCACGTTCCCCGCCCGAGTTGATTGTCTCCAACTCACGGCCGCATCACTCCAGTTGACCGAGGGCGGGCGGCACGTTCAGGGCACGAGGAGGACGCAATGCGCTACAGGACCCGCACGTATCGCAAGGTGACGGTCCTCGCGGCCGTCGCCGCCCTCGCCGCCGGTCTGCTGGCCGGCTGCGCCGAGGACAAGGAGGACCCGGGCTCCTCCTCGGGCGGCGGCGGAGGCGGCGGCAAGGGGAAGACCACCCTGACGGTCGGCGTCTTCGGGGCCTTCGGCCTCCAGGAGGCCGGTCTGTACAAGGAGTACGAGAAGCTCCACCGGAACATCTCCATCAAGCAGAACTCCGTCCAGCGCAACGAGAACTACTGGCCCGCCCTGCTCACCCACCTCAGCAGCGGCAGCGGCCTCTCCGACATCCAGGCCGTCGAAGTCGGCAACATCGCCGAGCTGACCACCACGCACTCGGCCAAGCTGGTGGACCTCGGCAAGGCCGACGGCGTCGACAAGGACGACTTCCTGGACTGGAAGTGGCGGCAGGGCACCACCAAGGACGGCAAGACGATCGGGCTCGGCACGGACATCGGCCCGACCGGCATCTGTTACCGCAAGGACCTCTTCGAGAAGGCGGGTCTGCCCACCGACCGTGAGGAGGTCGGCAAGCTCTGGGCGGGCGACTGGAAGAAGTACCTCGCGGCGGGCAAGCGGTACCAGGCGAAGGCCCCCGACGGCACCTCCTTCGTGGACGGCGCGACGGGCGTGATGGCGGCCGTGCACGCCTCGGGCAAGGAGAAGTTCTACGACAAGGACGGGGAGCTGATCTACCAGGACAGCCCCACGGTCAAGGAGGGCTGGGACCTCGCCGCCGAGTTCGCCGAGTCGGGCCTGACCGCCAAGCTCCAGCAGTTCCAGCCCAGTTGGGACCAGGCGATCTCCAACGGGTCGTTCGCCACGATCACGTGCCCGCCCTGGATGCTCGGCTACATCAAGGACAAGGCGGGCGAGAAGGGCGAGGACAAGTGGGACGTCGCCGCCTCTCCGAAGCCCGGCAACTGGGGCGGCTCCTTCCTGACCGTGCCCGAGGCGGGCAAGAACAAGGAGGAGGCGACCAAGCTCGCCGCCTGGCTGACCGAGCCCGAGCAGCTCGCCAAGCTGTTCGACGAGCGGGCCAGCTTCCCGAGCGCCGACGCCGCGTACGCCCTGCCCGAGGTCAAGGACGCCAAGAACCCCTACTTCGGCAATGCGCCCGTGGGCCGGATCTTCTCCAAGGCCGCCGAGGGCGTGCCGGTCCAGCCCATCGGCCCCAAGGACGGAATCATCTCCCAGTACCTGGCCGACACCGGGATGCTCGGCGTCGACCAGAAGGGAACCGCTCCCGACAAGGCCTGGGACAAGGCCGTGCGGACGATCGACAACGCTTTGGACCAGTGACCGGGATGACCAGCGACGCCAGCACCGCCGCGCCCTCCCAGGAGGAGGGCGCGGCCCCCCGCACCGAGGCGGGCGCACGGTCCGCCGACGAGCGCCGCAGGGCGCGGCGCAGCCGCCGCTACCGCTGGGACGTCAAGTGGAGTCCCTACGCCTTCATCGCCCCCTTCTTCCTCTTCTTCATCGCCTTCGGGCTCTTCCCGCTGCTCTACACGGGATGGGCCTCGCTGCACCGCGTGGAGCTCGGCACGCCCACCGACATGGAGTGGGTGGGACTGCGCAACTTCTCCCGGCTCTGGGACGACGAGTTCTTCTGGAACGCGCTGCGCAACACCTTCACCATCGGCCTTCTCTCGACCGTGCCGCAGCTCCTGATGGCACTCGGCATCGCCCACCTGCTCAACTACCGGCTGCGCGGCTCGATGTTCTTCCGGGTCGCGATCCTCACCCCGTACGCCACCTCCGTGGCCGCGGCGACGCTGGTGTTCGTGCTGATGTTCAGCCGCACCGACCACGGGATGATCAACTGGGGCCTCGGGTTCGTCGGGATCGATGCGGTCGACTGGCAGAACGGCGACTGGACCGCGCAGTTCGCCGTCTCCACGATCGTCATCTGGCGGTGGACCGGCTACAACGCGCTGATCTATCTCGCGGCGATGCAGGCCATCCCGCACGATCTGTACGAGTCCGCGGCCCTGGACGGCGCGAGCCGCTGGCAGCAGTTCCGGCACGTCACCGTCCCTTCGCTGCGGCCGACGATCCTGTTCACCTGTGTCGTGTCGACGATCGGGGCGACCCAACTCTTCGGTGAGCCCCTGCTGTTCAGCCAGGGCGCGAGCCCCACCGGCGGCTCCGACCACCAGTTCCAGACGCTCGGCCTCTATCTCTACGAGCAGGGCTGGTTCAACCAGCACCTCGGCCGGTCGTCGGCGATCGCCTGGACGATGTTCCTGATCCTCGTGCTGATCGGCCTCGTCAACTGGGCCATCGGCCGCCGGATCCGCAAGAGCGCGTGAGGGGATGACGTGACCACCACCCCGACAACCAGGTCCACCCTGCCGCGCGAGCAGGAGGCGCGGCGCCCGAAGCAGCGGGGCGCCGGGCGCCAACTGCACGGCGGGAAGATCACGTACGCCGTACTGATCCTGTTCACCATCGGCTCGCTCTTCCCGCTGGTGTGGACGGCGATCGCGGCGTCCCGCAACAACACCCGGCTCGCCGAGACCCCGCCGCCCTTCTGGTTCGGCGGCAATCTCTTCAAGAACCTGGAGATCGCCTGGACCGACGCCAACATGGGCGCCGCCCTGCTCAACACCCTGGTGGTGGCGGGCACCATCACACTGGGCACCGTCCTCTTCTCCACCCTCGCGGGCTTCGCCTTCGCCAAACTCCGGTTCCGTTTCCGGGGCTTCCTGCTGCTCCTGGTGATCGGCACGATGATGGTGCCGCCCCAGCTCAGCGTCGTACCGCTCTTCATGGTGGTGGCGAAGCTGGGCTGGACCGACCAGTTGCAGTCCGTCGTCCTGCCCACCCTGGTCAGCGCCTTCGGGGTGTTCTTCATGCGGCAGTACCTCAAGGAGGCGCTGCCCACCGAGCTGATCGAGGCCGCCCGGGTGGACGGCGCGAGCAGCCTGCGGGTGATCTGGCACGTGGTCTTCCCGGCCGCGCGGCCCGCGATGGCGGTGCTCGCCATGCTCACCTTCGTCATGGCCTGGAACGACTTCTTCTGGCCGATCATCGCCCTGACCCAGGAGGGCGAGCCGACCGTGCAGGTGGCGCTGGCCGGGCTCGGCCGCGGGAACATCCCCGACCAGTCCGTGATCATGGCGGGCGCACTGCTCGGGACGCTGCCGCTGCTCCTCGCGTTCGTGCTGTTCGGCAAGCAGATCGTGGGCGGGATCATGCAGGGCGCGGTCAAGGGCTGAGCCCCTCCGCGTACGAATGACTCGTCAACTCCCCCCTTCCGTACGACTCATGGGAGCGCTCCTATGTCTTCGTCCACCACGAACTCGTCCTTTCCCACCGGATTCCTGTGGGGCGCGGCGACCGCCGCGTACCAGATCGAGGGGGCCGTGCGGGAGGACGGCCGCACGCCCTCCATCTGGGACACGTTCAGCCATACGCCGGGCAAGGTGCTCGGCGGTGACACCGGGGACGTCGCCGTCGACCACTACCACCGGTGGCGCGACGACGTGCGCCTCATGGCGGACCTGGGCCTGTCCGCGTACCGCTTCTCGGTGTCGTGGTCGCGGGTGCAGCCCACCGGGCGCGGGCCCGCCGTGCAGCGCGGGCTCGACTTCTACCGGGCGCTCGTCGACGAGCTGCTCGCGCACGGCATCCGGCCGATGCTCACCCTCTACCACTGGGACCTGCCGCAGGAGTTGGAGGACGCCTTCCCCAGCGGCTCGTCGGCGGGCGGCGGCTGGCCCGAGCGGGACACCGCCCATCGCTTCGCGGAGTACGCGGGGATCGTCGCCGATGCGCTCGGGGACCGCGTGGAGATGTGGTCGACGCTCAACGAGCCGTGGTGCAGCGCCTTTCTGGGCTATGGCTCGGGGGTGCACGCCCCCGGCCGCACCGATCCCGTGGCCGCCCTGCGCGCGGCGCACCACCTCAACCTCGCGCACGGCCTCGGCGTCCAGGCGCTGCGCGAGCGGCTGCCCGCGCGGGCGCGGATCGGCGTCAGCCTCAATCCGAGCGCCGTGCGCCCCCTGACGCCGTCGGCCGCCGACCGGGACGCGCGGCGCCGGATCGACGCGCTGGCCAACCGCGTCTTCACCGGGCCGATGCTGCACGGCGCGTACGACGACGATCTGCTCGCGGACACCGCCGGCGTCACGGACTGGTCGTTCGTCCAGGACGGCGATCTGCGCGACGCCCACCAGCGCCTCGACTTCCTCGGCATCAACTACTACTCCCCCGCCGTCGTGTCGGCGCCCGAGGCCGACGCGTCCGGCCCGTCCCGCGCCCCGCGCCCCGACGGGCACGGCGCCAGCCCGCACTCCCCCTGGCCCGGCGCCGACGGTCACGTCCGCTTCCACCGGGCGCCCGGTGAGCTCACCGCCATGGACTGGCCGGTGGACCCGACGGGGCTGACGGACCTGCTCCTCGACTACGCCGCGCAGGCCCCCGGGGTTCCGCTCTATGTGACGGAGAACGGGGCGGCCTACGACGACCGGCCGGGCGCGGGCGGCCAGGTCCACGACCCCGAGCGCATCCGCTATCTGCACGGCCATCTCGCCGCCGTGCGCGAGGCGATCGTGGCGGGCGCGGACGTCCGCGGCTACTACCTCTGGTCACTGCTCGACAACTTCGAATGGGCGTACGGCTACAGCAAGCGCTTCGGCGCGGTCTACGTCGACTACGAGACGCAGGCCCGCACCCCGAAGTCCAGCGCCCACTGGTACGCGAAGGTCGCCGCCTCCGGGGAACTGCCCGGGGAGCCCGCGGCGGACTGAGTCCCGCCGGGGGGCGGGGCGCGCGGAGCCGAGTGGCAGGCACCCACTCGGCTCCTTATTTTGCGGATATGCCGCATTCCATACGCATCGCCACAGAACGGGCACGGTGAGTGCCCGTGGGAGTCCTCCGCGATCATCCTGAACTGGCACTCTTCCTCTGTCTCGCCCTCGGCTACCTGGTGGGCAAGCTGCGCGTCGGACCCATCACCCTGGGCGGCATCTGCGGCACGCTGATCGTCTCGCTGCTGCTGGGCGCCTGGACCAAGGTCACCGTCTCCGACGACGTCAAAACGATCTTCTTCGCCCTCTTCATCTTCGCCCTCGGCTATATGGCGGGGCCGCAGTTCTTCGCCAACCTCAACCGCAAGAGCCTGCGCTTCTTCGCGCTCTGCGGCATCGAACTGGTCTGCGTCCTGGCCATCGCGTTCGGCCTGGCCAAGGCCTTCGACCTGGACGTGGGCACCGCCTCCGGCATCCTCGCGGGGGCCGCCACCGAGTCCGCCGTGGTGGGCACGGCCACCGAGTCCATCGCCAAGCTCGGCAACCTCACCCAGGCGCAGATCACCGAATACCAGGGGCACGTCGCCACCGCGTACACCGTCTGCTACCTCTTCGGCCTGGTCACCATCGTCATCTACACCAGCCAGATCATGCCGATGCTCCTGCGCATCAACCTCCGGGACGCCTCGCGCGAACTGTGGGAGAAGATGCGCGGCGGCAGCGGCGGTCTGGAGGCCGACGAACGCGAGGCGCTGCCCGGCATGGTCGGCCGCACCTACCTCGTCACGGCGGGCGACGGCAGGACCGTCGGCGATCTGGAGAGCGAGCTCGGCGGCCGGATCACCGTCGAGGCCGTCAAGCGCGGCAGCAAGCTCCTCACCCCGGCGCCAGGCCTTGCCCTCACCCTCTCCGACCTGGTCCTCGTCGTCGGCCGGCGCGCCAACGTCATCGAGGCGGGCCGCCTCATCGGCGCCGAGACCCCCGGCATCCCCGGCGTCGACACCCCGCTCGCCACCAGCCAGGTCGCCGTCACCGAGAAGGCGACCGAGGGGCAGACCGTCGACCAGCTCCAGCGGGCGCACCCCGAGTTCATCAAGGACGGCGTGTACGTCACCGACGTACTGCGCGGCGATCAGCACCTGCCCGCCACCGCCGACACCGAGCTGCACCGCGGCGACGTGCTCACCCTCGTCGGCGCCCGCTCGGGGCTGAACAAGCTGGTCGCGAAGATCGGCGCGGTCGTCAGGAACGACGCCACCGACTTCATCTATCTGGGGCTCGGCATCGCGGCGGGCTCGCTGCTCGGGCAGGTCGTCGTGGAGTTCGGCGACGTCCCGATGTCACTGGGCACCGGCGGCGGCTGTCTGATCTCCGGGCTGCTCTTCGGCTGGTTCCGCTCCCGCAAGCAGACCTTCGGCGCCTTCCCGCCGCAGGCCGCGGGGACGATCAAGGACATGGGACTGGCGGTGTTCATCGCCTGTACGGGCCTGGTGTCGGGGCCGCAGGCCGGGCCGCTGCTCAAGGAGTACGGGGCGCTGCTCCCGTTCGCCGGGATCGCCATGGTGCTCGTCCCCGCGACGCTCTCCCTCGTCATCGGCCGCAAGCTCCTGAAGATCGAGAAACCACTGCTCATCGGCGCCATCGCGGGCCAGCAGTGCTCGACGCCCGCGATCACCTCGGTCACCCAGACGGCCCAGAGCTCGGTGCCGATGCTCGGCTACACGATCACGTACGCCCTCTCCAACTTCCTGCTGCCCCTGACCGGGCCGATCCTCGTCGGCGTACTGGGAGCGTGAGCAATGATCGACTTCCTCAACCGGAACATCTTCCAGCCCCACCCCGAGCTGCTGGTCTTCATCACCGTCGCCCTCGGCTTCCTCTTCGGGAAGCTCCGCTACAAGGCCATCGCGCTCGGCGCCGTCACCGGCTGTCTCGTCGCGGGCCTGCTGCTCGGCGCGCAGTTCAAGGTGACGATCGACGGGACGGTGAAGAACCTCTTCTTCACGATGTTCCTGTTCGCCCTCGGCTACAAGGTCGGCCCACAGTTCTTCCGCGGCCTGAAGAAGGACGGGCTTCCGCAGGTCGTCAACGCCGTCGTGGTCTGTGTGACGGGCCTGCTCGTCTGCTGGGGCTTCGCGGCCATGCTCGGCTACGGGCCCGGCCTCTCGGCGGGACTGCTCGGCGGGGCGCTCACCCAGTCCGCCGTGATCGGTGTCGCCCAGGACGCCATCGGCAATCTGCCGGGGCTCTCCTCGGGCGCCATCAAGGAGCAGGAGAACCTCGTCGCCGTCGGGTACGCCGTCTGCTATCCGCTCGGCACGATCCTGTGCGCGATGCTCCTCGCGAACGTGCTGCCCAAGCTCTACCGCAAGGACCTCGCCGCCGAATCGGCCGCGCTCGCCAAGGAGTTGGACGCCCCCGCGGACAATCCCGACCTGAGTGAGGGCTACTACGAGGTGGTCCTGCGCGCCTACAAGGTCGAGCGGCCCGACGTGGTCGGCCGCACCATCGACGACTTCGAGAACCAGCAGAAACAGCTGGGCCGCCGCCTCTACATCACCGGGGTGCGGCGCGACGGCACGATCCTGCCGCACGACCAGCACACCGCGCTGCGGGCGGGCGACGTCGTGGCGATGAGCGCGATCCGCGGCGACCTCGTCACCTATGACGCCCGTACGCACATCGGCGGCGAGGCCGACGACGTGGACCTGCTCGGCTACCAGACCGAGAGCCTGCACGTCGTCGCCTCGGAGAAGGCCCAACTGGGCAGGACCATCGGCGAGTTGCGGACCGAGCCCTTCATGGTCGGTGTCTACGTCGACAAGGTGTTCCGCTCCGGTGCCGAATTCCCCTACCGGCTCTCCACGAAGCTGGAGCGCGGCGACACCCTCGTCCTGACCGGCCCCAAACGCCTGGTGGACCCGGCGGGCAAGGAGATCGGCAAGCCCGTGCCGACGTCCTTCGCCACCGACATGCTCTGGGTGGGCCTCGGCATCTTCCTCGGCGGCTGCATCGGCATCCCCGCGCTGACCGCGGGCGGCGTGCCGATCTCCCTGTCCACCTCGGGCGGCGCGCTCATCATGGGCCTGGTCTTCGGCTGGATCCGCGGCAAGTACCCGACGTACGGCAATGTCCCGCCCGGCGCCCAGTGGTTCATGGACACCCTCGGGCTCTGCCTGTTCGTCGCGGTCGTCGGCCTCAACGCCGGGCCGAGCTTCACCAGCGGCCTCTCGTCGGCGGGCTGGGGACTCCTCGTCTTCGGCGCGGTCGCCACGGTGATCCCGCTGATCGTCGGCTTCCTCTTCGGCCACTACGTCCAGAAGATCCGCTTCCCGATCCTGATGGGCGTCCTGGCGGGCGGCCAGACCACCACCGCGGCGATCGGCGCGATCAACGAACAGTCCAAGTCCCAGGTGCCGACGCTCGGTTACACGATCCCGTACGCCGTCGGCAACGTCCTCCTGACGATCTGGGGCGCCGTCATCGTCCTCCTCCACCACTGACGCGTACGTACGAGACGTAAGGAAGCACCGTGCCGAAGACCACCTTCACCCGCGAGGAAATCCAGTCGTTCGCACAGCTCAGCCCCTTCGAGCTGAAGGACAAGTTCATCCGGATCGCCCAGGAGGCGCAGGCCGACAAGCCCGGCCAGAAGGAGAAGTCGAGCACCCAGATGCTCAACGCGGGCCGCGGCAACCCCAATTGGACCGCCACGGGACCGCGTGAGGCCTTCTACGCCCTCGGCTACTTCGCCCTCTCCGAGTCCCGGCGGGTGTGGACGGCCGACAACCTCGGCGGCATGCCGGAGAAGCCGGGATCCGGCGAGCGCTTCGACACGTTCGTACGCCGCCACCCCGACCTGCCCGGCATCGAACTCCTGCAGAACTGCGTCGAGTACGCCGTCGAGCGCTTCGGCTTCGACCGCGACGCGTTCGTCCACGAGCTGACGGACAGCTCCATCGGCGACAACTACCCCGTCCCCGACCGGATGCTGACCCACGCCGAGACGATCGTGCGCGGCTATCTCGCCGACGAGATGTTCGACAAGAAGCCGCCTGCGGACAATCTGTCGCTGTTCGCGACCGAGGGCGGCACCGCGGCGATGTGCTACATCTTCGACTCGCTCATGAAGAACGGGATCCTGAAGAAGGGCGACAAGATCGCCCTGATGGTGCCGGTGTTCACGCCGTACATCGAGATCCCCGAGCTCGACACGTACGAGTTCGACGTCGTGAACGTCGAGGCGAGCCTGTTCACCGAGACCGGCGTCCGCGAATGGCGCTACCCCACCGAGGAGGTCGCCAAGCTCGCGGACCCCGCGGTCAAGCTCGTCTGCATCGTCAACCCCTCCAACCCGCCCTCCCTCGCGCTCAGTCAGCGCGTCGCCGACCAGATCAAGGACATCGTCGCGACACAGAACCCGAACCTGCTGCTCGTCACGGACGACGTGTACGGCACGTTCGTGGAGGGCTTCCGCTCGATCGCCGCCGACCTGCCGCGCAACACCCTGCTCGTGTACTCGTACTCCAAGCACTACGGCTGCACGGGCTGGCGCCTCGGCGTGATCGGCCTGCACGACGACAACGTCATCGACGAGATGATCGCGGGCCTGCCCGCCGCGGAGAAGGAACGCCTCAACAAGCGGTACGGAACACTGTCGTTGGAGCCCGAGAAGATCCGCTTCATCGACCGCCTGGTCGCCGACTCGCGGCAGGTCGCACTGAACCACACGGCGGGCCTCTCGCTCCCCCAGCAGATGATGATGACGCTCTTCTCGCTCTTCGACATGCTGGAGGAGGGCCAGGCGTACAAGGCGCGGATCCGCGCGATCGTGCGGCAGCGGCTCGACCTGCTGCTCGAAGGCGCCCAGATGAAGATCGCCGATGACCCGAAGCGGGCGGGCTACTACATCGAACTCGACCTGCTCGCGGAGGCCGAACGCGTCCACGGCAAGGACTTCGCGGACTTCCTGGAGAAGAACTACGAGCCCGTCGACCCGCTGTTCCGGCTCGCCGAGCAGACGCACGTGGTGCTGCTCAACGGCGGCGGCTTCGACGGCCCGCAGTGGTCGGTGCGGGTGTCGCTCGCGAACCTCGACGACCTCGACTACCTGAAGATCGGCCACCATCTGCGGGGCATCTTCAACGACTACGCCGCCGAGTGGCAGGCATCCAGGGCCTGACAGGGCGGCGCCCCGGCCGGGTGGGGGGATTCCGGCCGGGGCGCCCTCTTCCGGGGTGGGCGGTGGCTACTTGTACGCGGCGAACGCCTTCGTGAACGCCAGCGGCTGCTGTGCGATCGAACTGCACGTCGGCTGCGCGGAGTTGGCCGCGCCGCCCGGGCAGGCCTTGTCACGGGTCGAGGACCACATCGACAGCCAGCCGATGCCCTTGGCCCTGGCGAACTTCACGAGCTGACGGGCGTCGTCGACCTTGAACACCTCGGTCGTCACATCGTTGACACCGATCATCGGCGTGACGGCGACGGCCTTCCACGCGGCCTTGCCGGAGAGCCCGAGCGCGGACTTGACCTGCTTCTGCGTGGCGGTCGCGGCCTGGACGGCGTACGTACCCATGTCGCCGCTGTAGGCGGGCCCGTAGTCCATCGCCATGACGTTGACAGCGGAGGTCTTCACGCCGTTCTTCTTGGCGTTGGCGAGCAGGTCGACGCCGGGCGGGGTGAGGCCCTCGGGCATGACCGGCAGCGTGAACGAGACGTTCAGGCCCGGGTGTTGCTTCTGCAGCTTGGCTATCGCCTGGGCGCGACGGGTGTTCGCCGCGGTGTCCGGCAGGGCGGCGCCCTCGATGTCGAAGTCGACCTTCGTCAGCTTGTACGCGTCGACGACCTTCCGTACGCCTTGGCGAGCGAGCCCGCGCTGTCGCACTTCAGCCCCAGCTCGGACCCGGCCGCACCCCCGAAGGAGACCCGTACATCGCCGCCCTTCGCCCGCAGGGCACCGATCTGCGAGGCCACCTTGTCGTCCCCGAGACCGGTGACGCCGCCCCACAGGGGCTCGCAGCCGCCGCCCGAGGTGATGAAGGCGAGGTTGAACTCCTTGACCCCGGTCTTCTTCGCGGTGCCGACGAGGTCGTAGGCGGGGGCGAGGGACGTGTCCACGAAGGGCGCGAACTTGGCGGCTGCCTTGGCGGTTTTGGCGGGCTTCTTCGCCGGAGCCGGGGCCGGGGCCTTGGTGGCGAGGGCCGTCCCGGAGAAGAGGAAGGCGCCGCCCCCTACGAGTGAGGCGGCGGCGATCCCCCCGATGACCTTGGAACGGGTGCTCACCGTGCGGCGGTGCGTGCTGCTCATGCCGTGCCTACCTTTGTCGCTCTGCGGGGCTGGGGGTGCGATCACGCTAGCCGCGTGAGGGGCGACAAAACGGGTAACTCCGGCCCGAGCCGGGGATCTTAGGGTGCGCTTAAGGGAGGGATCGGGGGTGGTTAAAGGTGGGGCTAAAGGTGGGGTTACAGGTGGGGTTACAGCTGCGGGTGCGCTGTGGCTGGTCGCGCAGTTCCCCGCGCCCCCTGACGGGGCCCTGTCGGGGACGCGAGGTGGTGCAGTCAGGGGCGCGGGGAACTGCGCGAGCGACCACGACGCACCCGCAGCCAAAGAACAACGAGGCGCCCCCGTAAGGGGCGCGGGGAACTGCGCGACCAGCCACGAATCACCCGCACCCAAAGAACACGCAGGCGGCAGCCCACCGTTCAGCCCGAGCCGGCCGCCCGCCTGCGGCGCCGCACGGCGCGTCCGACAACCGGCCCCCGAGAATCCCGCTGGATCCAGACGCGAACCTCCGCCCCGCCCAGAACCGAGCTGCCGACCCGCACATCCCCGCCCGTCGACTCCGCGAGGCGCCGCACGATGTCGAGGCCGAGCCCCGTCGACCCGTCCGCCCCGGACCCCGCCCCGCGGGCCAGCGCCGACTCGGGGTCGGCGATGCCCGCGCCCGCGTCGGAGACGAGGACGATCACCGCGTCCTCCCCGCTGTGCACGTCGACGGAGAAGGCCGTGCCCTCGGCGGTGTGCCGGAAGACGTTGCCGAGCAACGCGTCGAGCGCGGCGACCAGTTCGGGCCGCGCCACCGGTATGCGGACGGGCCGGTCGACCCCGGCGACCCGCACCTCGCGCCCCTCGTCCTCCGCGAGCGCCGACCAGAACGCCATCCGCTCCCTGATCACCTCGGCCGCGTCGCAGCCCGCTCCGGGGCCGACCGTCACGGTCTGCGGTTTGGCCTCGCGGGCGGTGCGGATGATGGTGTCGACCTCGCGTTCCAGCGTCTCGACGGCGGTGCGGGTCTGCTCGGCCGCGGGCCCGTCGCCGAGCGAGGCGGCATTCAGCCGAAGGACGGTGAGCGGCGTACGCAGCCGGTGGGACAGGTCGGCCGCCAACTCCCTCTCGTTCGCCAGGAGTTGCACCACCTGGTCCGCCATCGAGTTGAACGCGACGGCGGCCAGGCGCAGTTCCGTCGGCCCTTCCTCGGGCACCCGCGCGCCGAGCTTCCCCTCGCCGAGGTCGTGCGCGGCGCCCACCAGGCGTTTGGCGGGCTGGACCATGCGTACGCCCAACCGGTCCGCGACCGCCACCGAGCCGATGACGAGCGCGATGCCCACGCCCGCGAGCACCACCCATGCGGTGGTCACGCCATTGCTGATCTCGGCCTCGGGCACGAAGATCTCCACGACGGCCGTGCCGGAGCTGAGCACGGTGGGCTGGAGCACCACGAAACCGCCGGGCACCCCGGTGGTCTGCGCCCGGCCCTTCTTGCGGGTGGCCTCCACGGCCCGCGCCCCGGCCCGCGGGTCGCCGACCTCGAAGGCGGGCCGGTCGTCGATGGCCGGGACGTACACGGCCATCCGCCCGTCGCCGCCCGCCTCGGACGTGGCGACGGCCCGGGTGAGCTGCTCGCGGTCGGTGGTGATGGAGAGCGTGGGGCCCATGCCCGCGCCGTGCCGTTCCGCGTTGGAGATGGCCCGGTCCCTGGCCATCTCCTTGATGACGAGGCCGAGCGGCACCGCGAAGGCCACCACGACCATCGTCGTGACGGCCAGGCAGACCTTGACGAGGGCCCACCTCACAGCGGCGGCCCGGTCAGCGGCGGCTCCAGCTTCACACCGACCCCGCGCAGCGTGTGCAGATAGCGGGGGTTCGCGGCCGTTTCGCCCAACTTCCGCCGCAGCCACGACAGATGTACGTCGATGGTCTGGTCGTCCCCGTAACTCTGCTGCCACACCTCGGCGAGCAGCTCCTTGCGGGGTACGACGACGCCGGGCCGTCCGGCGAGGAAGGCGAGCAGGTCGAACTCGCGCCGGGTCAGGTCGAGCCGCGCCCCGTCCAGCTCCGCCTGGCGCCGCAGCGGGTCGATGGCGAGCCCGCCGACCCTGATCACGTTCCTGGCGGGCGCGTCGCCCGCCGTGACCCGTGCGCGGCGCAGCACGGCGGCCATCCGCGCGGACAGGTGCTCGACGGAGAACGGCTTGGTGAGGTAGTCGTCGGCGCCGTCGTTGAGGAGGCGTACGATCTCCGCCTCGTCGTCCCGCGCGGTGGCGATGATCACGGGCACGTCCGTGATGCCGCGCAGCATCTTCAGCGCCTCCGAACCGTCGAGGTCGGGCAGGCCGAGATCCAGGATCACCACGTCAAAGCGGAAATGGGCGACCTCGCGCAGCGCCTCCAGGGCCGTGCCGACGCTGCGCACGGTGTGCGTGGCCTCGGTCAGGTGCCGGATGAGGGCGGAGCGTACGAACTGGTCGTCCTCGACGACGAGCACACTTGCCATGGGCGGCACCGTACGCCATACGGGGGAACCCGGTCGTCCCTGGGAGCCCGGCCCCCCTCAGGACATCTGTGCGGTGCGTGGTGCAGTATGGCCCGCGATGCGCAGAGGACTCATGCACACGATCGCCTGGTCGCTCGCCACGGGCGCGGCGGTCACGCTGTCCTGGTGGGGCGTCCACACGGTGATGTCCGGCACCGTGTACGACCCGCCGCGCGCCCTGCCGCTCGCGGACGACGCGGAGCCGCTGTCCTCGTCGACGCACCGCCCCGAGTCCACGCCGACGGAGAAGCCGTCGAAGTCCCCTGCGCCGACGAAGACTCCGGACGCGGACAAAACCTCCAAGACCAAGCCGAACACCCCCACCAAGCCGCCGCCCACCGAATCGGGCACGGGCGCGGTGAAGGGCTACAACACCGCGGGCGGCCGGGTCGTCTTCGACATCGGCGAGGACTCGGCGACGCTGGTCTCCGCGGTCCCCGCTGCGGGCTGGTCGGTGCAGACGTGGAAGCAGGACACGTGGATCCGCGTGGAGTTCACCGCGGGCGCGGCCAAGGTCTCGGTCTTCTGCACCTGGCACGACACCGCGCCGCGGGTCGACATCAACACGTACTGACGGGCACCGTCACCGGAACACCGAGGGCGGCGGCGCGGGCGACGCGACCGCGCTCACGTCGGTGACGGCCGCCGCTCCCCCGCTGAAGTCCCGCAGCCCGCGGCCGTGTTCGACCCTGCCGGGGTGCGGATCGCCGGCGCTGCGCCGGGTCAGCTCGGCGACGGGCAGCGCACGGTCGGAGCCGAGGAGCACCGCGTTGCCGAACCGCTTGCCGCGCAGCACCGTGGGGTCGGCGACGAGCGCGAGTTCGGGGAAGAGCGCGGCGGCCGTGGCGAGCTGGCCGCGCAGATGCGCCAGCGGCGGCCCGTCGGCGAGGTTGGCGGCGTAGAAGCCGCCGGGCTTGAGGACCCTGCGTACGTCGGTGAGGAATTCCGTGCTGGTGAGGTGCGCGGGGGTGCGGGCCCCGCTGAAGACGTCGGCGATGACGAGGTCCGCCCAGCCGTCGGCGATCTTCGCGAGCCCTTCGCGGGCGTCGGTGCCGCGCACCCGCACCCGGGCCTGCGGGTCCAACGGCAGTTCACGGCGGACGAGTTGGATGAGGGCGGCGTCGCGTTCGACGATCTGCTGGGTGGAGCGGGGGCGGGTCGCGGCTATGTAGCGGGCGAGGGTGAAGGCGCCGCCGCCCAGGTGCAGGGCCTGGATCGGCTTGCCGGGCGGGGCGACGAGGTCGGCGATGTGGCCGAGCCTGCGCTGGTACTCGAAGGCGAGGTGCGCGGGGTCGTCGAGGTCGACGTGGGACTGCGGGGCGCCGTCCACGAGCAGCGTCCAGGCGCGCGGCCTGTCCCGGTCGGGCATCAGCTCGGCGAGCCCGCCGTCGACCTTCTCGACGACGGCTTCCCGCACTTCCCTGCCCCGCTTGTTCCTTGCCATCGAACCATTATCGGCGCCCGGCGGGGAAGCGGCCCGGCGGCGGTGCGGGGGCCGCTCAGCGGCAGTTGTCGGCGGCCTCGATGGTGCGGGCGGCCTGGCCGAGCGCGGCCCGCAGGACGGCCGGGTCGGTGACCGGATCGGTCTCGCCGGGCGGCAGCAGCCAGCCGGTGCCCGCGACCGGCGGCTCGGGGACGGCGGGCCCCGGCTCCGGGTCCGCGTAGCCGCTCATGCCGCGCCCGTACGTCTGGGTGCAGGCGCTGCCGGGCAGGTCCCAGCCGTCGGCAGTGCCGGGCGGCACCAGGAAGCCGAGGGTGTCGCAGCTCCCGTCG
This sequence comes from Streptomyces sp. NPDC059002, assembly GCF_042740435.1. Taxonomy (NCBI): domain Bacteria; kingdom Bacillati; phylum Actinomycetota; class Actinomycetes; order Kitasatosporales; family Streptomycetaceae; genus Streptomyces; species Streptomyces sp. NPDC059002. Next base: position 13,353 of record NZ_JBHYJI010000083.1, on the reverse strand, counting down.
TGCAGCACGGGACCGATGGTGTCGCCCGCGCCGCGGCGCAGGATGTCGACGGCTTCGAGGCCCTGCCGCGCCGGGACCGTGACCAGGTCGCAGCACTCGTCGTCGCAGGGCGCGGGGCCGCCCGGCAGGTCGCTGCCGTCCGGGGTGGGCCGGTGTCGTGCCGTCGTGAGTGATGCCGGGGACGCGCCGCTCGTCGCACCGGAGACGCTGTTCTCCATGCGGACCTCCAACAAGGGAACCCCTCCTCGCCAGTAGTGGAAGCCGCGTAGCTCCCACTCCGCATGGTTCAACGCGAGCGGGCGTCAACAGGCACTGCGGCACGCCGCCGCAAAGGATGGCAGTTCATGGCGGATCGCGGGTGAGATATCCGGTTTGTAGCCAAACTCCGCGTGCCGGACCCCTCACAGCCTGTACGTTCGTGCTCCGCCGGAACAGGGGCAGCCCCACGGGACATCTCAGGTGCACGGGGGGGCGTGCGACGCGGTCCGGCACGATCCGCATGTCGAGGGTCACGATCCGCACGAGAGGGTCCGGCCATGGCGTCGTCACCGATGGCATCGTCAACTCAGTCCCCGCGACCGAATCTTGTCTTCCGGCAGCTGCGCGGACCACGCTCACCGGGCGAGTTCGCCGCGGCGGTCCGGCGGGCCGCCCGCGAGATCGGCGAGCGGGTCAGCTGCGACGCGCGCTACGTCGGGCGCGTCGAGGCGGGCGAGATCCGCTGCCCCAACTACGCCTACGAGCGTGTGTTCCTGCACATGTTCCCCGGCAGGACGCTGACGGATCTGGGGTTCGCGCCCCGCGCCCAGGTGCGCGGAAGGGGGGCGCGCGGCAGGACCGAGGCGCCCCTGCCGCACATCACGATCCAGCCAGAGACCACGATCCAGCTCTACGAGTCCCATCCGTCCGGGTCCGACCCCCGCGTCTGCGACCCGTACGCGATCCAGATCCACGAGGAGAGCGACGTGCAACGTCGCGCGTTCATGACGGGCTCCACGGCCACCGTGGCCGCCGCCCTGGGGCCCATCGGGCTGTCCCTGGGCGGCCAGGCCGAGGCCGCGGGGCTGCGCGGACGGCGGGTCGGGGCCGCCGAGGCGTGCGCGGTCGAGGAGGCCGTACGCAAGATCAGGCTGCTCGACGACCGGCACGGCGCCGACGGCCTCTACCGGCGCGCCGCCGCCCCCCTGCGGGCCGCCTACACCCTGCTCGACGCGGGCGCCACCCGGCAGTCGACCTCCGACCGGCTGCACGCGGGCGCCGGTGAACTGGCCATCTCCGTCGGCTGGCTCGCGCACGACTCGGGCCGCTTCGACGACGCGCGCTCGCACTACGCGGAGGCCCTCGCCACCGCGCGGATGGCCGGCGACCCCGGCGTGGAGGCGCACGCCTTCTGCAACTCCGCCTTCCTCGCGCGCGACGCGGGACGGCCCAGGGAGGCGGTACGGGCGGCGCAGGCCGCGACCGGCGCCGCCCGGCACCTCGGCTCGCACCGGCTGCTCTCGCTCGTCGCGCTGCGCGAGGCGGGCGGCTGGGCGGGGCTCGGCGACCGGGCTGGCTGCGAGCAGGCGCTGACCCGCGCGCACGCCCTCTTCGACCGCGGGGCGTCGGACACCGACCCGGAGTGGATGAGCTTCTACGGCCCCGCCGAACTGGAGGGCCTCGAGGCGCAGTGCTGGTCGGCGCTCGGGGACTGGGAGCGGGCGGCCGGGCACGCGCGGCGCGCGGCGGCCACCGCGTCGTCCCAGACCCCGCAGTTCACCCGGAACATCGCGCTCTACACCGCCGAGCTGGCCGACGACCTGGCCCGCGCGGGCCGCCCCGACGAGGCGGCGACGGCGGGCCTGCGGGTGCTCTCACTCCTCGGCGAGGTGCAGTCGTCACGCATCCAGTCGATGCTCGCGACGACCGCGCGCGTGCTGCTTCCGCACCGCAGGGCCTGCGGCGTGGGCGGCTTCCTGGAGCGGCACGCCTCGCTGCCCGGGGTGGGCTAGGGCCTGTCCGGCGGATCATGCCGCGGGACGCGGGGTCTGGCACGCACTCCCCCAAGCTCGCGGCTCCGCTCGAGCAGGGGAGACCCCACTGCGTTGCCGCCCTCCTCCGCCTTGCAGCTGCACGCACCAGACCCCGCTCACCAGCACCGAAGGGTGGGCGCCACCCGCATGCGGCCTGATCCGCCGGACAGACCCTAGGCGGTCGTCCGTCAGGACAGGTGGCCCGTGTCGTTCCACGACTCGACGGCGGGCTCTCCGTAGGCCCAGCCCAGCGTCGAAAGGGACGTCGGGTTGAGGCGGATGCGGGCGGCGAACTCGATGCCGAGACCGAGCCAGCGCGCGCCGATGACCCGCAGGATGTGGCCGTGCGCGAAGACCAGCACGTCGCGGTCGGCGGAGCGCGCCCAGTCCACGACCTCGTCCGCGCGCGCGGAGACCTGCTCGAGCGTCTCGCCCCTGGGGACGCCGTCCCGCCAGATGAGCCAGCCGGGACGGACCGCCTGGATGTCGGCGGGGGTCATGCCGTCGTACGCGCCGTAGTCGAACTCCATCAGCGCGTCCCACGTGGTGGCCCGGTCCCCGAACCCGGCGATCTCGCAGGTCTCCCGCGCGCGGGAGAGCGGGCTCGTGCGCACCTCGACGCCGGGCAGGCCGTCGTACGGAGCGCGGTGCAGCCGTTCCCCCAGGAGCTTCGCACCGCGGCGGCCCTCTTCGAGGAGCGGGATGTCCGTCCTGCCGGTGTGCTTCCCGGACAGTGACCATTCCGTCTGTCCGTGCCGGGCCAGCAGGATGCGGGGTGCCATGGGGGGACCTCTTCAAGTGGACTTTTGCTGCTATGTACGGACAGGGAGTGCCCGCCCTCTCCATCATCACCCACCCGCGATCAGGCGCTCGCCCGGGCTGGCAACCCACCCGCCGATCTCTGCGTCTAAGACCACCGGGGGACGCCTCGGCGCCCCTTCGCGTACGCCGTATGGTGATGCGGCGGCGTACGCCGCGTGAACAGAGACGAGTGGGGGACCGACCGGATGCCGAAGATCGACGCGCCGGGCACCGGAGGCATATCCGAACAGCGGCTTCGCTGGTATACGGAGCTGCCGCTGATCGTGCTGGTGTACGCGGCGTACTCGGCGGGCCGCCTGGTCGTCCGCGGTGATGTCGCCAGTGCCGTCGACCACGGACTCGGGATCCTCAAGATCGAGAAGCTGCTGCGGCTCAACGCGGAACACCCGCTGAACCGTCTCTTCACGGAACACGCGTGGATCGGCGTCCCCGCCGACTTCTGGTACGCCTCACTGCACTATCTCGTCACGCCCGCCGTCCTGATCTGGCTCTTCCGCAGCCGCGCGGTCCACTACCGCGCCGCACGCGCGTGGCTGATGATCTCCACCATGATCGGCCTGGTCGGCTTCACGCTCCTGCCCACCTGCCCGCCGCGGCTGCTCAGCGAGGGCCACGGCTTCGTCGACACCATGGCGCAGTACAGCACCTACGGCTGGTGGGGCGGCGAGGCCAGTGCGCCCCGCGGGCTCGGCGGCATGACCAACCAGTACGCGGCGATGCCCAGCCTGCACGTGGGGTGGGCGCTGTGGTGCGGCGTGATGCTGTGGCGGCACGGGCGCACGCCCCTGGCCAAGGCGGCCGGCATCGCCTATCCGCTCATCACCACGATCGTCGTGATGGGCACCGCGAACCACTACTTCCTCGACGCGGTCGCGGGCGCCGTCGTGATGGGCATCGGCCTGCTCCTCGTACGACCCGTGCGACGGCTCACCGATCCCCTGATGGAACGGCTGCGCACGCTCTTCGCGCGCACCCCGAAAACCCCTTCCGCCACTGAGCCCTCGATTGTCAGTGCCGGGTGCCAGACTTCGGCAGGTGAGCGAATTCCCCGACAGCGCAAGCAGAGTGCCGACCCCGGCGCCGAGCCGAGCGCCCACCCCGCCGACGCGGGGGACGGCGCTCCGGCACCGGCTCGCTGAGCTGCGCGGCGCCGACGTTCCCCCGCGCCCTCTCGACGCCCGCGCTCTCGCCGCGCTCGCGGCCAACCCGGGGTGCAGACGGCGCGCGCTCCTGGACGGCGCGGGCGTGGACAAGACGGCGCTCGCCCAGTCGCTCGGCTCGCCCTCCGGCTTCGGCCAGTCCCAGTTCGCGTTCATGCGGGGCAATGCCTTCGAGGCACGGGTCAAGGCCGACGGCGGCGCGGAGCTGCTGCGGCTCGCGCACGGGCGGCTCGGCGGCGGTCCCGAGCCCGTACCGGGCGAGTCCGCCGTCCCCGACCTGTCGGCCGCGGGACCCGAGGGCCGGGCGGCCCGCACCGCGCTCGCGCTGCGCGAGGCCACGGAGTCGGCGGCGGCCTGGACGCTCCTCGACCACCCCATGCTCGCCCTGGACGTCGCGGGGACGCCCGCCTTCCTCGAGCCGGACGCGGTGGTGGTCCACCCCGACGGCACCTGGACCGTCGTCGAGATCAAGTCCTTCCCGATGATCGACGGTTCGGCCGACGCGGCGAAGGTGGGCGCGGCGGCCCGGCAGGCGGCGGTGTACGCACTGGCCCTTGAGCGGATCGCCGAGCGCATGGAGACCCCGCCCCGGGTGCGGCACCACGTCCTCCTGGTCTGCCCCAAGGACTTCTCCAACTTCGCCACGGCGTCCGCGATCGACGTCCGCAAGCAGCTCTCGGTCACGCGGCGCCAGCTGGCCCGCCTCACCCGTGTCGAGGACATCGCGGCCGGGCTCCCCACCGGCACGACATTCGACGTGCGCCGCCCCGCCGCCGAGCTGACGGCCGCGGTCGAGGCGGTCCCCGCGACGTACGCACCCGAGTGCCTGGCCGCCTGCGAGCTGGCCTTCCACTGCCGCGACCGGGCTCGCGACGAGGGCGAGGTGACCTCCCTGGGCCGCTCGATCCGGGGCGAGCTCGGCGGCCTGACGACGATCGGCGAGGTCCTCTCGGCGGCCATGGGCACCACGGGCGACCCGACCGACCCCACGGTGGCGGCCCTGCGCAGGGCGGCGGCCCTGCGCCAAGAGGCGGTTTCCGGCGCGGGCGCCTTTTCCGGCACTGGCGCCTTGGGGGGTGCGGAGTGCTGACCGCCCTTTCGGCGACCGGGTGTCGCTTTCCCACCCGCCTGCCCTTTCCTCTTCCTCCCTCGGTGACGGCTCGGTGCCGGGTAAACGGGTGGGTGGGTGGGGGAAATCCGCCGCGAAGCGGCGGGCCAACCAGCCACGGCCCGCAGACGAAGAGGGGCCGCACGTGTCACTGATCGACAGCCTCGCCCGGCTGGAAGCCGTGGAGACCGGACGCGCACAGCCCCGTGCGACGGTCCGCCACCGGCACATCTCCCAGCACCCCCTCGTTCTCGTCCCCCTCACCACCGCGGGCGAGGCAGGCGCCCCGCTCGGCGCCCTCGTGGGCACGGAGCGCACCTCGCCGCGCCTCCTCGTCGTGCCCCAGCCCCGCGACCGCGACCTGCGCTTCGCCTTCCTCGCGCAGCTCGCCGAGATCGTCCTGCCGTACGTCGACGGGTTCGCGGCCGACGTCGAGGCGGCCGAGCGCAACGAGACCGATCCCGAGACCGGCAAGCGCGTCAAGGTCGAGGTCGAACTGTGCGCGGACGCACCGCAGTTGATCGTGCCGAGCCGCGCGGGCATCGAGTTCGTGCGCCTCCTTGGCCGCTCCATGCGTTTTCGCAGGACCGCCGAGCAGGATCCCGAGACCCCGTATCCCGCCCCGCCCCGCGTCCCCCTGCTCGGCCGCTGGCTCACGCACTTCGGGGAGCGCGCCCGCGTCCCGGGATCCGCCCTGCTCACGGCCATGACCGAGCTGCTCTCCCGGCACTGGGCCACCGGCCAGTCCAGCCTGGAGGACCAGCATCTGGGCGCGCTGCTCGCCTGGATCGAGGCGCCCGACGGCACCTCGGGCGCCGAGGCCGCGCTCCGTGCCGAGCTGGCGCGCGACGAGGCGGGCCAGCTCCTGTGCCCGCCCGCGGGCCCGGCCACCGACCCGGCGTTCGACAACGACCTGCTCGCCCCGGCCATGGAGCGCTACGACCGCGCCCGCGCCGCGCTGGCCGCCGCCGAGGACGGCGTCGAGGCGGACACCCGCCTCGCCGCCCTCACCGCGGCGGAGCGCGAGATCCAGTCCTTGGTCGAGAGCAGGACCCGCCCCACCTGGGACGCCGTGTGGCGCGGGCTCGACGCCCTGTGCACGCTGCCGGTGGCCGCGCACGCCGCCGAGCGCTGGACCCGCGACCGCTGGTCGTTCACCGGCCACCGGGACCGGGTGACGGCGGGCGAACCCCCGCAGCCGCGCGTCGACGACGCGGTCACCGCGGCGAACAAGCTGGCCACGCGCGAGCGCGAACAGGCCCGCCTCGACGCCCAGGAGGCCCTCGACGACCCCCTGGTGATGGCGGGCCGCCGGCTCGCGGGCGAGGCGTTCAGCGGCGAGGTGACCGAGGTCGTCATGGCGTACAGCGAGGCCAGGAGCCCCCGGCCGCGCCCCCTGGTGACCGTCCGCACGGACGACCAGCCCCACCTCGGCGAGCGCACGAAGGTGTACCGCTCGCTCGAAGGCAAGCCGCAGACCGCCGAGTTCGTGGCCTACGAGGACGGCGGCCCCAGCAGCCTCGTCGTCCTGCGCCTCACCGACAAGATGGGCCGCGGCAAGGAACCCGACGCGGGCTCCGTGCCGGTCAAGGGCGACCGGATCTGCTGGACGCTCTTCGAGCACGAGCAGCGCGGCGGCCCCAAGCTGCCCGACCCGGAGGCCACCCCGTGGACCCATGGCGGTCCGCCCTCCGACGCCGCCGAGAGCCCCGACCCCGTGACCGCGGAGGACACCCTGTGATGCAGCTCGCCCCGCCCGCGGGCGGCGCCTTCGACCCCGGCGCCGAGGCCGCGCGTGCCACGGAGGCGATCCTCCACGACACGCTGCACGGCACGCACCGCGGCGTCGTGGTCGACTCCCCGCCCGGCGCAGGAAAGTCGACGCTCGTGGTCCGCGCGGCCCGTGAACTGGCCGCTGCGGGCCGCCCGTTGATGGTGATCGCGCAGACGAACGCACAGGTGGACGACCTGGTCCTGCGCCTCGCCGAGAAGGACCCCGAGCTGCCGGTGGGCCGTCTGCACAGCAGCGACCCCGACCCGTACGACAAGGCGCTCGACGACCTGGCGAACGTCCGCAAGTCCACCAAGGCGGGCGATCTCGCGGGCCTCGACGTCGTCATCTCGACGGCCGCGAAGTGGGCGCACGTCAAGGTCGACCAGCTGGACGCGCCGTGGGGGCACGCCATCGTCGACGAGGCGTACCAGATGCGGTCGGACGCGCTGCTCGCCGTCGCGGGACTCTTCGAACGGGCGCTGTTCGTGGGCGACCCGGGGCAGTTGGACCCATTCTCGATCGTCGGCGCCGAGCAGTGGGCCGGACTTTCGTACGACCCGTCGGCCTCGGCCGTGACCACGCTCCTCGCCCACAATCCCGAACTGCCCCAGCACCGTCTGCCGGTGTCCTGGCGCCTGCCCGCCTCCGCCGCCCCGCTCGTCTCGGACGCCTTCTACCCGTACACGCCGTTCCGCAGCGGCACGGGACACGACGACCGGGCGCTGAACTTCGCGGTGGAGTCGGACGGTTCGGGCCCGGACCGGGTGATCGACGAGGCGGCGCGGGCGGGTTGGGGCCTGCTCGAACTCCCCGCGAGGAACACGCCGCGCACGGACCCCGAGGCCGTGCGCGCGGTGGCCCTGGTCGTCCGCCGCCTCCTGGACCGGGGCGGCGCCGCCACCTCGGAGCGCGACCCCGACCCGACCCCCCTCACGGCCGACCGCATCGCCGTCGGCACGGCCCACCGCGACCAGGCGGCGGCGGTCCGTGCCGCCCTCGCGGGCCTGGGCGTCGCGGATGTCACGGTGGACACGGCCAACCGCCTCCAGGGCCGTGAGTACGACGTGACGGTCGTCCTGCACCCCCTGTCGGGCCGCCCCGACGCCACGGCCTTCCACCTGGAGACGGGCCGCCTCTGCGTCCTGGCCTCCCGCCACCGCCACGCCTGCATCGTGGTGTGCCGCGCGGGCGTCTCCGCCCTCCTCGACGACCACCCTTCGACCGAGCCGGTCCAGCTGGGCGTCACGGTCAAGTTCCCCGATGGGTGGGAGGCAATGATGTCCACATGGGACCACTGGTCCGAGCACCGGGTGATCTGGCGCCCCTGACGGCCACTCCGTCGCCTGCTCGGCGGGCGGTCAGCGCGGCGCCGCCCAAATCCGCCGGACGGAGTCCGGCACGCCGCCGGAGGCGGCCAAGGGAAACAGCCCCGACGGGTGGGAGGCGAACCACGCCGTGCTCGCCCGCCTCGCGGAGCACCGGGTGAGGTGGCCCCGTTAGGGGCGCGGGGAACTGCGCGCCCGGCGCGCGACGTGCCGCAGTCGCGTCTGCCGAGGTCCCCGCGGACGCGACTGCGGCTTCTTCGTGGTTGCGCGCGCAGTTCCCCGCGCCCCTTCCGGGGCCCGCGACCCCTTGCGCGGCAAGGGAGAATGAGAGTCGGCCGGACACCGGACGGACGGCCCGCACCGTACGAGGAGGACGAACCATGGCGGAGCCCGAGCGGCCCCGGACCGAGCAGCGCATGCGCCCCGCGCCCCTGCTCTTCGAACCGGCGGACGCCGCCGCCGACCCGGAGCACTTCTTCGACCTGGAGTCGATCGAGGACCCCCGGGAGCTCCTGGACCGCGCGACCGAGCTGACGCACGCCTTCCGTGCCGCGGCGGACCGGTCCGTCGAGTTCCAGGCCATCGCGGCCGCCCAGCTCGCCGATCCGCGCCGCTTCGACCGGCTGACGACCGCGCTGATCGCGGAGCGCGCGGAGTGGACCGAGGACTACGCGAAGAAGATGGTCGAGTTCGGGCGCGACCTGCTGCGGGGCGGCACGGAGCGCCAGGACTGAGCGGGCGGCCGCCGGTTCGGGGGCGTCCCGGGAGCCCCTCGTAAAGATCATCTGGCATATGCCAGCGGGCAAGGTACCCCACCCCACCCCTTGTTGTCCCGATTTCTAGCAACTCTCAGAAATGGAATGCTCACTACCGGTAGATGTATTTGCCATGAGCAGCAGCACTCCCCTCCACACCCCCGCGGCCCTCTCCCCCACCGGCCCCGTCCGCGACGCCTGCGACGTGACGGCCGACGGGGCCGCCTGGCTCGCCTCTGCCGAAACGTATCCGCGCAGCGCCCTCAGCCACTGGCGCAGCCACCCCACCGCCCCCGCCGTCCTGCCCTGCGGCTCCGCCTTCGACGTGGTGAGCGTGCCCGCGGTCTTCGGACGGCGGATGCTCGACCGTTTATGGGAGGAAGGCCCCGGCTCGGGCCCCGTCGCCGCGCACCGCGGCCGCATGCTGCTCTTCGCCGCCCCCGGCACCGCCCAGCGGCTGCCCTCGCTCCTGGAGTGGGAGGAGTGGGGCAGCGCCGTCCCCTCCGTCCTGTGCCACGGCACGGGCGACGCGATCACCGTGCCGCCGCTCTCCGCCGCCCCCCGGGACGCCGCCCCCGGCCGCCTGGAATCGCGCTGGCTGGTCGCCCCCGACACCCGCCACCCCTGGCTGCCGGGCCCCGAGGTGGTGCTCTGGGCCTGTGTCCGCGCGGCCCGCTCGGCAGCATCATCCGCGGTGCGCATATCGATTTTTCCTGGCGCCGATCAGGATGCTAAGGTCTACGACGTCAGCAGGCGCCGCTAGCTCAGTTGGTTAGAGCAGCTGACTCTTAATCAGCGGGTCCGGGGTTCGAGTCCCTGGCGGCGCACAGACAGCAAGAAGCCCCTCGCGGAAGCGAGGGGCTTCTTGCGTGTGCGGCCGGGCTCCGGGGCCGGTGGACGCGTCCTGGCCCTCAGCCCGCCGTGACCTTCACCGTCCACGCCCCCGACGCCGTCCGCCCCTCCACCTCGACGCGCACACCCTCGCCGGGCACCGTGAAGCTCTCCCCCACCCGCACCGGGGCGTCCGCCAGCTGCGGATAGACCGAGTCGCCCCAGCAGGACTCCGATTCCGGATGGGCGTCGACGACCTCGATGGGGCCGCCGCCCGACGCCGTGCCGCCCCGCACCTGGTAGACGAGCACGCCCTCGGTGCACGTGGCGTGGTCGTTGCCCGCCGGGCCGCGGGCCTCCAGGGCGATCGCCGTCTCGCGGCCCGTGCGGACCACCGCGAGCTTGGTGCCGCCGAGGGCCCCGCGCGCGGGGGACGCCGACAGGGACTCCAGGGTCAGCCGCTCCGTGCCGCCGGTCACGCAGCGCACCTGCCGCGGCTCCAGCCAGCCCAGCTTCCACTTGTGCCAGCCGAAGAGGTCGGGGGCGAGGCCGAACTGGCTGCCCATGACGTCCCAGTCGCCGACATAGGTGTCCCAGTCGCCCTTGCCGTCGGTGGGCCGGTGGTAGAGGTCCGGCAGGTCGAACACGTGGCCCGTCTCGTGGGCCAGGACGTTGCGGTCCGGCGGATGCCGCTCGAAGACCGTGACGATGCGCCGGAGGTCCGTGCCGTCGGCCCGCAGCGGGCGGTCGAAGTTGACCACCTTCGTGGCGTCCGAGTCGACGCCGGGCGCGTCCGGGTCGGCGACGAAGTAGACGATGTCGTACCGCGAGAAGTCGACGTGCGGGTCGGCCGCGGCCACCGCGTCGCGCAGATAGGCGCTGCGGCGCTGTGCGTTCCAGTCGCGCTGTATGGCGTACGACATGGAGTCCTCCGGCATCTCCACCCACTCGCGCTGCGGGTGCGGACGCAGCGAGAACTTGCCGTACGAGGCGCGCTCGAAGAACCGGCTCGTGGCCGGGAAGTAGTCGGCGGTCAGCTCCTCGGGGGTGGTCAGCGGCGGGGAGTCGGGGAAGGACAGGAAGACCATCACCGCGTCGAGGGTCCGGGTGGGGCGCGGATAGGCGGTGTTCCAGGTGTCGAGGCCCTCCGAGTGGTGCGCGGGGGTGCGGCGCAGGGCGCAGGGACCCCCGGCGGACTCGGCGATGGCGGGGCCCGCGACCAGCGAGGTGGCGGCCAGGGCGGTCAGTGAGGTGAGGAAGGCCGCGGTGGTGCGCAGGGGGGACTTCTCCCCTCCACGGGTGAGTCCCCAAGGGGGGAGCTGACGCGGCACGTCGACCTCCGGGTGCGGAATGCGGGACACCCCACCCACCCTGTGATGTTTTGTTGAAGTTCGCCCTGTTTGTCTGGCCCTTCCGAGTGAGCGACGGGTACGCGAGCGACACCCGGACGCTCACAGAACGTCACAAGCGATCGGCTCACAAAGGAACCAGTTCACTGCCGAGCAGAAACGATCTGCCGTGAGGGGTGGGCCGCACCCCACACCGTGGCGCGGCTGGAACGGCCCTCCGGCGTCCCTCTATGATCGGCAGACTTTCCTGCGCGGGCCCGGGTTTTTACGGCCTCGCCCGCCAGCTGCCCGCCGCCCGACGAGACCTGTTCGAGAACAACTGCACTGCGGGAGCAAGCGGTGAACGGAACGTCAGAAGGGCCGAGGCCCAGGCCCACGGCGGCCACTGCGCCCGGCCAGACCGGGACCGTCGTCACGGAGCGTCGCCATCCGGCCCCGGGCGACTACCGCGCCGCCTTCGCCGCGGCCCCGCTCCCCCTCGCCGTCGTCGACGCCGACGGCCTCGTCGTCTGCGCCAACGACGCCCTCGCGGGGCTGCTCGGCACCGCCGCGGCCGACCTCGCCGGACGCATCGCCGCCGACCTCGTCGACCTCGCGTCCGACGCCCGCACCTGGCACGCGTACCGCGAGGTGCTCCGCGGCCGCCAGGCCAAGCTGCGCTGCACCCGCCGTCTGAAGCACCCCGACGGGCACTCCCTGTGGGTGCAGGTCACGGTCTCGCCGATGCCGGAGGCGCAGGGCGGGGGCAGGGGCGGCGGCGGGCGCACCGTGCTGCTCGCCGCGTCCGACATCAGCGCGCGCCGCGAGCTGCAGGCCAGGCTCCGGCATGTGCAGATGCACGACCCCGTGACCCGGCTGCCCAACCGCAACCTCTTCTTCGAGCGGCTCACCTCCGCGCTCGAAGCGGGTGCGTACGACGACACGAGCACCGGCCGGATCGGGCTCTGCTATCTCGACCTCGACGGGTTCAAGGCGGTCAACGACACCCTCGGCCACCGGATCGGCGACCGGCTGCTCGCCGCCGTCGCGAAGCGGCTCACGCACTGCGCCGACGAGGCCGGGTACGGCAGGGCGACGGCGCCCCTCGTGGCGCGGCTCGGCGGCGACGAGTTCGCGCTGCTCGTCGAGGACTCCACCGGCACCGAGCAGCTCGCGGACCTCGCCGAGGCGGTCCTGAAGGCGCTGCAGGAACCATTCGACCTCTCCGGGCAGCGGCTCTCCGTCTCCGCGTCCATCGGCGTCGTCGAGCGGCGCGCGGCGGGCACCACCACGACCGGGCTCATGCAGGCCGCCGACACCACGCTGTACTGGGCGAAGACGGACGGCAAGGCCCGCTGGACGCTCTTCGACCCCGAGCGCAACGCGCACCGCATGACCCGCCAGGCGCTCGCCAGTTCGCTGCGGCCCGCCGTCGAACGCGGTGAATTCGTCCTGGACTACCAGCCGTTGGTGGGCATGGCCGACGAGGACGTACGCGGTGTCGAGGCGCTCGTCCGGTGGCGGCACCCGCAATTCGGGCTGCTCACGCCGAATCGGTTCATCGGATTGGCGGAGGAGGACGGGTCGATCGTGCAGCTCGGCCGGTGGGTGCTGCAGACGGCCTGCCGGCAGGCGCGGCGCTGGCAACTCGCGCATCCGGAGCGAGAACCGGTCTTCGTGAGCGTCAACGTCGCGGTGCGGCAGGTGTGGGACTCCGACCTCGTCGCCGATGTCGCGGAGATCCTCGCCGAGACCGGACTCCCCGCGGAACTCCTGCAGTTGGAACTCACCGAATCCGCCGTCATGGGCTCCGCGGGGCGGCCGCTGCAGGCCCTGCAGGCGCTCAGCGACATGGGCGTACGGATCGCCATCGACGACTTCGGCACGGGGTACTCGAACCTGGCCTATCTGAGCCGCCTGCCCGTCTCCGTGCTGAAGCTCGACGGGTCGTTCGTGCGGGGCTTCCTGTACGAGGAGGGGGAGGCGCACCTCAACCCCGCCGACGAGGTCATCGTCGAGGCGATGGTGCAGCTCGCGCACCGGCTCGGGCTCACGGTGACCGCGGAGTGCGTGGAGACCGCGGCTCAGGCCGGGAGGCTTCGTCGCATCGGGTGCGACACGGGGCAGGGGTGGCTGTACTCGCGGCCTGTGCCGCCGGATCGTATCTCCGTGATGTTGCGAAACGCCCCGTAAGGGGCGCGGGGAACTGCGCGCTCAGCGCGCGAAAAGCCGCAGTCG
>NZ_JBHYJI010000082.1:0-35284 GCF_042740435.1 Streptomyces sp. NPDC059002 | reverse complement strand
CACACACTGATCAGGACGACTTCAGACCAACTGTCCCTCGAAAGGAACCGCACCCACAGGCAATCGACGCAGTCGACAGGTCGTCGGATCCCACGCGGTGATATGGCCGCGACCGTCTACCGCGAGTACGCCCTTCTCACGCGCAACCGCACCAACCTGCTGCTGGCGGTGGTGCCGACCGCCGTCTATCTGCTGCTATTCGCCACGTCTTTGTCACACCTCGTGGGCAGTGTCAGGTACGGAGGCCGCCGCGTCGACTACGCCGAATTCACCGTTCCCGCGCTACTGCTCTCCGCCATGCTCGCGGCCGCCACCACCGCAGGAGTCTCGCTCTTCCAAGAACGCTTGGGCCGCATGGACATCCAGCTGTGGTCGTACCCGCTGCGCCGCAGCAGCTACGTAGCGGGGAAGCTCGTGGTCAGTACCGCACTCGTGCTGCTGCAGAGCCTGGCAGCGCTGACGGCGGCGTTGGTGCTGTTCGACTTCCGCTGGCCACCCGGGCATTGGGCAGCTGTGCTATGCGGGAGCGTGGTGGCCTCGATGGCGTTCAATGGCCTGTATCTGCTGCTCGCCACCGTGTTCACGGACTTCCAGCGCTTCACCGTCACCATCAATGTCGTGGCGCCAGTTCTGCTCTTTGCCAGCCCGTCGTTCTATCCACCGCAGGACATGGCGCCCGTGCTGCGTGTGCTGTCCTGGGCGAATCCGGTGACCTATGGAATCCGATGCCTCCGGGACGCGGTCTTTGGGGGCTTCGGCGCGGCTTGGCCCTGGATGCTGGTGCTGGCCGCTGTAGCCTCGCTGAGCTGCGCCCTGATCAGCCGCGCACTTCTAGCGCTCGCCCGTGCAGCGTGAGAGCGCACCGGCTTTGCACCACTGCCACCCGGATAGCTGCGGGTGCGTTCGAGAGGGAAGACCTCGGATAGCGCACGCAAGAACGAGCCGCCGATGACCGGGTCGCCTTCGGTGCCCGGTGGCAGGGAGGGGGCCGTCGATGGCAGCGGGGGCTTCACCGCGCTGATGGCCCAGGCAGACACCGGTGAGGATTTCAACTGGGCGGTCTTGGTGGAGTCCACGATCGTGCGGTCGCACCAGCATGCGGCCGGGGCCCGTACGAAGGGGCCCCGGCCGACCAGGCCGGACACGGTCCTGGCCGACAAGGCGTAGTCCTCTTCCTCGCGCACGATCCGCGACCATCTACGCAAGCGGGGTATCCCTGCTGTGATTCCCGTTCCAGCGAACCGGCGTGGCCACAGACTGCGCCGGGCAGCGGGCCACCGGCCATCGGCCGGCAGGCATGCAGGCAGCGCACCACCGTCGAGCGCTGCCTCAACCGCCTTAGGCAGGGGCGCGGCCTGGCCACCCGCTACGAGAAGACCGCGACCATCTATCTGGCCGGACGCCACATCGTCGGCATCTTCCGCTGAACTGGCTGCAGGTCAGCTGGTTCAGAGCCTGTCGGGCACGATCGCCGTGCGGCTTCGTCCACGGTAGCGAGCGGCCCGGGGGTGCGTGTGCGGTCCGGGGTGCACCGGCCTGGGGCGTCAGTGGTGGCGGTGGTCGTCGTCGAGGTCGATGTCGATCTGGTCGCGGATGAGTTTGTGGATGCCTGCGCCGGGGTCGTTGGGGGTGATGACGGCCGAGGGTGGGTGTGGGGTGTGGTCGGGGTAGGCGGCTGCGGTGGTGGCTGCGAGTACGACGGCTGCCGCGGCCGCGAGCAGGCATCTGGTGCGCCGGTTGTGCGGCATGAGGGCCTCCTGGTGGTTGCCGGGAGGACAGTGTGCTGCTGCGGAATGAGAGGGCTTCTTAGGTTCCGGGCGACCTCAGTGGCAGGGGCCGCAGCAGAGTGTGCCGGTGCACTGGTGGTTGATCCGGCAGCGTTGGTGCATGCGGCGTGCCCAGTCGTTGAGGCCGTCAGGTACGGTCCGGGTGGGCGACAGCGGCGTCAGTGAGGGCCCTGGCGGTGTCGCATGCGGTGGACAGGCACGGCGCGACGTCGATGAGGGCGAGGATGTCGTCGGGGAGCTGTTCGCGGGTGTCGCCTGGCGGCGGCGGGGGCGGAGTCCAGTCGACCACGGCTGCCTCACGCTTCGAAGTAGGCGATGGTGACGATGGTGCGCCGCACGGTCATCGTGTAGACGATCCGGACCTCGGTGCCGGGGGCGCGGTACTCCCACATGACGCCGCCGTGTTCGGTCTTGACACGCATCACGCCGATGGTGGGATCAGCGGCGATGGCGGACAGGGCGCGGTCGACGGCGATCTCTTCAGCAGGTGTGAAGCGGCCGGCTTGTTCGACAGCGACGGGGCCAAGGACGATGCGGGCTCCGGGCCTGCGGTGCTGGGGCGCCATGGCGCCTGATTATGCCGCGCTGCCGCTCACGTCGATGCCGTGTTTGGCGTACAGGCCGACGCGGAGTTCTTCCCAGTCTGCGGTGGGGGTGCGGCTGTCGCGGATGTTCTCCCAGTGGGCGGCGAGTTCCTCGTTGCCGGCTTCCCGGGCGGCGCCGATGGTCTCGTCGAGGTCTGCGAGTTCCTCAGCGGTCCATGCCGGTGCGCTCATCTGGGCCTCCCGCAAACTTGACTCGTGGGACTCCACCACCGTAGCGGACGAGTACGCACTCACACATGCACGTGCAATTCTCCGTGACCACGGTCGACGATGCCCTGTTGTTCCGGTTGAGGATGACGAACGGCTGCTCCCCTCTGCTCACGCAGACCGAGGCGCAGGATGTTGTGGAGGTGCTGGGTGTGGTGCTGGACGGCGGGGATGCCGACGAGCAGTTGATGTTCTGCCTGTTGTCGTACCTCGCCGTGCGGGTGCAGTCGCGGGGGTGGGGCGCCCCGGCCGCGACGCCGGGGCGCTGTTGCGTCACCTGCGGGTGAATGCCGTGAGGAGTGCCGCGGTGGCGGCGATCCAGTCGGGGCTCACTCCGGCGCACACGAGCACGGTCACGGTGATCGTCACGGTGACCACGATGATGTGCCACTCGTTTGCTCCGTGTTTCGGCCGCCCGTCGGGGGCATGCACACAGTGAGGTACGGTCACGTACTTCTCCTTCCAGGGTTCTGGTTGGTGGGCCCCTGGTGCAGGCAGGTTGGGAAGCCGGTAGTCCTGCACCGGGGGCCTCGGCATGTCGCCGTGAACCCTTCATACCCCGGGGGGACTTGGGGGGATGCTGACCTGGCTCATGGTGCTGGTGCACGCGTCGGGCATGTGTGCGCCGGTTGCGCCCGGTCTGCTGCGGGACCGTGGGTTAGGTCACGCTTAAGAACGGGGCAAACCATCTGAAATTGCAGCCGCCTTCGATATGCGGACTCCTGGCTATGCATGTTGAACGTTCACCGCCCACGAGACGTCAGCGCCATCGGAACGGGGGAGTGCCTACTCGCGGCGCAGTCCCGCCTGCGAGTGGCTAGGGCGTGTCCGATGGGTCGGTGACCGTTGATGTTGCTGGATCGTTGTGGGAGGTGTGGACCGGGGTGATTCGACAGATGCGGAGTGGGTTCGCCTCTCACCGCATCTGCCGCAGAGTGTCGGGCGGGGCGGGCGTTGGAAGTGTCATCGCACCGTGGTCAATGGCATCTTCTTCCGGTTGCGGACCGGTGTTCCGTGGCGGGATCTGCCGACTCGGTTCGGGAGTTGGAAGACGGTTCATGACAGGCATCGTCGGTGGTCGGCGGGCGGTACGTGGGAGAGGGTTCTTCGGGCTGTGCAGGCCGATGCGGACAGGGCGGGCCGGATCGACTGGAGTGTCGTCAGTGTGGACTCGACGACGTGTCGGGCTCATTTCCATGCTGCGGGGGCGAGAAGAGTTCCGGCGCGCGTTCCGGGTCTGCGGCGTCGACCGACCGGGCATCGTTCTGATGAGGGGCTGGGCCGTTCACGGGGCGGTTTCTCCAGCAAGATCCATGTGGCGAGCGAGGGTGGCTGTCGTCCGCTCGCGTTCGTGATTACGCCTGGGCAGTGGGGCGATGCACCGCAGATGATCGAGGTTTTGGACCGTGTCCGCGTCCCCCGCCTGTCTGGCGGGCGTCCTCGTACCCGGCCGGAGCGGGTATGTGCTGATCGCGCCTACAGTTCGCGCCGCAATCGCCGCTATCTGCGCAGACGCCAGATCAAACACACCATCCCGGAGCCTGCCAACCAGAAGGCCGGTCGTCGGCGTCGTGGCAGTGCGGGCGGTCGGCCCGTCGGCTTCGACCGGCAGGTCTACCGGCGCAGGAACGAAGCGGAGCGGACCGTCTTGGCGCTCAAATGCTTCCGGGCCGTGGCCACGCGGTACGACAAGCGGGCGTACGTGTTCCACGGCACCATCGCGTTGGCTGCCATACGGCTCTGGCTGCGCTGAGCTACTTCGAACGGATCCGGTGGGCGCTGGGCGGTGGGGCGTCGCCATGGGAGGGCGGGGTCCGGTACGTGGGGGTGCCCCGCTCACGGGTTCGTGCCGGCGGGCGGGGCATTGGTGGGCGGGCCGGTGGTGCTGGTTCAGCAGCTGATGCTGGTGTCGCCCGCGTCGGTGGCGCAGGTGTCGTTGCCGTTGCCGCCGTCGGCGGTGTCGCCTGCGACGGTGTCCTGGACGTCGAGGCTGTCGTCACCGTTGTCCCCGTTGAGGGTGTCGGTGCCGCTGTGGTCGATGATCGTGTCGGTGCCGTTGTTGCCGTTGGCGGTGTCGTTGCCGGGGCCCGGGTAGATGGTGTCGTTGCCGTTGCCGCCGCTGATGGTGTCGTTGCCGCCCAGACCGCAGATGGTGTCGTCACCGTTGGTGCCGGTCAGCGTGTCGTCCCCGCTCGTGCCGGTGATCGTGCACCCGGGAGGGGTGTCGTCGACGTAGGTGTACTCGTCAGCCGGGGTGGCATCGCTGAAGCAGTCCTCGAAGAGGTCCACGAGGGTGATGTGCACGGTCCCGGCCGCGTGGGCCGGGGCGGTCGCGGTGATGCTGGTGTCGCTGTTGATGGTGAAGGACGCCGGGCTGGACCCGAAGGACACGGACCCGACCTGATTGCAGTTGCCGCCCTCGAAGCCGAAGCCGGTGATCTCGACGGAGGTGCCGCCGCTGGTGGGGCCCGAGGTGGGGCTGACTGCCGTGATGGCCTGGCTGGGATGTGCGTGCGCGGGAGCGGCCAGGCCGACCAGTCCCCACGCCGCGAGCGCGATCGCGGCGAGCAGGGTGGCCAGGCGGCCGCGCAGGGACGGTCGTTGCCTCGTGGGGATGGTTAAGAACATGGTCGGTCCTCCTTCACGGTCGCGCGCCATGCCCTGGCCGGCCCCGGTCAGGGACCGGCCAGGGACGAGGGCATCGCGCTGCTACAACCCGCCATGAGCGGCGGGCTCGGGTGTTCTCCCCTTGACGGGCCCGCGCACCGGGGCCGCAACGGGGTCTGGGCCGTGGGGGCGTCGCAGGAATGTGGTCCACCGGATGAGAACGGGGCCCAGCGTCCCACCGCCCGCACTCGGCAGGGAATCACCCACACGGGGTACTGGCATAGGACAAATGCGTCTGCCGCAGGCCGCTGCCCGGCCACTCGGGCACGGTTTCTACGGCGCGCAGTCACCTCACCGACCGGCGGACGACGTAGCCCTGCCGTGCAACACCAGGGCTACCCCGCTTCGCGCGCGCACCATCCTGCACCCATCCGAACGCATTCCCGTCCCTGGCACACCCCTGAACGACTCTGCCAACCGTCACATGCGTCACTGATCAGAGGATTGGACACAGCTGATCAGCTTGACTCCGATTCCTGCCTTCACAGGATCGCCAGCCGGGCTGGACGCGCAGACAGTCAACGCCTCTGCGCAGGCTGCCTCGAAAGCACATCTGACTGCGGCCTTGTTGATCCCTCGGGCGTTCACCTCCGTTGCCCATGGGGACGGGGCTCAATCCGCTGCTCGGCTGCACTGGTGGTGTAACCGTCGTGCTCGAACTAAATGAAGTGAACGCAGGCACGGTTACCCGACCCGCCGGACAGCCTCTAGGCCGAAGCGTTCGTTGTGCCCGTACTCGGCACCGCAGTCGCCGCTCTCCAGGAACGTGCGGTGGGGTAGGGGTAGGTGACTCGGAGGCGCAGGGGCTGGGTGTCAGTGGCCTTCTCGACGGTGGTCTGTAGCCAAGGCTGCTGAGCAGCCGTGCGTACTCCTTGAGGTGCTCCTGCGGGTCGGGCCCGTCGTGGATGACGCGGATGGTGACCGTATTGTCCTGGCTGGGGCGGCACCCGCTGTGACCGCCTGCGGTGAAGCGGTCGTTGATGGCACGGATCGATGCACGGGACGCCACGGCGGCCTCCTGACGTCGTGTGACGACTCAGCGAGCTCAGGACCGGGTGCGGCGGATCACGATGGTGGCGTCGTCATCGGCGTCAGCGGTTTCCTCGGCGGGGAACTGGTACGACAGGCGACAGCTTCCGGGCGCGGGCCGGGGCGACCGCGGGTGCGGCCCGAGCGTGTGGTGGCGGACAAGGGCTACTCGGCCCGCACCTTCCGCGCCTACCTGCGCAAGCGCGGCATCAAGGCCACCATTCCCGAACGCGTTGACCAGCTCGCGGGCTGAAGGCGGCGCCGCGAACGCCCCTGCGGCTTCGACAAGGCCCACTACCGGCGCCGCAACGTCGTCGAACGCTGCTTCCACCGCCCTGAGCAGTGGCGCGGCACGCCACCCGTTACGAGAAGCAGCCAGCAATGCCCAGGCTTCGCCGTGCTCGTCGAATTTGGAAGAGCCAGCTGGGCGGCGACACGCTTATATAAGTATTGACTTATATAAGTTGTGGGTGGCAGTCTGGGGTCGTGCACGCATTCGACGTACTGGGCGATCCGGTCCGGCGCCGCATCTTGGAACTGCTGGCCGAAGGCGAGCAGACCTCCGGCGCGGTGACCGCCGTGGTCCGACAGGAGTTCGCGATCTCCCAGCCGGCCGTGTCGCAGCATCTGCGGGTACTGCGCGAGAGTGGGTTCACGACGGTGCGCGCCGAGGGCGCGCGTCGGCTCTACGCGGTCGACGCGGCTCCGCTGCGTGAGGTGGACGTCTGGCTGGAGCGGTTCCGCGGCTTCTGGGAACAGCGCCTGGATGCCCTCGGTACGGAGTTGGCCCGAGGCGAGCGGTCCCGCCGGTTGCGGGGCGGTGCGCAAGGGGGTGGAGGTACGCGGCAGTGCGCTGCCGGGACTGAGGACGAGGAGAGTTCCGATGACTGACATCGTTGACCAGGTCAACGCCATGCACCGCGAGGTGCGGGACACCGAGACCCCCAACGGGACCGGACGCAGCATCATCATGCGGCGCACCTATGACGCTGCCGTCGATGACGTCTGGGAGGCGTGCACCGATGCGGAGCGGCTGGGGCGCTGGTTCCTGCCGGTGAGCGGCGAGCTGAAGCTGGGCGGCCGTTACCAGTTGGAGGGCAATGCGGGCGGTGAGGTGTTGCGCTGCGAGCCGCCCCGTCTGTTGCGGGTCAGTTGGGTCTTCGGGGAGCCCAAGGAGGGCGATCTCAGTGAGGTCGAGGTGCGGCTGACGCCCCAGGGCGAGCAGCGCACGGTCTTCGAGCTGGAGCACGTCGCGGTCATGACCGACCCGACGTTCTGGAACACCTTCGGCCCTGGAGCAACCGGTGTCGGCTGGGACCTGGCCCTGGTCGGCTTCGGGTGGTACCTCGCCCAGGGCGAGGCCTTCGACCGGGAGGCGACGCAGGCGTGGAGCGAGTCCGAGGATGCGCGAAAGTATCTGGCCGCCAGCAGCCGGGCCTGGGGACAGGCGAACGAGACGTATGGCACGCCCGCCGAAACCGCCACAGCGATGGCCTTGGCCACCACCAACTTCTACGTGCCACCGACCACCGCCCCCTGAGGTGTGGGCGACGGCAAATTTCGGTGTGGGCTGTGGGGCTGGCCAAGAACTCCCTCCAGGGCCACCCCACCACCTCCTCGGCATCCGTGTGCGGTCAGCGAGGAGCCCCCTGCTTCAGCGCCGTTCGTATCTGGTGGCCCTGGCAGGGAGGACCTGCTGTGACGCCCGGCCGGGCTACTGAGGGGAATCGGCAGAGATGCGCAGCGGGACGCTGCACCACGCCAGCCGACGGCGCCGCGCTCGGCTCGGCTGAAGTCGAGCCCGGTGAGCGACGTGTACACCGGCACGATGCGGGCGACGGTGAGCGCGAGCAGCGCGTAGCCGACGACGGGCCAGCTGAGCCCATCGGCCGTGAACTCGTCGGCGGTCAGCTTCCCGAAGAGGAACCACACGGCGAGAGCCATCACCTCCCCGGCGTCGTGGGCGAGTTCGAGGTTGCGGTGGCCGACGGCGTGTGTGGTGGTGGCGTAGCACCAGCCGGCGACGAACGCGGCGACGAAACCGTTGCCGCCGACCAGCAGCGACATGGCGTACGTCATGAACGGCAGCGCCAGGGTGGCAAGCCGCAGCCCGGCGGGCCTGGCCCACCCCGCACCGAGCGCACGCGCGGCGTACCAGGTAGGCGGCCCCCAGGCCGAGACCCGTACCGATCAGCACCGCCAACGCCGCGCCTTTGAGGGCGTTGAGCAGCAGGTCGATGAACGATTCGCCTTCGGGGGAGACGAGGTACGAGACGCTGCGTGCGTTATTCCCCGCCGAGTGACGGCCGGTCGGCGAAGGGTGTGGCTCCCCTGCAGGGACGGATGTCTGCAGGTCGTGGCAGGATCCGACCACATGAGTGAGCGTTTGTTGTCGTCGGCCTGGCTGTCCTTGTGGGTGAGTACGGTCTCCGGCGCGCTGGAGGAGATGACGGAGGAGTTCGAGCGCAAGCACGGTTTCCCTCCGGGAACCAACCAGGTCCGCCTGGCCGACCGCGAAGACCAAGAGGCGGCGCGTGCTCTGGGCTGCGAAGCTCCTGCAGCCGTCGACCTGGCCACCTTCTACGGCAGTATCGGCGAGGTTGTCTGGGAGGACGTCGGTAACGGCTACTTCATGCATCCAGCGTGCGATGTCCATCAGCAGCTTGTGGAGTACGGGGCGGTCCGGGTGGGCGAGAGCCAGGAGCCGTGCGGGCTGGTGATCGGATCGGACGGGGGCGGCGTCTCCTATGTCATCGGCCCTGACGGATCGATCCACCGCACGCGGACAGCATCACTGGACGAGCCGGAATTCGACAGGGTGGCGGATGACCTGCGCCAGTTCCTGGAGCTGCTGGACCGCTCCTTGGCTCGGTTCGTTGCCACGGGCGAACCGGGGTATCTCTAGCCTCCGGGGCACGCCGGTGCCGCTGCGAGAGGACGGTGAGGGCGGCGATGGGCTCGTTGGCCGAGGAGTTGCAGCGGCTCGAAGCCGAGGCCCGGGAGCGGGTGGAGCAACTCCGCGAGAAGATAGCGGAGTTGACCGGGCAGCTCTCCGTGACGGAGGAGCGGGTAATGCGCAGACTCGACATCACCGGTTCCCGCTGGAGCGTCCCCGGCGCCGAAGCCGTCCTCACCCTGTGGGCCGTGATCAGCAACGGGGACCTCCCGGAGTACTGGGCATTCCACATCGAGAGGGAACGCGAACGCCTCTATCCCCACACCGACCAGCACAACTACGAGCTCACGGCCTGACCGGCGACCTCACTTCGCGAGAGCCACACCCGTCGGCGAACGCCCGCAACTGACGGTCTGAAGCCGTCTCAACGAGCCGCACGATCCCGGGGTCCTTGGCCCCGAGGGCGTCCCTTGCTACCGCGCACCAGTCATCGCGCTCGAGGAGAGCCAGGTAGCCGTTCCTATAAGGCTGCCATCGCTGAACAGGCCCGATCGAACCTGCGTCACCGTTTTCTCCCAGGCTGCTGGCCAACCACGCAGCGATGCAGTAGCGGCTGGCCGAAGGCCCCAAACGCTCGAGGTGACGCAGATGTGCAGCCAGCACCGCCTCGGCATGGGGATAGCGCGAGAGGGTCGTTCCCATGCCTTGGCTGAAGGTCATCACCAGCAGCAGCCTGCCGGTGTGGTCAGTGATCTCGTCATCCACGGTGGGGCCGGTGATGACTTCGTGAAGGCCAGCGGTCTGGGCCACACTGCCGACGAAGTACGCGTTGAGGAAGTCGCCATCGCATGCGCTGCGGAGGAGCCAGGGCCGAGCAACGGGATCGTCGAGTCGGCAGAGGGCTTCCACGACGTAGACCCGTCCCCACCCGGTGACTCGATCAGCGAGCCAGAGAACGGCCTCGGTGCCTCCAGGCAGTTGTTCCAAGGCGCGTGCGGCGAGGGGACCGAAATGGTTGGACAGCAGGCCAATGGTCTGAATCAAGGGGATATCGTCGACCGTGGCCACGGCGGCGACCAGGGCAAGCCCCATGGTGACGGTGCTCCGCCCGCTCAGCAGCGGCAGCGATGTGTTCGTTGGGGTGTATCGGAACGTAGACGTCGTGGAAGGCGTGAGCCAACTCGCTTGGAAGGGCAGAGGCACGGGCGAAATGCGCGTCCAGGATGAGTGCGGCATCCTTGCCGGCCAAGCGCCGATCCTCCGGCACCTTCGGCCGAAGCCGGCGACGGTGCAATGCGTCGTCGGAGTAAGGTTCCCCGTCCCGCGGTAGCGGCTCACCCGGCGCCAGCCGGTGCAGTCGTAGAGCGTGTTCAAACAGGGTTGTCTGTGATCCGGGCAGTTGCGTCCCGGCCATCTCGCTCATCGGCGGACGGAGGACTCGATTCTGTTGATCATGTCCGGGAGCCTGACACGGTCCGCTGCCGCCCGCAAGGCTGCTCAGCGGCGGCATCTCATGGCAGCCGCGGAACTCTCGCACCTCTTGTAGCCAACCGGCTCTCGATGCAGGCCGTTCAGGCTCGCTCGTGTCGGCCTGCAGCATCGGGTAGTCGCCGCCCGGGGTGGGCTGCACGGGCAACCGGTCCAGCAGGCTCACGTTGGAGAGGATGACGCCGCAGGGGTGCATGGCGTAGCCGCGCACGAGCCCGTCCAGGCCCTCGGCCAGCTCCCACAGCGGCCCGAACTCCTTTGTGCGTGCGGCCAGTTGGCACAGTTCAGGGAGATCGGCGAGCGCAGAGCGGATGTCACACGCCCTGATGTGCGGAAAGCTCTTGGCGATCGTGTCCACGGTGTCCGGGGCGATGTCGAGCGCAAGCCCGGCATCCCCGGTTTCCCTGTTGAATCGGCGCGTTGATGCCGAACAAGGGGCGCGTGTTCACGATGAGTTGGCGGGTTTTCTGAGTTCCGTGTGATGGGCAACGGCACGGGCTGTGGAGTTCATTGATCACAGGCTGGGAGGAACTGCCGTCTCGTGAAATAGGGACAGCATCCGAGCAGGGGACCCCATCTTCCTCGTCCCCGGCCACCACGTTGATCCGGTACTGAGTCGGTACGGCCAATCGTCGGTCTTCCGTTCCTATCGGGAGGAGACCCGCCGGAATTAGGCCACGGAGGGAGCGGTGCGGGGCGCTGCGGCTGCTGCGCCAGTGCCGCCACCCCATCCCCGGATCCTGCGCGGTGAGCGTGCAAGAGGCCGCGGTCGCCTCGGTCTCGGCGAACAGCGCCGCCGCC
The DNA here is from genome assembly GCF_042740435.1 of Streptomyces sp. NPDC059002. Classification (NCBI taxonomy): domain Bacteria; kingdom Bacillati; phylum Actinomycetota; class Actinomycetes; order Kitasatosporales; family Streptomycetaceae; genus Streptomyces; species Streptomyces sp. NPDC059002. The sequence goes on along the minus strand of NZ_JBHYJI010000082.1, from coordinate 23,804 downwards.
CGCTCCGGTCCGTGCCCGGCCGCCTCGGCGATACGGGCGGCAACCGCGCCCATCTGGGTCAGCCCCTTGAGCCACCGCTCGTCGCCATCCAACTGGCGCCGGTCGACCGGGCGCAGCAGCCGGGCTGCGTCCAGCACATCCGTGAGCGGTGCTGCTCCGGATCGGCGTAGCGGGCCGCGTTGGAGACCACGACCGGCACGTGGAGCCGGTCGCCGAGCTGCACGGTGCGCGCGGCCAGCCGCAGCGAGCCCGCCCCCGTACCGGCCCGGCCCAGGAAGACGGCCTCCAGCCGCAACCCCGCCCCCGCCATCCTCCGCCACGGCGCGAGCAGCTCCTCCGCCAGATCCAGGCGCCCGGACATCAGCGTGGCCACCGGCTCGGAGGCGGGACCCAGCAGCACTATCAGACCGTCCCGGAGGTGCTCCTTGAGCACAGGCCAGGCCGCCACCGGCACACCGTCCACCGGCCGGGCATGGGCGGTGGACACGATCCGGCACAGCCGCGCCCACCCGCCCTTCCCCAGACTGCGACATGTCTCATGAGGCCAGGACTCGTGCAAGTTCCGTGGTTGCGTGGTTGGTTGAGCACGGGCCGGTCGGCGTATAGCAGGACAGGCACGGGCTTCGTGAGCATCGTGGTGTCTAAGCCCGGTGGCCGGGTCGCCGACCTGCGTCCCTACTTCGATTCGGTTCCCGACCCGCGCTCGCGGCGGGGCCGTTGGTGCTCGCTGACGGCGCGACTGACCACCGAAAACCAGCACCTACGCAACCGTCTGTCCGAAGCCCTTGGCGAACAGGTCTGGAAAGAGACCGGCCTGGGCGGCCCGACCGACATCCAGCAACTTCAGCGACGGATCACCGAACTGGAACAACAGGCCGTCGGGCTATGCCGACAACTCTCCGACCGCGACAACGAACTCGCCGCGGCTCGCGCCACCAACCGCGGCCTGATGGCCCACCTGAACGAAAGCGCGAAAGGTCATAGGGAACAACAATGACGATCTCCCAGGGGAGAGCTGAACTATCATTGGTTCGCGCGAATTCGGGACAGACCTCGCCGTGGGACAGCTTCTGCGGAACCGCTCGCTCAGGTGACCCGCGCGGCCACCAGGGTCTCGAAGGTATAGGGCCGCAGGCCGTCGGTACGGCCGGCGAAGTACCGCTGCTGGAGGTCTGCACGTGCGGGGTGGTCCACGACCTTCAGCCCGCACTGGCTGATCAGCCTCTCGATCCCGGATACCGGCCAGCCGGGCTGAAGAGGCTCGCCGACCGAAGCCGCGATCGGTGTGTAGATACGGGCGTATTCCCTCCCCGCGTCGTCGAGCGCAGCGTCCTCGGCCCGGTAGGAGAACACCACCTCAGACCCGGGAGCAGCCGCCGCGATCGTGTGCAACGTCGACTCGATCGCCTGTGCCGTCAGATAGGGGGCGACGCCCGTCCAGCAGAACATCGCCGGCTGCGCCCAGTCGAACCCGGCCGCGCCCAGAGCATCCTGAACCGGTGCGGCCTCGAAATCTACCGGCACGAATACCTGCGAGGCATTGAGCGGCAGGCCGAGATCTCTGACCCGCTCGAGCTTCCAGGCCTGGGAGGCAGGGTGGTCAACCTCGAACACCGTCAGCGAGCCGAGCAGATCCGGCCGCCGCCACGCGAACGAGTCAAGCCCCGCGCCGAGAATCACGTACTGCGTGAAGGCACCAGCAGCCAGCCGGTCCTCGGCGTACCGACTGCGGGTGCAGACGGCTGCACGGGCCTCGCGACGGACCGGGTCGGGGAACAGCGGATCGAACTGGTTTCGCAGCTGCTGCCATACCGGGCCGACAAGCACCAGGGCCAGCACATCGTCCAGTACCCACGGCGACGCCGTCTCCAGGCGAAACAATCCACGCGACACAGCCGCGAACATCGCCGTCCTGCTCGGCGCGCTTTCCATGCATTCCTCCTTGCCGGCCAGAACCCAGCATGCCGACCACACTCACCCACTCCGCGCCCTTCACAGAATGCGCCTGAAGCGTCCTGATGGCCATAGCCAGATCGCCTGGCAGCCACGATCTGCTCGCCATCGGGATCCTCCACAACGACCGGGCGCGCACGGTTCGTGGCGTTCCTTGCAGTCCGCGGGAACGGAACCGAACGGCCAACTCCCGGCGAACAGGAGCCCCTGTGGAACAGGGTTCGCCGGCGGCATGGAAGAGGGTTGCGTCGCACCAGCTGACCAGGGACTCTGTGGAACAGGCCCCCGCCCTTGAGGAGACCTCATTGACTGCTAACCCTCATCACCCCGGGCCCGGTCCCGAGGAGGCTGCGTCCGCGTCGGAAAGAGTGGGGGAACTGGCCGACGAGGTCGCACAGTTGAAGCAAGCGGTGTGGTCGCACGCGACCGTCGACCAAGCGATCGGAATCGTGCTCGTGCTGGGCCGGATGACTCCGGAGGAGGCGTGGGACGTACTCCGCGAGGTCTCGATGCGGACCAACATCAAGCTCCGGGACGTATCCCGGCAGATCGTCGACTGGGGTGGCACGGGCGTGCTCACGGATCAGCTGCGTGACGAGCTGGACCGCCAACTCGCCCTGCGGCGCCCGTCCGACGTCGAGTCGACGACAGGCGACTATACGTAGCGAATGGGACCCGAAACAGGTCCCCTTCCCTCGTGCCACAGAGTTGGTAACGGATGACTCACCGGACCAGCCTGTACGTCTTGTGACGGTGAGGGCCTCGGGTGACCGAACCGAGCTGTTGGAGGCGGCCAGGCTGGTAGTGCACGGCCGACTTGCTGGAGAGTCCGACGCGCTCCGCGATCTCCGCCACGGGCGGCGCTTCGCCTGTCTCGGCGATCACCTCGCGCATGCACCGCAGGATCTGTACCTGTCGCTCGGTCGGAGAATCGCTCACGGTCAGCGCCTCTCACGGGCGAGACGGAGCAGCTCCTGGCGGGCGCCGGGCATACGTACCTCCGGGGGCGGCTCACCAGTTCGCGCGAGAGCTCGAGCAGGCGACGCCGCAGGACAGTTCGGCCGGGCTGCTCGGCGAGCTGCTGGGAGGTGGCCATCCATAGCTCTGTGAGTGCCGCTGTCCACAAGAACTCAGACCAGCCGCTCAGCGAACAACTCCCACACATGCGCGAGCTGTACGGCGAGGCTTACCGCCAATACGTCAGGTTCCTCTACTCCGCGTATGACGCAGCCCATGTGGACGACGTAGTGAGCCGCCCTCTTCCGCCAACGCCTCCTGAGCGTGGCTAAGTTCCGATACCGTTCAAGGACGGCAGATGCCCCCCCGTAGGGCGTCACCTCCGAAACAGTGCGAGCCCCGGCAAGGAGACTGCAACTCCCGCCAGGGCTCTGACCATTGGAGAGTGACCTCCTATGGCTGAGCTGCACACTGGTGCGCCCACCAGCACCCCGGGCACCCAAACTCCACGCTGGGTATCCCTCCTCACCGACCTCGGCCGTCCCGTCGTCGCCGCCTGGGTCATGATTATGTGTGCCCCCGGCGAGCACCACCTCGGCCGCCTCGCGGGCTGGTCCGATCACCTCGCCTGGGGCATGGCCGGGGTCCTCGCCGCGTACGCCGGGATCGCCGCGGCCGTGGCGAGCAAGCGCCCGAAGGGCGCCCCCGGCAAGAAGTCCGCGGTGGCCGGCGCCTGGCTGTCTCTCGGCGCCGCGATGTCCGCACAGCCGATCAGCCACATGTTCGTCACCGGGCACTGGACCGCCCAGCCGCGCCCACCCGTGTGGCTGGTCGTCACCGTCTCGTGCATCCCGGCGCTCGTCCTCGGGCATCTGCTGCACCTCGCGGCCACACCGGTTCCGGCCGTCTCGGTGACGCCCGTCGCCGTGCCCGTCACGAAGCCAACGACCCCCGTCACGGCGCAGGCGGTACCTGCTGGCGTCCGTCTGCTCCCGATCGTGGGACGTACCGCCCCGGCTCCGATCACGTGCAGCGACCCGCGCTGCGCCGTGATCCGCACGCTGTACGCCGACGGCACACGACCCGGCGCACAGGTGATGTGCGAAGCACTCGTGGCCGTCGGATTCTGGAAGAGGGCTGGACCATCGAACCGGAGGGCCTGGCCCGCATCGCCCCGTACCTGACCGAGCACATCAACCGGTTCGGCGAGTACTCCACCCATGAGCTCGGCATCCAGCCCGACCCGTACGACCCGAAGCTGGACGTCGACTTCACCCCTCTGCGCGGCGACGAGCCGGCGACCGAGGGGTTTTCGCGGGCCGCGTGAGCCCGTGTCCCGGGTCGGCGGCCGTCAGATCACCGCTCCACCTGGTCGGGTGTGACCTTCACGTCTCCGTGGGCTCCTGATCGTTGTGTTCTTGCTCCTGCGCCCAGGTGGTCGCCCATTCGTCGAACGGACGGAGGGCGTGACTGAGTGCTGTCCCCAGCCGAGTGAGTTCGTAGCCACGGGCCGAGGGGGAGATGATCCCGCTCGATGTGAGTTCACGGAGCCGCTGGTAGAGAACGCTGGACGATAGCCCTTCGCACCGTGCCAGCAGCGCGCGGGCGCCGAGCGGACCCGCACGCAGTTCCCAGAGAATTCGCAGTGCCCACCGGCGGCCGAACAGGTCCATCGCGGCCATGAGGGGACGGCCGGTCGTCGATCCGCGAACCGGTGTTCCTGGGCGTGGTGTCGGCATACTCCTCCTCACCCTTGCGTTTCGTTATTCGAAACACTAGCATCCACTCGGCGTTTCTGATTTCGAAACATACCTCGACGGGAGAGCCGATGTCGCGGATAGCCCTGCTGGACCCGCCGTACACCGACCAGGCCGGCGCGCTGCTCGCGCGCATGATGCCCGGGGAGGCCCCGCCGATCGGGCTGTTCCGGATGTTCGCCAGAAACATCCCCATGGCCGACGCCATGCACGGGTGGGGTCGCTACGAGTTGGGCAGACAGCTGACCCTGACCATGCGGGAACGCGAGATCGTCATCGACCGGACGTGCGCGCTGTGCGGCTGCGAGTACGAGTGGGGCGTGCACATGATGACGTTCGCCGAACGGGTCGGACTCACCCGTGAGCAGGCGGCATCCCTGGTGCACGGCGGCCCCGCTGACGAGTGCTGGACGTCCGAGAGGGAACGGCTGCTCATCCTCGCTGTTGATGCGCTGCACGAGCGTTCCGACATCGATGACGCGCTGTGGACACGGCTCGTGTCGGTCTTCGATGAGCTCCAACTGCTCGATCTGCTTCTGCTGTGCGGGTGGTACCACGCCGTCAGCTTCGCCGCGCGCGCCACGCGCGTGCCGCACGAGCCCGGCGCGCCTCGATTCGCCGACTTCCTCCCCAACACGACCGGGACCAACCGATGAGGCCCTGTTCTCCCGAAGCTGCCACGAAGTGACAAGTAACTCAGCGTGTCGTTGGGGCCCATCCCTGCGCCGACCACAGGGCCACCGCAAAGGAGCAGCAGCTGTGACCACCCCCGACCGTCCGCCCCAGTCCGTGCTCCTGCCCCAGTTCGGCCCGCCGGACCGGACCGTCGCCGTCGGAGTGGACGGCAGTGGCGCTGGGGTGTGCGGCTGTGGGTTCGGTCCGGTGGAGTGTGGTCTGGGCCCGGTGCTGGTCGAGATGTTGGCTGCTGCGGGGCTGGATCCTGTGGTGGTCGAGGACGTCGTGCGCCTGGCGATCGAGGAGGACCTCGGCCAGGGCGCGGATGTGACCACGGTGGCTACCGTGCCCGAGGACGCCCGCGCGAGGGGCGACTTCACCGCCCGCGAGGCCGGTGTGGTGGCCGGGATGCCGGTGGCCGAGGCGGTCCTGTCGGTGGTGTGCGGCGACGATGTCGTGGTCGAGCGGCATGTGGCCGATGGCGCGTCGGTGGCCGCCGGTCAGCGGCTGCTCACGGTCACCGCCCGCACCCGGGACCTGCTGACCGCCGAGCGCAGCGCGTTGAACCTGCTGTGCCGGCTGTCCGGCATCGCCACCGCGACCAACAGGTGGGTGCTGGCGATCGAGGGCACCGGGGCGCAGGTGCGCGACACCCGCAAGACCACGCCGGGGCTGCGGTCGCTGGAGAAGTACGCGGTGCGCTGCGGCGGCGGCGTCAACCTCCGGATGTCGCTCTCGGACGCCGCTCTGGTCAAGGACAATCACGTGATCGCGGCCGGTGGTGTCGCCCGGGCGTTCGCGCTGGTCCGTGCGGAGTTCCCGGACGTGCCGGTAGAGGTCGAGGTCGACACCCTGCGCCAGCTGCGGGAGGCGCTGGCCGAGGGTGCGGACCTGATCCTGCTGGACAACTTCACGCCCGACGAGACCGCCGGGGCGGTCGCCGTCGTCGCCGGCCGGGCTCTCCTGGAGTCCTCCGGGCGGCTCACCCTGGCCACCGCCCGCGCGTACGCCGAGACCGGCGTGAACTTCCTGTCCGTCGGGGCCCTCACGCACTCCGCCCCGATCCTGGACATCGGCCTCGACCTGCGCGCGCAAGTGCCGGCAGCGCAGAGGGAAGCGTAGAGGCGGTTGCTGCTCACCATGTTGGTCGGTCCACAGGAGTTGCCCATCGGGGCCCTTCGGCCCGACACGGTTGCGTGAGTCCTCGACGTGGCGGCCAGAGCGGCCGACCTTGAGAGTGCACGGGATGGGCCCATCACCAGGAACTCGATCTGCTGTCGGCAGAAACTTTCAGGACAAGGCCACGGAGCCTGCCAGCATGACCCGATGCAGAAGAAGACGGCAGTGCGTCGACTCGATCTGGCCCGCTTCGTCCGACCGGCATCAGAAGTCGGGGACCCGCAGCCACGCGTGGAACGCGTACTCGCCTAGCTGGCTCAGTACGGGGGAGGACTGATCCTCTTCGATGCCGGCATCGGCGCTGCCGACCCCGAAACCGAAGCCCACTACCGTCCCCGGCGCAGGCCACTTGAGGCCGCCCTTGCAGCCGCGGGAGTCACCCGTGCTGACATCTCCCTGGTGGTGAACTGCCACCTGCATTTCGACCACTGCGGGGGGAACCCCTTGTTCAGCGACAAGCCCATCGTGGTACAGGCCGCGGAACTGGCCACCGTCCGACGGCAGCCTGATGGGTATCGACATCACTTCGTCCTCGGCGAGTGCCGTGTGGCCTGCTTACAACAGGCTCTGGGTGAGGATCGCGTTACAACAGGCTCTGGGTGAGGATCGCGGCGATGATGCTCCGGGGCGGCAGGCCGGTGCTGCTCCTGTGCCCCTTGACGCCCGACGAATGGGCCGGCGCGGCCGCGGATGCCGTGGACCGGCCGTGTGTTGCGTGGGCGCGTCTGGACTGTACCGACGCCGAGCGGCGTACCCGTCTTGCCGCTCGGGGCTGGGAGTCCGGCCAGATCGAGGGGGCGGTCAAGGACGCGGAAGAGCTCCGGGCTGCGGTGGACCGGGAGTTCACCACTACAGGCCGCGGTTCTGCGGAGGTCGCCGTGGCCGTGGCTGACTGGGCCAGCAGCAGCCGGTGCACGCCCTGGTCCGACGTGGGTGCGGCTCTTTTGGAGGGGCGAGTGCATCCGTACCGATCTGCAGGTGCACAAGGGGGGATGGTGCTGCCTGGTGAGTATCGGGAAACGCACTGCCGCTTCGTGCCGGTGCCGGTGTAGTCTCGGCCGGGTACCGCACCGTATGGCGGCCTTCCGACGCAGCACTTCGACCGGAGGTCAGTCATGCCCGCACTTATGGTGCGTTCCTTTCGTCGCGACGACCGCGACCAGCTCACCGAACTGGTCAACCAGCATGTTGCCGCTGTTGTTCCCGGTGTTTCCGTCTCGGTCAACACTGTGCTCAGTAACCTGGAGCGGCAGGCGGAGGAGTTCATTACCGGCCCCTGGGTGAGCGAGCGGGTGACGCTCGTTGCCGAACAGCGCGGGTCCGTGGTGGCCGCGGCCCACCTATTGCGCTACGGCGCTGACAGTGAGATCGGCGAGGACTACCGGGACGCAGGCGAGATCGGCTGGTTCGTGTGCCGTCCGCCGGCCTCCTTCTGGCCGGACTCGGATGAGGCCGCCGACCTGTTGATGTCGGCCTGTCTGGCCCAGCTGGAGCGGTGGAACGTCCGGTCCCGCTATGCCTCCGGCGAGCTGCCCGCGCCCGTCGTCTATGGTCTGCCCCGGAACTGGCCGCACGTGCGCTCCGTGTATGAGCGCGCGGGTTTCCGGCATGTCGGGGACACGGAGGTGATCCTGATCGCGCCGACGGCCGGCCTTCCGGTCCTTGAGCCTCTCCCCGGCGTGACGGCACAGCGCACGCAAGGGGAATGCGGTACGCGATTCACGGCACACGCTGCCGACGGGCACGTGCTCGGTTTCATCGAGGTTGACACGGCCCTGGCCCGCCCGGAGCGCCATACCCGTTCCGGGGGCCTCGCCGACATCGGCAACCTCCACATCGACCCGGCCCACGATGGCGAGGGAGTGGAGCGCTGGCTGCTCGCTCAGGCCGCCGACTGGCTCTGTCTGTGCGGCGTGGAGCGGGTCGTCGCCTACGAGGCGGCCGCGGACCAGACATCGATCGGCCGGCTGACGTCGGCAGGCTTCCGGGAACTGACCCGCACCGACCGCCGCTGGGAACACCTCCCCGGGCGAGGCGGCGCCAACTCCCCAGTACAGAACGGAAGATGATCACGGGTGCCGTGCCGCCCTTCCCGAGGAGCCGCACCCGGTCGCGTGTGCGGATCTCGTCGGGTGGGGCGGTGTCACGGGGGGTCTCGTGTGTGGCGGCGGACCGTGGCAGTGACAAACACCGTTGCTGCGGGTGGCGATACGCCGCACTGGTGCGGCCGGGTAGGTTCGCCGTGGTGTCTCGGGGGTGAGGGGGACGGGTATGCCTGAGTTGGTCAGTCACGGAGAGGTGCCGGTGGAAGTTGACTTCTACGGGTTCGCCTTGCAGGACTACGACGGCATGCAGGTGCCCTCACGGTTCCCTGAGGGATGGGAGAGGGGGCCCTTTGTGGCGGCGCATCATGGGCGCCTGGATTTCACCAGTGGCGGCCACACTCATACGGCCGCGCTGACGGTCGAGGTGTGGGACGCGGAGCCGTTGGCGCCGTCTGGCGGCTGGGAGGAATCCGCGTTTGCGGAGATTGCTTGCCGGTCGGGACAGCTCGAGGCCTGCGGTGTGGCCGGCGGTCCGGTGGCGGAACCGAACACTCTGTCGGAGCGCTCGGGGGAAGCCGATGGACACCTGAAGTGGCGGGGCAGTCGTCCATCTAGGTGTGCTGTCCTGGGAGATTGGTTCCGCGGCCGCTGACTGGCAGGCCTCGCACTTGTCCCGGTCCCAGGTCCGCTCGTTGAACGACTCGGTCCAGCGGTGCTTGCGATCCTTGCGCCGCGACGGCTCCACCACCGTGACCCGCAGCGTCCCCTCGTGCTTGGGCAGGCCGCTACTGCAGGTGCGGCACAACCCCTGGCAGGACCCGCACAGTTGATCAACCTTCGACGTAGCAGCCCGGCAGCGCGGGCTCTCCCGCTCACACCCCTCGCACAGGTGGAGTCGTTCCGATGAGCGGAACAGAACATGACCGTGCCTGCTGCTGCGTGTGATGCTTCCGCCTGTTGTTCCTCAAGCCTTAAGGGGGATGTCATGGCACGCCGGTTACGTTTCCTCAGATGGGTCTGGGGGCCGAGGTCACGTCCTGCGCAGAGCCGGCACGACACCTCGCCGACGTTGGACGGGCACCGAAGCAGGATCCGGGGCAAACAGCGCACGAGAACCGTCGTGCTGGGGACAGTGCTGGTGTTGACGTGCTCGGCCGTCGCGGCGGCCGCAGGCGCGGAACGGCCCGCGAGTAATCCGCCCAAACCCGTGCCGCGCGCTGCCCCGGGGACGTCCGGGCTGCCGCTGCCCAAGGGGCCGGTGCCCGGTGGTTTCGCCACCTGGACGGACCTGTTCGGCCTGCAGCAGCGCCTCAACACCAAGGCCATGAGGATCGAAAAGGCGGCGCGCGCGCAACGGCAGGACAATCCGGTGGGCATCGTCGCCGCCCCGGAGAACCGGGCGCTGCGCGTGTACTGGCACGGCACCGTGCCCGACAGCATGCGTCGCCAACTCAGCAGCCGCGCGGGGGAGGTGCCGGTCGAGGTTCTTCCCGCGCGGTTCAGCGCCAGCGCGTTGCGCACTGCGGTGCACAAACTCAACGCCTCGGGGGGCACGACCATGGCCGTGCCCCAGCCCGACGGCAGCGGTATCGCCGTGCGGTGGTCCCCTGGTACGCGACGACACCCGCGCGCCGTCGACGAGATCCCGGTCTCCCTGGCCACCGGCGCGAGCCCTCACGGCTCCAAGGACATCCCCCTGACGGGCAGGTGTGCCGACGGCGCTGGCTACTGCCGCGAGGACGACATCTCGCCTTACTACGCCGGCGCCCGCATTTCCAACTGCACCGTCGGCTGGCCCCTGCGTTTGGCCAACGATGCTCCCGCCCTGCTCACCGCCGGCCACTGCGGCGCCGACGGCACCCTCGCCTATGACGGCGGCAATGATCTGATGGGCGTGTACGGCAACCACAGCAACGGCGCCGACCACGCGAGCATCGGGGCCGCGGGGTCCGGCCGGATGTGGGACGGCAACTGGCAGAACTCCACCTTCACCAAGGCCATCGACGGCTGGACCGGTACCTTCGTCGGCAACTACGTCTGCACCTCCGGCTCACGCTCCGGAGCACTGTGCGGATTCCGGGTCAGCTACGTCGACCCCTCCATCCCTCCAGGCACTCCCAGCGCCGGCGCCTACGCAGTCGAAGACACTGCCCAATACGGCCCCGGGCAAGGGGACAGCGGAGGGCCGGTCTTCAGCCTCACGGGCGACGGCTCACGAGTGGTTGCCCAGGGCACGGTGACTGCCGGCGCCGACGATGCACGCGTCCCCTGCCGGGGAGAGAACTGGGAAGGGCGAAAGTGCTCCTGGTTCTTCAGTTTTGACCGCCTCGACTACGCTTTCGGTAGCGTCACTTCCCCCTTCTTCGGCGCCCGCCTCGTCACAGGCTGAGCTCCACTCGCCGCCTCACACCCGCAGGCGCACCGATCCCTGACCACGATCGGTGCGCGTGCGCGTTTCGAGCCGGTCCTTGCCCCGTGGATCGACCACGACGACGATCCCCCTTGATCGAGGGCACCCTGACCCGCCTCCAGGCGAACCGCCCCTGCGGGCAGCGGACAAGTCCCAGGAGCCCACCGACGCACAGGGTCGAGTGCATACGGTCTCTTTGGCCTGTCACATTCTCCGGCGCCGGTCGCCAAGGCCCTCGGACGGGTCGGCATCAGCGCCGACCTCTCACCCGCGTACACCCAACTCGCCGCCTGGCGCAGCAGGGCCCTACCCGACACCGTTCGTCGCTGAGAACCCGTCTCGAATCCTCCCGTTCGGCGGCGCGTCGAACTGGCATGATCCCAGGATGACTTCGTCGATATCCGAGTCGTGGACCCGTATAGAGACTTGGCTCGCCCGGCACACGCCTCGTACGTTTGCTGCTCTTGGCCCCCCGGCGGAGCGCTCGGCAATTGGCGTGGCCGAACAGGCCATCGGACAGCCGTTCCCCGAGCCCTTGGTGGAGTCGTTGCTGCGGCACAACGGCATGGGCCACTACGACCTGCTTCCACCGTTCTGGTCTTTGCTCGATGCGCAGAGCATCACCAGGGCCTGGCAAACACGCATGAAGATCTACGGAGATGAGCTAGCGGGAGCAGAAGAAGGCGACCCGGACGGGGAGTACGGGCCGTGGTGGCATGCGCAATGGATCCCCTTCGCCTTTGACGGTGCAGGGGATTACCTCATCTTGGACCAGCGCCCCTATCGTCGCCGCGGAAGGATCGGCGATGCCGATCATGAAACAGGATGCTCCTTTTCACACCACCCCATGTGGGCGTCACTCCCGGCCCTCCTCGATGCGACAGCCACGGCTCTGGAGACCGGCGAGGCGGTCGACGGTTACCTGCCTGTCGCAGTCGACGAGGATGAACTGGACTGGGACTTCTGACGCTCAGGCCGCTGCGACGGCCTGGGGGACGCGGGGCTTTGCCGCATTCGGGTAAACGGCGGGCCGGGCGAGTCGGCGGGTCATGAGCGTGATCGAGGCGAGCGTGAGCATCTGCTCGGAGTGCTCGGGCCGGGTCTCGTAGTCGCGCACATTCCGGCGCGCGTGCCACAACCACGCCAGCGGCCTCTCCACCACCCAGCGCCTCGGCAGGATCACGAACCCCTCGGCCCCCTTTGGCCTGCTCACGGTCTTGATCGTCAGGTGGAGGAAGGTCTTGGCCCAGTCAACGAGTGTGCCCGCGTAGGCCAGATCAGCCCAGACGATAGTGATTTCAGGGTGCATCAGCCGGAGCCGGAAGAGGGCCTCGCGGGCGGCGACGCTGGCGTGCATGTCGGCCGGGGTGACCATCACGAACAGCGGGAGCCCTTTGAGGTCCACGATTATCTGTCTCTTCCGGCCCGGCGTCTTTTTCCGGCGTCGTATCCCGACGTGGCGCGCGGGACGGTGGCCGCGACCTTGACGGACTGCGAACCGATCACCGCCGCCACCGGGTTCGGCGACGTGCCCATCATGCGTCGGATCCGGCGCCGCAGCTGGTCACGGATCAGGTTGAAGACCCCCGCGGCGGACCAGCGGCTGAAGAACCCGAAGACCGTCTTGAACGGCGGGTAATCCTGAGGAAGAGCGGCCCATTTGAAGCCGGTGTCGACGAGATAGCGCAGGGCATCGACGATCTCGCGCCGGGGATGGGCCTCGGGCCTGCCGCCGCGCGGGGTTTGGCAGGCCGGCACCGGCAGCAAGGGTTCGATGAGGGTCCATTCGAGGTCGGTGGTGTCCGAGGGATATCGGCATGACGTCAGCCTTCCGTCAGGCGATCAGGTCGAGAGTGGACTCGACGGAGTTGAGCTGGGCGACGATGTGCCGTACCCGCTTGTCCTCCGGATCGAGGGCGGCGTGCGGGGCGATGGTGCCGGTGATCAGGCGGCGTACCTCGGTGAGCAGCACGTGCACCCGGGCCGTCTCGTAAGCCTCCAGCTCGTTCGGGTCCGCGCTGAACACGTAGCCGTCTGCCCCGGTGTAAATCGCCAGTGGCCAGCCCTTCTTCGCGATGATGTCGCGCATCATCGCCATCCCCGACTGCACCTGGCTGCGGGGCAGCTCGGTAGCCCGCATCAACTGAGGCATGTGGAGACCTGCCGGGCGGGCCTGCTTGAGTGCCCTCCAGATCGCTTCCGCGTGCTCGCGTGCCGCGTCGCCCCGGTGTCGTGACCGGGGCATCCCTAACTTCCGTGCTCACACGGCGCGCGGCGGCACCGCTGTGTCGATCGGCTGTGCACCAGCCTGAGACCGGGCGGCAGCGGGTCACGGTGTCAGGACGATACGCCCGAAGACCTCGCCAGCATCCATCCGCCGATGGGCGTCTGCTGCGGCTTCGAGCGGGAGGACGGCGTGGACGACGGCGCTGAGGTCGCCCCGCGCCGCGGCCTCGAACTGGTCGGCGCGTACCCGGGCCAGGTCAGCTCGCGGCACCGTGTCCAGACTGAAGGTCGCCACCGACACCGACTGCCGGAACCGGCTGAGCAGCGCCGGCCCGAAATCCGCCGGAGGAGGTCCGGCGACGAGGCCGACCAGCACGAGCCGGCCATGGGGTGCGAGCCGCGCGAGGAACGAGGGCAGCGCTGGCCCGGCGACGATGTCGACGATCACATCGAAGTCGGCTGGCCCGGGAGTGCGCGTACTGTTCCCGTCGCGGTCGAGCACGTGTGTCGCGCCGTATTCCGTCAGCCGCTCGCCCCGCTCGGCTGACGACGTGGTCACCGCGACTGCCCGTGCCCCGGCTCGGGCTGCGATCTCGACGGCTGCGATGCCGATGCTGCCGGCCGCGCCGCGTACCAGCACGGTCTCGTCCTTGGCGAAGTGCGCCTGCTGCAGGGCGAAGTGCGCCACCGGGGCCGCGCTGCCGAGTGTCACCGCGTCGACGGGCGTCAGGCCGGCGGGCAGTGGCGTGACGTTCTCGATCCGTGCGACCGCGTGCTCGGCGTAGCCGCCTGAGACGCCGGTGAACGCCCAGACGCGCCGGTTGAGCCACGACGCCTCGACGCCCGCTCCCACGGCCGTGATCGTCCCTGCCACCTCGCTTCCCGGCACCAGACCGTCGCCAGGCATGGCCGGGCCGAGTGCGCCCAGTGTGCCGCGCCGGATCACCGCGTCGACTCCGCCGACCCCGATCGCGGCGGTTCGGATGACGACCTCGCCTGGGCTTGGGCTGGGGACCGGGATGTCGACGACCGCCATGCCGTCCGGGCTGCCGAAGGTATGGATGGAGACTGCTCGCATGCATCGCTCCTGGCTGGTTCGAGCCGGTTGGTTCCCGTACGGTCGAACGTAACGGACGCGTGCGTCCACTTGCTGTTGTGAGAGAGACCGCCTGAAAGATGAATCACCTGCTGCGTGTCGACGCGAGGGAGAACCGCGACCGTGTCCTCGCCGCGGCCCGGGAGCTCTTCGCGGAGTCCGGGCTGGAGGTGACGATGCGACAGATCGCCCGGCGTGCGGGCGTCGGGCCCGCGACCCTGTACCGCCGGTTCCCGACGAAGCGGGACCTGGTGCTCGAGGCCTTCGAGGAAGAGCTCGCCGAGTGCAGCTCAATCGTCTACGACGGCACCGCCGACCCGGATCCGTGGCGCGGGTTCTGTGACGTCGTCGAGCGCATCCTGCTCCTCAACGCGCGCAACCAGGGCTTCACGGACGCGTTCATGTCGGCGCACCCCGGCGTCGTCGACCTCGCGGCACACCGCGAGGAGCTGGGCCGTGTCGTCTCGACCATCATCCGCCGCGCGCAGGCTGCAGGTCGACTGCGTCCGGACTTCGTGTTCGATGACTTCGTCGTCATCCTCCTCGCCGGCCGCGGACTCACCGCCGCACCCGCCTCCACGCGCGACGCAGCAGCACGCCGTTTCGCGGCTTTCATGATCGACGGCCTCCGCGTCGCCCACACCGAGGCAGGCACCCGGGCCAGCAGCGCGGAGGGAGAGGGAGAAGGAAGCTCCAGACCGCGACCACACCCTCGATCGTGAAGAGCCTCTTGTCGTTGCTGGCTCTACCGGTGCCGTCCGCGAAACCTGATCTCGGGGGCGGACGGCACTGGTGGCACCTTCGGGACAGGTGCTCGTCCGGGCGCGGCGGAGGCCGATTCCGTCGCGCAGCGCAGGCCAGAGCGCCGTGATGCCTGTGAACGATTCATCGGGGCGGTTGTGGGCGGACCGCTGTATCTCCCCGGCTGCGGACATGCGGAGCAATGAGTGCGGACGGACAGGCGAGCGCATCACTCGGAGTATCGGCCTGAGCGTCGTCCATGTGCCGCTTGTCTGTGCCCTGAACGGACGCCGCAGGACGTGGGAATGCGTTGACGGATGGCGCGAGCTGGCAGCCTCGGCGCCATGGACAGCACACTTCTGCAGGAACACGCTCGGGCAGCGGTCCGGTCGTTCATCACCTCCTCGCGCCGGGCCCGACTGCTGACTCTGCTGGAGGAGCCCACAGCCCGGCACTGGGAGAAGTTCCGGCAGGAACTCGCGGGGGGATTTGAGCACAGCCTCGATGAACGCTGGGCCCGGCCGCTCGCCACCGGGGAGCAGAACCCCAAAGCAGTGGAGCAGTTGCTGCGTGCGGCCGGGGCGCCCGAGAGCTGTGTGGTCTTCTCGGATGCCGTGACCGACGACGGCGAGTACGCCCTCACGACCGGGCTGGAACTGGTGGGCATCGCACAGGGCGTGCTGGTCTCCTGCATCCCCGGCGTCCTTGCCTACCACGAATCGGAGAACACCGACCGGTATCTGCTGCACCGGCCACCCGCCTGAGCCTGAGGTGCCGCTGAGCGGCCACCGAGCGGACGGCGCACCTGGGCCACTTCCCAACATCAACCCATCAGCGCCGCGCTGGCCGACCGTGGCACCGACGCCGTCGCGCACGGCCCGTGAGCACCCAGCGCGACATCACAGGCTCCACGGGCGGCGGCCCGCGTCCAAGGAATTCTCGGGGCTCTGCGAAGATCTCCGTAAAGACGATCACGCTTCTGTCCCAGCAGACCCGCCGCAGTCCGCTGCTGTTCCCGTGGCGTTTCTGCCGGCCGCGATGCCGCCCGGAGAAAAGACCAGCAGCAGGCTTTGTGCCATCCGCTCAGGTCAGTGCGGTGAACTCGCCCCAGCGGTAGCGGTCGGAGGTGAGATGCCAGTGGACATAGCCCTGCAGGTAGTGCAGCAGGAGCGGCCGCTGCTCCGAGCTGCCCAGGTCGTGGATCCGGTGATAGTTGGCCACTCCCCGGCGGAAGGCCGCCTCGTAGGAGTCCATCAGGGGCAGGCCGTTCTGGACCGCTTTGCGGTAGATGCTGTTGACCGGGAACTCGCCGCCCAGCGTCTCCTTGTAACAGGACATCAGGTCGTTGATGTCATTGAAGAAATCCACCCAGGAGCTCAGTGTGGCACCCCACAGCGGGATGTTGCGCTCGAAGTCGAGACAGCCGTACGCCACGGCCAGCGCGGTGGCGAAGAACTCGCCGTAGCCGGAGCGCCTGCGCACATACTCGGTGTCGATGTCGTCGCGGGCATCGGGGGTGTAGCCGGATTCCAGCACCACCCCGGTGAACGCCTGGTAGTAGAACGCCTTGCGCACACTCAAAAACGCCGGTGAGCAGAACCGGGACAGCTCGTTGAACATGTGCTCGGTGTAGGCCGACTGCGGGTGCAGGGCGGAGCTGACGAGGGCCAGGCCGTGCCGGGGCCGGGCGACACCCTTCAGCATCGCGGTTTCCAGCCCCCGGTACGCGGTCCGGCTCTCGTCGCATTCGTCGTCGACCAGCATCGGGATCAGGTAGCTCCGGGTGAGCGCCCTCCCCAGGGCGGGGTCGTCGACCGGAATCATCAGCTGGCGGAAGGCGCACATGACCTCGATGTAGGCCGGGTCGTGCCGGATCTCGAACGCCGCGAGTTCGCCAGCCAGAAACCGGGCCTCGGCCCGCACCTGGTCAGGGTCGATGGTCAGGCAGTAGCCGTCGGCCAGCGCGGCGAGTCGCTGCGGGTAGCCGGAGCGGACGACCTCCCGCAGAAACTGCATCAGGTCGGTGTCCGGGGACGGAGGGTTCCGGATGGGCCTGAGCCGGGCCGCAGAGGTGCCCAAACCGGTGGGCCTGACGGGCAGGGAGTGGATCGCCATGGGCAGCGCCATACCCACCGCCAGCGCTCCGCCACCGGCGGTGCCCTGCCCACCGGCCAGATGGATGACCCGGTCAACGTTCCGTGCAGCAGCACCCAGCCTGCCGGGTGAAGGCCGCCGCTGATCCCGTGACGCCTTCGTCGGCCGCGGTGCCACCCGGTGAAAGGATTCCCAATGCACTTCGTGTCATCCGCTGAGGGCGGCCTTCTGCCTCTGCCGGCGGCGACGAGGCGGACCCGCTTGCGAAGGGACGCCGCCCACGGCGCCCGTCTCTCCGCCGGTATCCGCATCACCGACCAGCGCATCGCGCGGGCCCGCGCCCCGATAGCGATCGTCCGGGGCTGTCGGACAGCTCGTCGATGACCACGGCGAGGAGCCGCCGACGGGCTCCGGGACGGCTTTTCGGGCCGGTCCTCGGCCAGGGCCAGGCCAGGGCCAGGACGGCTTCGCGGAGCAGCGGACTCACCGTGAACACACCAGGATACACCGGGAGTTCGCCGCACAGCTCGACCGGAACGGTCAGCAGGCGCGCGTCGGTACGGCCGTAGAAGCGGTGGGAGCGGGCGAATCCGGGCGGTGTCCACGTCAGGCGGTCGGCCGGGCCACCCAGGTGCCGCGCCCGGTGGTAGTGGCCAGTGTTCCGGCGGCCGCGTAGACGAGCTGTCCCGCCTCGCGGGTGTGAGCGGCCAGGGAGCAGCCGTGCGGCAGCCACCCGGGCCCCGCTGGGCATGTCCCGCGGCCCTGTGGGGGAGTGGCGCGAAGGCGGGCGGTTTTTCAGCATCGGGTGTGAATCTGCTGGTGGTGTGCGCGTCAGTGCGGGCGGGCAGGGACGCGCATGGGCACCGGCACCCCGGCGCCGACACCCCGGCGCTGGGTGCGGGGGACCGGTGGAGACCGGTCGTGATGGACCCTGCAGCCAGGTGAATGGCCCCGCCCCGGTCCACTACGCCCCGCCCCGGTCCGGTTTTACTTCGGTCGTCGCCTCAAATGACCCGGCCCGCACGGCACATGCCATTCGAGTGCCGCCTTGTGATGCGCGGATGCCCCCACCCTGCCGAGGCCCCCCGCCTCGCCGCAGCATCCCGCCCGGGGGATCCGCCGGAGGTGCAGGTCCTGGACAGACCGGGATGGCGTGACGTGTGTTGGCCCAAGGCCACAACCCCTGGCTGCGCCGCGCCGTATCCTGATGGCGTGACGGTGGGCTATCGGGAAATCACGATGGGTGCGCTGTTGAAGGAGGGCGTCACGGGGTGGACGCTGCGTGACGGCGAGACCTGGTGCATGGTCACTCCGCCGGACCACCCGCGCCGGGAACAGGGCTGGAAACTGCACGTGTCCGCGACCCGCCCGTCCGCGCCGCATGTTCTGCAGCGCGCAGCCAGGGTCCTGGTCACCCACGCGTGCGCGTTCAAGTTCGCCGCCTCACCCAAAATCACCGCCGAGCTCAACTCGGTCCGGGCACCCAGAGCCCAGTCAGGCAAGTTCCTCACCGTCTACCCCCGCGACGACGAACACCTGCGCACGCTCGCCCGCCTCCTCCACGAAGCCACCCTGGGGCTGGCCGGACCCGCGATCCTGTCCGACCGGCGATACCAGCCCGACAGCCTGGTCCACTACCGCTACGGCAGCTTCACATCCGCGCCCGTCCTCACCGACGAGGGACTGTACGAGAGCCAACTACGGGCACCGGACGGGACGTTCGTCACCGACCAACGCAACCCGTGGTTCTCCCCGCCCGCCTGGGCCCTTCCCCCCTTCGAACCGCCCACGCCCCAGCCTGCCGCGTCCGGGCGCCGACGCGGCGACCCCGTACTCCTGGCCGGCCGCTACCGCATCGTGGAAGCCATCCGCCACTCCAACCGCGGCGGCGTCTACCGGGCCCACGACCAGCACCTCGACGAAGACGTACTGATCAAAGAAGCCCGGCCGCACGTGGGCGCCGACTCACACGGCCACGACGCACAACACTGGCTGCGCCACGAACACACCGTCCTGAAACGGCTCGCACCCCATGGCATCACCCCGGCCGCACGCGACGTCTTCGAGGCCGGCAGCCACCTCTTCCTCGTCCAGGACCTGATCCCGGGCACCAGCCTCGCGCGCTGGTGCGCCGAGCGCCACACCCGTGACGCCTGCCCCATCCCAACCCCCGTGGCCTGGAACGTGGCACGCGAACTCACCCGACTGATCGGCACGGCACACGACGCCGGTGTCGTACTACGCGACGTCAAACCCGGCAACGTAATGATGACGCCTCAGAACCAGCCGGTCCTGATCGACATGGAATGCACGGCCGACTTCGGCGAGAAGACCCCGCTACGGGGCACCGCCGGGTTCACCGCCCCGGAATACCTCGACCAACCCACCCCACACGAGGACAGCACACCACCTCCCGTACCCGGCCCCGAAGCCGACTGCTACAGCCTGGGAGCCACCCTCCTGCACGTCACCAGCGGCATCATCCCCGTCCTCGCCGCGGACTCGCCCGCCGGCCGCGGCGCCGGGCAACGCATCGCGGCACTTGTCGACACCGCCGCCCCCACCTCGCCCGCACTGCACGCGCTGACGCCCCTGATCCTGGGCCTGACCGCCGACCTCCCGGCACGCTGGACACTCGAGGAGGCCGCCACGTTTCTACGCCGACAACCCCCCACCGCCGCCGGCACAACCACAGCAGAACCGAGACCGACCCCGGCCTACCCGCCTGTGCCCCACCCGACCTCGGCCCCGGCCCACCCGGCCCCAACCCTGGCCCGCCCGACCCTGGAACGCCTGATCAATGACGGCCTGGCACACCTGACCGCGACCATCGACCCGACCGGCGACGACCTGTGGCCACGCCCCTCCGCAACACCACGCGCCGACCCCTGCAGCCTCCAACTCGGCGCAGCCGGCGTCCTGGCCGTCCTCAACCGGGCAGTCCGCCACGGCCGCCACACCGCCCAGCCCACCCTGCGCACCGCGGCCACCTGGCTGGACAAACGCCTCGCCGAACCCGGACGCATCCTGCCCGGCCTGTACTTCGGCCGCTCCGGCACGGCCTGGGCCCTGCACGACGCCGCACTCACCCTGGACGACACCGAACTGGCCGACCGCACACACCAATACGCCCTGCACATCCCCCTGGACACCACCAACCCCGACATCTGCCACGGCCTCGCCGGAGCCGGCCTGACACAACTGCACCTGTGGCACACCACCGGCGACCCCCGCTTCGCCCAACGCGCCTCCCAGTGCGCCGACAACCTCCTGCACCTGACCACCAACACCCCCCACCCCCCGGCCGGCCCACCCCGCCAGACAGACGAACCCACCGGCACCACCCTCTACGGATTCGGACACGGCCTCGCCGGCACCGCCACCTTCCTCCTCGCCGCAGGCCGCGACCTCCACCGCACCGACCTCATCCACGCCGCCACCACAGCCGGCCACACCTTGTGCACGGCCGCCCGGACCCGCGGCGACCGGGCGGACTGGCCCAAAGGACCAGGACAGCCAGAACGCACCGACCTGAACTTCTGGTGCCACGGCGCCTCCGGCGTGGGCACCTTCCTCATCCGGCTGTGGCACACCACCGGCGAGAGACGATTTCGCACCTACGCCGAACGCGCCGCACACGCGGCCCACCACGACCGCAGCCGACTGGGCCCCAGCACCTGCCACGGCGCAGCCGGAAACGCCGAACTCCTGCTCGACATCGCCGACACCACCGGCGACGACCACTACCGCGACCAGGCAGCGCAGACCGCTGCCTGCCTGCACGCCCGGGCAACCCTGCGCAAGAACCGACTCCTCATCCCCGACGACACCCTGCGCGAAGTCTGCGCGGCCTACAACGTCGGCCTGGCCGGCGTCCTGGACTTCCTGCTGCGCCTCACACACGGCGGGAACCGCTCCTGGCTGGTCGACATCCCCTGACCAGCCAGGCCAACGAGAGGAAGAACCCACATGGACAGCCAAACACTCGAAGTACTCGAACTCCAGGAACTGCCCGAGACCGACGCGCAGACACTGGAACCGATGATGTGCTGCGACACCATCTTCACCACCGACCGCACAGACGGCTGCACCGAACCACCCCGCTGCCCCTAGCAGCGGACAGACACCCACCGGGACACCCGTCACCGACGGACACCCACCGTGTGCGCCCGCCCCCGAGCGGGCGCACACGACACCCCGCACCCCCAGGGGAGCCCACGATGACAGAGCCGACGACGGAGCCGCGGCACACGCTCCTGCCCCCCGACACCGCCGCCGCAGCCCTGGACCTGGCCACCACCCTGGCCGGACAACCCCGCCCCGCCCCCACCTGCGTACGACCCGACCTCGCCGACGGCGGCCCGGGAATCGCCCTGGCCTACCACCAACTCCACCAGAGCCTGCCTGCACACGGCTGGGACGACCTCGCCCACGGCTACCTCACCGCATCAGCCGCCGGAGCCCGCCGCCTGCACACCACATCCCCAGGCCTCTTCGGCGGACTCGCCGGCCTCGCCTACACCGCCTGGACCCTCACCGGCACCACCGACACACTCCCCGGCATCCACGAAAACCTCACCCGCCAGGCCACCGCACAAGCACACACCCTCACCCACCACCCCCACGGCACACCCGCCCGCACCTTCGACACCATCTCCGGACTCACCGGCACCGGCGCCTACCTACTGTGCCGCCACCACGAGCCACAGACCCGCCACGCCCTGCACGCCGTACTCACCGCCCTGGTCACCCTGTGCCGCGAGCACGACGGAACCCCCCACTGGTACACCCCCGCAGCAGCCATCCAAGACACCGCAACCCGCAAAGAATTCCCCCACGGCATGCTCGACCACGGCCTGGCCCACGGCATCGCCGGCCCACTGGCACTGCTCTCCCTCGCCCTCGCCGCCGACATCACCGTCCCCGGACACACACAGGCCGTAGCACGCACCGCACACTGGCTCGCCGCCCAACACACCAACGACACACACGGCCCCGACTGGCCCGCAAAAACCGCCCCGCCCGGACACCCCGCCCCACCAACACCCCGCACCGCCGGCGCCTCCTGGTGCTACGGCAGCCCCGGCATCGCCCGATCCCTCTGGCTCGCCGGATCCGCACTCCAGGACCCCACCCTGCTCGACCTCTCCCTGCACGCCATCAAGGCAGTCCACCAGCGCCCCACCGCACGACACCGCGCCCACAACGCCCCAGGCCTCTGCCACGGACTCGCCGGCCTGCTCCACATCACTGCACGATGGGCCCACGAGACCAAAGAACCAGACCTCACCCACGCCGCCACGGAGCTGACCCAACACCTCCTGACATCCGGCACATTCGTCACATCCAACGGCCCCGGACTCCTCGACGGCACCGCCGGAGTGCTCCTCGCACTCCTGTCCGCGACAGCCGACACACCCCCGACCTGGGACCGAGCACTCCTCCTGGCATAGAAAACACGACCGAACCACGCCCCACCGACCGACACAGCACCGAAAAGCCGAGCCCCCAACCCATCAACAGGACAGCCGCACCACAGGCACTCGGCGTCACCGGCCTTCCTCGCAGATCCGATCACCGACGCCTTCGAGTCCTAGCGCGACCAGCTCCGAGCCGTCGCCTACCGCATGCTCGGATCACACGCCGACGCAGAAGACGTGATCCAAGAAGCATGGCTACGCCTGTCCCGCCAAGACACCGGCACCATCGACAACCTCAGCGGCTGGCTGACCACAGTGGTCAGCCGCATCAGCCTCGATGTCCTGCGATCGGGCCGTACCCGCCCGGAAATCACGCTCGACGACCAACTGGCCGAATTCACCGTGACACTCGACGACGGCCCCGCCCCAGAAGACCTTGCGAAACTCGGAGACTCCATCGACCTCGTGCTCCTCACAGTCCTCGACTCGCTGCGCCCGGACGAACGACTGGCCTTCGTACTGCACGACATATTCGCCGTGCCCCACAAGGAGATAGGCACGATTCTCGACAAGTCCGCTGACGCGACCAAAATGCTCACCAGCCGCGCCTGCAGGAAAGTACAGACCGCCCAGCAGCCGACAAGCGCTGGACGACAGCAATGCGAGGTGACCCAGGCCTTCCTGGCCGCGGCCCGCGACGGCCAGTTCGAACAGCTGCTGCAGGTTCTCCACCCTGAATGAAGTTCACCGTCCACGCCCCGAATGGCAAGTTCGTCACCCTTGGAGCCACTGAAGTCGCCACCCATACGCGAGTGGCCGGCAGCGCAGCACGAGGACACGCGGCGATCGTCAACGGCCACCCTGGCGTCATCGCCTGGAGCGAAGAGGGCACCCCGCTCTCTATCCTTACCTGGGATTGCCATGAGTGCCCCGTACTGATCGGCGGGTCATCTTGAGTCGTTTTGACGGAACGCGCCTCGACTTGATGAATGGTCAGAACCTAGTAGGTTAACTCGCCTGGAAATACCAGGAACTGACGGGTCGTCAGGGCTGCGCCAAGGGGAGAAAGGCCCAGCCCCGTAGCCAGCCGTAGGAATTCGCGGAGCGAATTCCTACCCAGCCCGAATCGCGGAGCGAATTCGGGCACCGGCCAACGGAGTTGGCCGGGAATTGCGGCGGAGCCGGAATTCGGAATTGCGGAGCAATTCCTTTGTCCGCCGCGTAGCGGCGGCGCGGGGTGTCTGCGGAGCT
>NZ_JBHYJI010000081.1:0-35557 GCF_042740435.1 Streptomyces sp. NPDC059002 | reverse complement strand
GAGAGGCACAGCACGTGCACAGGCCCACGCGTCGGACGTACGCCACCACGGCGGCGGGGGGGGGGGGCGTGGGCCGCGGGGACGGCCCCCGGCGGCCCCCCCCCCCCCGGGCCCCCCCGGCCGCGCGCCCCCCGGGGGCGCGTCGGCGCCGACGCGCACGTCCTGCTCCTCGTCATCCATCACATCGCGGCCGACGCCTGGTCGGTGCCGCCGCTGCTGCGCGACCTGTCCACCGCGTACGAGGCCCGCCGCGAGGACCGCGGCCCCGATCTGCCGCCGCTGCCGGTGAGCTACGCCGACTACACGCTGTGGCAGCACGAACTCCTGGGCGATCCCGACGACCAGGACAGCCTCTCGGGGCAACAACTGGCCCACTGGAAAGCCGCGTTGGAAGGCCTTCCGCAGGAACTCGCGCTGCCCTTCGACCGGCCGCGCCCGCAGACCGCCTCCCACCGGGGCGGATCCGTGCCGCTCGTCATCGACGCACACCTGCACGACCGGATCGGACGCCTGGCCCGCGACGGCGGCGCCAGCACGTTCATGGTCGTGCAGGCCGCCCTCGCGGCGCTCCTCACCCGGCTCGGCGCGGGCGAGGACATCCCCGTGGGGGCGCCGGTCGCCGGGCGCACGGACGACGCGCTCGACGACCTCGTGGGCTTCTTCGTCAACACTCTGGTCCTGCGCACCGACACGTCGGGCGACCCGACATTCCGTGAACTCCTCGCCCGCGTACGGGAGTCCGGCCTGTCGGCGTACGCCCACCAGGACCTGCCCTTCGACCGGCTCGTCGAGGCGCTCAACCCGCGGCGCTCGCTCGCCAGGCACCCGCTGTTCCAGGTGATGCTCGCCTTCCAGGGCGCGGCCGACGGCGACGCGCGGCTCGCCGGGCTGCGCGTGGCGCGCGAGCCGCTCGCCGCGCCCGCGGTCAAGTTCGACCTCTCCTTCGAGCTCGCCGAACGGTTCGCGCCGGACGGCACGGCCGCCGGGATCACCGGCACCGTCGAGTACGCGAAGGACCTGTTCGACGACGCCACCGCGGCCGGTCTCGCGCGCCGCCTGATACGCCTCGTCGACGCGGTGACCGCCGACGCCGACCGGCCCCTCAGTTCGGTCGACCTCCTCGAACCCGCCGAGCGCGAACGCCTTTCGGCCGACTGGAACGACACCCGCGCACCCGTCCCCGAGGCCACGGTGGCGCAGCTCTTCGCGGCGCGTACGGCCCTGGCGCCGCAGGCCACCGCGCTCGTCTCCGGCGACACCGAGCTGACGTACCGCGAACTGGACGCCCGCGCGGAGCGCCTCGCCCGGCGCCTCGCCGACCTCGGCGCGGGCCCCGAGCGCGTCGTGGGCGTCGCGCTCCCGAGGTCCGCCGAACTGATCGTGACGCTCCTCGCGGTGCTCAAGTCCGGCGCGGCCTTCCTGCCGCTCGACCCGCAACTCCCGGCCGAGCGCCTGGAGTTCATGCTCAAGGACGCGGACCCGATGTGCGTGGTGACGCGCGCGGACACCGCCGACGGACTGCCGACGGCGGGGCGCGCGCTGCTCGTGCTGGACGATGTGGCCGACCTCGCAGGCGTGACTGGTCCGGACACCCCGCTCGACCCCGGACCCGGCCACGCGCACCACCCCGCCTACGTGATCTACACCTCCGGCTCGACCGGACGCCCCAAGGGGGTGATGGTGACCCGCGAGGGGATCGCCAACCGGCTCACCTGGATGCAGGAGCGCTACCGTCTGACGCCCGCCGACCGGGTCCTGCAGAAGACCCCCGCGAGCTTCGACGTCTCCGTCTGGGAGTTCTTCTGGCCGCTGGTGCAGGGGGCGACGCTGGTCGTCGCCGCGCCGGAGGGCCACAAGGACCCGGACTATCTGGCCGACGTGATCCGCGTCCGCGGTGTCACCGTGGTGCACTTCGTCCCCTCGATGCTGCGCGCCTATCTCCAGGCACCGAGGGCCGGTGAACCCTCGCCGCTGCGCCGCGTGTTCTGCAGCGGCGAGGCCCTCTCGCGGGAACTGGAGGCCGCCTTCCACGCCACCGTGGACGCACCGCTCTCCAACCTCTACGGGCCGACCGAGACGGCCGTGGACGTCACGGCGTGGGACTGCCGCCCCGACGAAGCGACGGACGCGGGCGGCCGCCCGGTGCCGATCGGCGAACCGGTCGCCAACACGCGGGTGTACGTCCTGGACCGGCGGCTCAGTCTCGTACCGCCGGGCGTGGTGGGGGAGTTGTACGTGGCGGGCGTGCAGCTGGCGCGCGGCTATGTGCGGCGGCCCGGACTCACGGCGGAGCGCTTCGTCGCGGATCCGTATGCCGCGTCGTACGGCGCCGTGGGTGAACGCATGTACCGTACGGGCGACTTGGCCCGGTGGACCGCCGACGGGCAGGTCGAGTACGTCGGCCGGGTGGACGACCAGGTGAAGGTACGGGGCTTCCGCATCGAGCCCGGTGAGGTCGAGGCGGCGCTCCTCGGGCACCCCGAGGTGGCACAGGCCGCCGTGGTCGTCCGTGCGGACGGACCCGGGGAGCCCCGGCTCATCGGCTACGTCGTGCCGTCGGGACCCTGCGACCCGGCGGACGTGCGGCGCTCCGTGCGCGAGCTGCTGCCCGACTACATGGTGCCCGCGGCCGTCGTCCCGCTCGACGCGCTGCCGGTCACGCCCAACGGCAAGCTGGACCGCGCGGCGCTCCCCGCGCCCGACTTCACCGCGGCCCCCGGCGGCAGGACCGCCCGCACGGCGCGCGAACGCACCCTGTGCGGCCTGTTCGCCGAAGTGCTCGGACTGCCCGAAGTCGGCGTCGACGACGGCTTCTTCGACCTCGGCGGCGACAGCATCCTCTCCATCGACCTGGTCGGCAGGGCGCGCGCGGCCGGTCTCGTCCTCACCCCGGGAGACGTCTTCCGCTGCGGGACGGTCGCCGAACTCGCCGAAGCGGCCCGCGACACGGCCGACGCGAGCCCGCCCGCCGGGCCCGCGCCACTGGCCGCCACCGGCCCCCTGGAACCGACGCCGGTCATGCACTGGCTGCGCGAACGCGGCGGCCGCGCCGACGCCTTCCACCAGTCGGTCCTCGTATGGACCCCCGCCGGCCTCGACGAGGCGGGCCTGACCGCGTCGGTCGACGCGCTGGCCCGCCACCACGACGCGCTGCGGATGCGCCTGGACGTCGACGGCGCGCGCTGGCGTCCGTGGATCCCCGAAGCCGGGTCCTTCGACGCGGCGGGCTGCGTACGCCGCGTCGACGCGGCCGGTCTCGACGATGCGGGCCTGCGCGCCCGCGTCGTCGAGGAGACCGTGGCCGCCGAGGGCCGCCTGCGGCCGCGCGACGGGGTCGTACTCCAGGCCGTCTGGTGCGACGCGGGGCGCGACCGGCCGGGGCAACTCCTTCTGGTCGCCCACCACTTGGCCGTCGACGCGGTGTCCTGGCGGATCCTGCTCGCCGACCTCGCCGCGGCGTGGGAGGCCGTCGCCGCCGGACGCCGCCCGGTCCTCGCGCCCGTGGCGACCTCGCTGCGGAGCTGGGCCGCCGCCCTCGCGGAGCAGGCGCTGACGCCGCACCGGGAGGCCGAGCTGCCGCTCTGGACCGAGATCCTCAAGGAGCCCGAACCCGCCCTGGGCGGCCGCGAACTGGACCCCGGGCGCGATCTGGGCGAGACCGCCCGGTCCCTCACCGTCACCGTTCCTGCGCCGGACACCGAGCCGCTCATCGACCGGCTCCCCACCGCCTACCGCACCGACACCCCCACCGTCCTGCTCGCCGGACTCGCCCTCGCCGTCGGCGCGTGGCGACGGCGCGACGGCGGGCCCGGCGGTGGCGGCGTCCTGGTCGACGTGGAGGGGCACGGCCGCGAGGAGACGCTCGTGCCGGGCGCCGACGTGACCCGCACCGTGGGCTGGTTCACGACCCTGCATCCCGTACGCCTGGACGCGGGCGACAGCGACGCGGCGCACTGGGACGCCGTCCTGACCGGCGGCCCCGAGGCGGGCGCCGCGGTCAAGCGGATCAAGGAGCAGCTGCGCGCCGTGCCCGGCCACGGCGTCGGCCACGGCCTGCTGCGCCACCTCAACGACCGCACCGCGCCCCGGCTCGCCGCGCTCGCCCGGCCCCGGATCCTCTTCAACCACCTCGGGCGGCTCGCGGTCTCCCGGACCCCCGAACCCTGGCGCCCCGTCGCCACCCCGCAGGGACCGCCGCGCGGCACCCCGGGGCTTCCCCTGTCCCACGCCCTGGAGATCACCACGCTGGTCGAGGAGGACGGCGCGGAACCGCGACTGCGGCTCACCCTCTCCTGGCCCGGCGGCCTGCTGACCGAACCCGACGTGGCCGGACTCGCCCACACCTGGCTCGACGCCCTGCACGCGCTGGCCCGGCACGCCGGGCGGCCGGAGGCGGGCGGCAGGTCGCCGTCCGACCTCGCCCTCGTCTCGCTCAGCCAGGAACAGATCGAGCGGCTCGAAAACACCTGGAGGACTTCGCGGTGAGCGCGGAAATCGAAGACATCCTGCCGCTGTCCCCGCTGCAGGAAGGGCTGCTCTACCACGCCCAGCACGGCACGCCCGGCGCGTCGGGCACCGTGGACGGCTACGGCGTCCAGCCCGCCCTGCGCCTCGCGGGCCCGCTGGACCACGCCCGGCTGCGCACCGCCTGCCGGGCCCTGCTCGCCCGGCACGCCAACCTGCGCGCCGCGTTCCTGCACGAGGACCTCGACCGGCCCGTCCAGCTGATCGCGGCGGAGGTGGACACCCCCTGGCGGGAGCACGACCTGCGCGACCTGCCCGGCGCGGACGGGACGGGCGACCACGAGGACGGCACGGCGGGCGCACGCGAAACCGCGGCCGCCCGGCTGCTCGCCGACGAACGCGACCGCGGCTTCGACCTGTCACGGCCGCCCCTGCTGCGCTTCACGCTCATCCAACTCGCCGACGAAGAGCACCTGTTCGCGCTCACCCACCACCACATCCTGCTCGACGGCTGGTCCGTCCCCGTCCTCGTACGCGAACTGCTCACGCTCTACGCACACCACGGGGACCCCGCGTCCCTGCCCCGGGTCCGGCCCTTCCGCGGCTATCTGGCCTGGCTCGCGGGCCGGGACGGGGCAGCGGCGCGGGCCGCGTGGACGGCGGCGCTCGCGGGCATCGAAGGGCCGACCAGGCTCGCCCCGGACACCCGCCCCGACCCGGCCCCCCAGGTGTCCGCGCACCTCACCGCGGAACTCGACGAGCACCTCACCAGAGAGCTGCGGGCCCGCGCGGCGGCGGGCGGGCTCACCCTCAACACCCTGATCCAGGGCGCCTGGGGGGTGCTCCTGCACAAGCTGACCGGACGCGACGACGTGGTGTTCGGCGGCGTCGTGTCGGTGCGGCCGCCGGAACTGCCCGGCGTGGCCGACATGGTCGGACTGCTCATCAACACCCTGCCCGTACGCGTGCGCGTCGAGCCCGGCGACAGCCTGTCCGCCGTCTGCGCCCGGTTGCAGGACGAGCAGTCCCGGCTGATCGACCACCAGTACATCGGGCTCGCCGAACTCCAGCGCATCGCGGGCAAGGGCGAGTTGTTCGACACCGTCGTCGTCCACGAGAACTACCCGGTCGCCGCCGCCCCCGACGACCCGCACGCGCCGGGACCGCGCGTCACCGGCACCGAGGACCAGGGCGGCACGCACTACCCGCTGGCCCTGATCACCCACCCCGGCGACCGGCTCAGGCTGCGCCTGGACCACCGCGCCGACCTCTTCGGCACCGCCACCGCGCGCGACATCCTGGACCGACTCGTACGGATCCTGGAGACGGCGGCGACGGACCCCGGCCGCCGGGTGGCCCGCACGGACGTCCTCTCGGCGAAGGAACGCGGACGCGCGCTCACCGACTGGGGCCGCGGCGCGTCCCCGGCGGGCGCCGGCCGGCCGCTCGCCCCGAACCTGTCGGAACTCTTCGCCGCCCGCGTGGCACTCGACCCCGACCGGATCGCCGTCGAGGACGGGCAGACCCGCCTCACCTACCGCGAACTCGACGTGCGCGCCGAGGCGTTGGCCCGCGAACTGGTGCTGTGCGGGGCGGGTCCCGAGCGCCGCGTCGCCGTCGCCATGGAGCGTTCGGCGGATCTCGTGGTGGCGCTCCTCGCCGTCGTGCGGACGGGCGCCGCCTATGTGCCGATCGACACCCGCTGGCCCGGCGAGCGGCGCCGGTTCATCCTGCGCGACACCGGGGCGAACGTGCTGCTCCCCGACGCGTGGGCGCCGCGCACCCTCACCGAGGACGACGGCGCCCCCGCGCCCGCCGCCGGAACGCATCCGGACGCCCTCGCGTACGTGATGTACACCTCCGGTTCCACGGGCCTGCCCAAGGGCGTCGCCGTCACGCACCGCGACGTCATCGACCTCGCGACGGACTCCCGGTTCACCGGCGGCGCCCACGAACGGGTCCTGCTGCACTCCTCGCACGCCTTCGACGCCGCCACGTACGAGATCTGGGTGCCGCTCCTGAACGGCGGCCGGATCGTGGTGGCACCGCCCGGCGGGCTGACCCCGCCCGTCGTCAAGGAGCTGATCGCCGAACACGGCCTGACCGGCATGTTCCTGACGATCGGTCTGCTGCGGGCGCTCGCCGAGGAGGCGGCGGACTGCTTCGGCGGGCTGCGGGAGGTGTGGACGGGCGGCGAACGCGTGCCCGCCGAGCCGCTGCGCGCCGTGCTGTACGCCTGCCCGGGCACCACCGTCGTCGCCGTGTACGGGCCGACCGAGACGACGACCTTCGCCACCTGCCGGGCCTTCGCCCCCGGTGACCACGTCCCGGACACGGTGCCGATCGGCGGCCCGATGGACCGCACCCGCACCTATGTCCTCGACAGCTCCCTCGGCCTCGTACCGCCGGGCACGGTGGGGGAGTTGTACGTGGCGGGCGCGGGCCTGGCCCGCGGGTACGCGCAGTGGCCCGGCCTCTCGGCGGAGCGCTTCGTCGCCGACCCGTACGCCGCCTCGTACGGAATGCCCGGTGAACGCATGTACCGCACGGGCGACTTGGCGCGCTGGACCCCCGAGGGGCAGCTGGAGTTCGCGGGCCGCGCCGACACCCAGGTCAAGGTGCGCGGCTTCCGTATCGAGCCGGGCGAGGTCGAGTCGGCGCTCCTGGCACAGGCGTGGATCGGGCAGGCCGCCGTGGTGGTCCGCGAGGACAGACCGGGCGACCGGCGCCTCGTCGCGTACGTGGTGCCCGGCGGCGGCGTCACGCGTGACCGGATCGATGCCGCACGGGTCACCGAGGAGCTGGCCGGGCACCTGCCGGGCCACCTGGTGCCCGCCGCGGTCGTCGTCCTCGACGCGCTGCCGCTGAACGTCAACGGCAAGCTGGACCGCACGGCGCTCCCCGCCCCCGGGCATGCCACCGCCACGGGCGGCCGCGCGCCGCGCACGGAGCGGGAACGCGCCCTGTGCGGCCTGTTCGCCGAGGTGCTCGGCCTGCCCGATGTGACCATCGACGACAGCTTCCTCGCACTCGGCGGCGACAGCCTCCTGAGCATGCGCCTCGCGGGCCGGGTCCGTGCCTCCCTCGGCGTGGAGCTCCCCCTGCCACTGCTGTTCAAGCACCCGACGGTGGCATCCCTGGGACCGCACCTCGCGCCGCCGGGCAACGGCCCGCAACGCCCCACGCTGAGACGTATGCGCTGACCCGCCGCCCCCCCACACACACCTTCCGCACCGAGGAGAACCTGAGTGATCCCCCTTTCGTTCGCGCAGCGGAGGCTGTGGCTGACCGGGCAGCTGGAGGGCCGCTCGGCGACGTACAACATCCCGCTCGGCCTGCGGCTGTCCGGGGCCGTGGACCGTGCGGCCATCGGGGCCGCGCTGCGGGACGTCGTGGGGCGGCACGAGAGCCTGCGGACGCTCATCGGGCGGACCGGCGGCGAACCCTGCCAGGTGATCCTCGACGCCGACGACGCGCGTGAACTCCTCACGGACCTGACCGGCGCGGGCACCCTCGACGCGGCCGAACTGGCCGCGTCCCTGGCCGAGTTCGTGGCCTACGAGTTCGACCTCACGGTGGAGGTGCCGCTGCGGGCCTGGCTGTGCCGCACCGGACCCGACGAGCACGTCCTCACCCTGGTCGTGCACCACATCGCGGCCGACGGCTGGTCCATGGGCGTCCTGCTGCGCGACCTCGGCGACGCGTACGCGGCCCGGCGCGAGGGCCGGGCCCCCGCCTGGGAGCCGCTGCCCGTGCAGTACGCGGACTACACCCTGTGGCAGCGCGAACTGCTCGGCGACGAGGCCGACCCGGACAGCCTGGTCGCCCGCCAGCTCGCCTTCTGGCGCGAGCGGCTCACCGGCGCCCCCGAGGAACTGGCCCTGCCCGCCGACCGCGCGCGGCCGCGGATCGCGAGCCGCCGCGGCGGCACCGTGCCCCTCACGATCGGCCCCGACCTGCACGCCCGCCTCACCGCCCTCGCCCAGGACCTCGGCGCGAGCGTCTTCATGGTGCTGCGCGCCGGACTCGCCGCCCTTCTGTCCCGGCTCGGCGCGGGCGACGACATCCCCATCGGCACCCCGGTCGCGGGACGCCCCGACGAGGCGCTGAACGATCTCGTCGGCTGCTTCGTCAACACCCTGGTGCTGCGCGCCGACACCAGCGGCGACCCGGCGTTCGCGGAGCTCGTGGGGCGCGTACGGGACGCGGACCTGGCGGCGCTCGCGCACCAGGACGTGCCGTTCGAGCGGCTCGTGGAGGCCCTCAACCCGACGCGCTCGCTCGCCCGCCACCCGCTGTTCCAAGTGATGTTCGCCTTCGAGAAGTTCACCGGCGCCCTGTCGGGGCCGCTGCCGGGCCTCGACGCCGAGCCCGTCCCCCTCGACCTGCCCGTCGCCCACTTCGACCTCTCCTTCGACCTCACCGAACGGCACGACGCACAGGGCCGCCCGGCCGGCCTCACCGGCACCCTCGGCTACGCCACCGACCTGTTCACCGCCGGCACCGCCCGTCTCGTCGCCGAACGCTGTGTCCGCCTCCTCGCGGCCGCGGCGGACGACCCGGCACGCCCGCTCTCCGCCCTCGACCTGCTCGCCCCCGCCGAGCGCGCACAGCTCATCGCCGAGGGCCGGGCGGGCCACGACCCGGCCGCACGGCCCGACACGGTCACGCGGCTCTTCGCCGAGCGCGCCGCCCGGCACCCCGAGGCGACCGCCGTCGTCTGCGGCGACACCCGGCTCGGCTACGGAGACCTCGACGCGCTCTCCGACCGCCTCGCGCACCGCCTGCGCGCCCGCGGCGCGGGACCCGAGCGGCTGATCGCCGTCCGCATGGAGCGCTCGGCCGACCTCGTCGTGACGCTCCTCGCGGTCCTCAAGACCGGCGCGGGCTACGTCCCCCTCGACCGCGGCACCCCCGACGCGCGCACCCGCTTCATCCTCGCCGACACGCGCGCCGCCCTGCTGGTCACCGACGACGTCGCGGGCCTGCCGCGGGATCTGGACATCCCCGTGCTCGACGTGACCGCGCCGCACGACGAGGACGACACCCGACAGGCACCGCCGCCCGCCGCCGTCCACCCCGGCAACACCCTCTACGTGATGTACACGTCCGGCTCCACGGGCCGCCCCAAGGGCGTCGTCACCCCGCACGCGGCCGTCGCGGCGTTCGCCTCCCACCGGCGCTGGCTGGCCGAAGGCGGCCTGGACGGCGTCCTGTTCCATGCCAACCACGCCTTCGACGCGTCGACGTACGAGGTGTGGGTGACGCTCGCACATGGCGGCCGGGTGGTCGTCGCACCGCCGGGACCCCTGACCGGCGCGGCGGTCGCCGAGCACGTGGCCCGGCACGGCCTGACCCACGTCCATGTGACCGCGGGCCTCTTCCGCGTCTGGGCGGAGGACGAACCGGCGATCTTCAAGGGCCTGCGGGAGGTCACGACCGGCGGTGACGTGGTCTCTGCCGCCGGGCTCCGCGAGGTGCTGCGGGCCTGCCCCGGCACCGTGGTCACGGCGGCGTACGGCCCCACGGAGACCACCGCCTTCGCCACGCTCAGCACCTTCACCACGGACCCGGACGGCGTCCCGAACACGGTGCCGATCGGCCGCCCGATGGACGGCATGCGCGCCTACGTCCTCGACGGCCGCCTCGCCCTCGCACCGCCCGGTGCGGTCGGCGAGCTGTACCTGGCGGGCAGCGGGCTCGCGCGCGGCTACGCCAACAGGGCGGGCCTGACGGCGGAGCGCTTCGTCGCCGACCCGTACGGGGCCGCGGGCGAGCGCATGTACCGCACCGGCGACCTGGCGCGCCGACTGCCCGACGGACAGCTGGAGTTCGCGGGCCGCGTCGACGACCAGGTGAAGGTGCGCGGCTTCCGCATCGAACTGGGCGAGGTCGAGACCGCGCTCCTCGGCCACCCGGGCGTCGCCCGCGCCGTCGCCGCCACCAAGGACGACGCCTCCGGCGACAAGCGCCTGATCGGATACGTCGTTCCGGCGCGCGACGGCGACGCCGCCGCGCCGCCACTGGACACCGACGCGGTCCACCGCCACGTCAGGGCCGTGCTGCCCGGTCACGCGGTGCCGTCCGCCGTCGTACGGATCGACGCACTGCCGCTCACCGCGAACGGCAAGCTCGACCGGGCCGCGCTGCCCGACCCCGGACCGGCGGCCGCCCGTCAGGGGCGGGCCCCCAGGTCCCCGCGCGAGCGCGCGCTGTGCGCCCTGTTCGCCGAGGTGCTCGGCCTGCCCGAGGTGAGCATCGACGACAACTTCTTCGCCGTCGGCGGCCATTCGCTGCTCGCCACCCGCCTGGTCGCCCGGGTGCGGTCCGCGCTCGGCGCCGACCTGGACATCGCCCGGCTCTTCGCGGCGCAGACGGTGGCGGCCCTGGCCGCCGAACTCCCCGAGGACGGCGGCCCGGCACGCCCGCCCGTACGCGCCGCGCACCCCCGCCCCGACCGGCTTCCGCTCTCCTTCGCCCAGCAACGCCTCTGGTTCCTGGGCGAGTTGGCGGGCCGCTCGGCGACGTACAACATCCCCGTGGTCGCCCGGCTCACCGGCCGGGTCGACCGCGCGGCCCTCGAAGCCGCCCTGCGGGACGTCGTCGCCCGGCACGAGAGCCTGCGGACGGTCGTCGGACGGTCCGGGGACGAGCCCTTGCAGCGGGTCCTCGACCCGGCCGAGGTGGGCGGACTGCTCTCCTCGGGGACGCCCGGCGACACCGGCCACGACGCGCTGCCGGACACCGCGGCCGGGCACGAGTTCGACCTGACGGCGGAGGTGCCGCTGCGGGCGTGGCTCCGCGCAACGGGACCCGACGCGCACGAACTCGCCCTGGTCGTCCACCACATCGCGGCCGACGGCTGGTCCATGGGCGTCCTGCTGCACGACCTCGGCGCGGCGTACGCGGCCCGGGCCGAAGGGCGGGCCCCGGACTGGGCACCGCTGCCGGTGCAGTACGCGGACTACGCGCTGTGGCAGCGGGAGCTGCTCGGCGACGAGACCGACCCGGAGAGTCTCCTCGCGCGGCAACTCGCCTTCTGGCGGGACGAGTTGGATGACCTGCCTGAGGAGGTGGCGCTGCCGGTCGACCGGCAGCGGCCCGCCGTGGCGAGCGGGCGCGGCGGCACCGTGCCGCTGCGGCTGTCCGCCGCGACGCACACACGTCTTGCGGAGCTTGCGCGGGACGCCGGTGCGAGTGTGTTCATGACCGTGCAGGCGGCCGTCGCCGCGCTGCTCGCCCAGCTCGGCGCGGGCGATGACGTGCCGGTGGGCACGGCGGTGGCGGGGCGCACGGACGACGGACTCGAAGGGCTCGTCGGGTTCTTCGTGAACACGCTGGTGCTGCGCACGGACGTGTCGGGGGATCCGACCTTCCGGGAACTCGTCGAGCGGGTGCGCGATGCGGACCTGGCCGCGTTCGCGCGCCAGGACGTGCCGTTCGAGCAGCTGGTGGAGGCCCTCAACCCGGCCAGGACGGCGGCCCGGCACCCGCTCTTCCAGGTCATGCTCGGCTTCCAGCACGGCGCGGCGCAGGCGGAGTTGAGCCTGCCAGGGGTGCACGTCGAGCCCGTCGCCGCCAGGCCCGCCGCGGCCAAGTTCGACCTCTCCTTCGACCTCACCGAACAGTTCACCGCCGACGGCACCCCCGCCGGTCTCGACGGCAGCCTCGGCTATGCCGCCGACCTCTTCGACCACGCCACCGCCGAACGTATCGCCGCCCACCTGTGCCGCCTCGTCGACGCCGCCGTGGCCGCCCCCGACCTGCGGCTCCGCGCCCTCGACGTGCTGGACCCCGGTGAGCGCGCCCGGCTGCTCGCCGACTCCGAAGGGGCCGGGCAGCACCTCCCGGACACGAACGTCGCCGACCTCTTCGAGGAGCGGGCCCGCAAGGACCCGGCCGCCACGGCGGTCGTCGACACCGACGGCACCGAGCTGTCGTACGCCGCGCTCGACGCCCGCGCCGACCGGCTCGCGCGCCGCCTCGTCGCCGTCGGAGTGGGGCCCGAGCGGCCGGTGGCCGTGCTGATGGAACGCTCGGCGGACCTGGTCGTCGCGCTGCTCGCGGTCCTCAAGGCCGGTGGCGCCTATGTGCCGCTCGACGGCCGGTGGCCGCGGTCGCGGCTCGACCACATCCTCCGCGACACCGGGGCCGCCGTACTCCTCACGGACGACGAACCGGCCGAAGTGCCGCCGGGGGACGGCGACATCGTGCACGTCCGCGTCGGCGGGAGCGGGCCCGACGCGGACGGCGGCGGGCGCGGGTGCGGGCCGCGCGGCGGGTGCGGCGTCGGGCCCGACGGGCTGATGTACGTGATGTACACGTCCGGCTCGACCGGGCGGCCCAAGGGCGTCGCCGTCAGCCACCGGGGCGTCGTGGGCCTGGCCGCGGACCGCCGGTTCGCCGCCGACGCGCACCGCCGTGTGCTCTTCCACTCGGCGCACGTCTTCGACGCGTCGACGTACGAGATCTGGGCGCCCCTGCTCGCGGGCGGCACCGTCGTGGTGGCACCGCCCGGCGAGCTGAGCCCCACGGTCCTCGAACGCGCGACCGGCGAGCGGGGCGTCACCGCGCTGTTCCTCACCATCGGGCTCTTCCGGGTGCTCGCCGAAGAGGCGCCGGGCTGCTTCGCCGGGCTGCGCGAGGTGTGGACGGGCGGCGAACTCGTCCCCTCCGTGGTCGTCGAACGGGTCCTGCGGGCCTGCCCGGAGACCACGGTGATCGACGTCTACGGCCCCACGGAGGCGACGACGTTCGCCACCTGCGACGCCGTCACGGACGCGGACCTCGACGAGGTGTCCCCGCCGATCGGGCGGCCGATGGACGGCACCCGCACCTATGTCCTCGACGCGGGCCTCGGCCTCGTGCCGCCGGGCGTGGTGGGGGAGCTGTACGTCGCGGGCACCGGTCTCGCACGCGGCTACGCGCACCGGCCGGGCCTCTCGGCGGAGCGCTTCGTCGCCGACCCGTACGCCGCCTCGTACGGCGTCGCGGGTGAACGCATGTACCGTACGGGCGACTTGGCCCGCTGGACGTCCGACGGGCGCATCGACTTCGTGGGCCGCGCCGACACCCAGGTGAAGGTGCGCGGCTTCCGCATCGAGCTCGGCGAGGTCGAGACGGCACTCCTCGCCCACCCGGACATCGCGCAGGCGGCGGCCGTCGTCCGCGAGGACCGCCCGGGGGACCGGCGGCTCGTCGGCTACGCGGTGCCCGTCGCGGGCACGGCACGCGAGACCGTCGAGGGCACGGACCCCACCGGGCTCACCGGCGGCCTGCTGCCCGACTACATGGTGCCCTCGGCCGTCGTGGCCCTGGACGCGCTGCCGCTCACCGTCACCGGCAAGCTCGACCGGCGCGCCCTGCCCGCGCCGGACCTGACGCCGGCGGCGGCCGGGCGCGCGCCGCGGACACCGCGCGAGGAGACGCTGTGCGCGATCTTCGCCGATGTCCTCGGCGTGCCCTCGGTCACCGTCGACGACGACTTCTTCGCCCTCGGCGGCCATTCGCTGCTCGCCACCCGCCTGGTCAGCCGGGTGCGCTCCGCGCTCGGCGTCGAGCTGCGGATCCACACGCTCTTCGACCACCCCACCGTCGACGCGCTGGCCCGGCGGCTCCCGGCCCCCGGCGCGGTGCGCCCCGCGCTCGGCGTACGGGCCCGCCCGGACCGGCTCCCCGTGTCGTACGCCCAGCAACGCCTGTGGTTCGTGGGGGAGTTGGCGGGCCGGTCGGCGACGTACAACATTCCGATGGCCGTGCGCCTCACCGGCGACGTGCACGTCCCGGCGCTCGCGGCGGCGCTGCGGGACGTGGTCGCCCGGCACGAGAGCCTGCGCACGGTCTTCCCCGCGTCCTCCGGCGGGGTGCCGCACCAGCGGGTCCGCGCCGCCGACGAGGTGGGCGAGCTGCTCCCGGTGGTGCCGGTGGACCCCGGCGACCTGCACCGCGAGCTGACCGCCCGCGCGGACCAGCCGTTCGATCTCGGTGCCGAACTGCCGGTCAGGGCCTGCCTGTTCCGGGTCGCGCCGCGCGAGAGCGTCCTGCTGCTCGTCGTGCACCACATCGCCGGTGACGGCTGGTCGGTGGGGCCGCTCGCACGCGACCTGGGCGCGGCGTACGCGGCCCGGGCCGAGGGCCGGGCCCCGGGGTGGGAACCGCTGCCGGTGCAGTACGCGGACTACGCGCTGTGGCAGCGGGAGCTGCTCGGCGACGAGGCCGACCCGGAGAGCCTGCTGCACGAGCAACTTGCCTTCTGGCGCAAGGAATTGAAGGACCTGCCGGAGGAGGTGGCGCTGCCGGTCGACCGGCAGCGGCCCGCCGTGGCGAGCGGGCGCGGCGGTACGGTGCCGCTGCGGCTGTCCGCCG
Organism: Streptomyces sp. NPDC059002; assembly: GCF_042740435.1. Taxonomy (NCBI): domain Bacteria; kingdom Bacillati; phylum Actinomycetota; class Actinomycetes; order Kitasatosporales; family Streptomycetaceae; genus Streptomyces; species Streptomyces sp. NPDC059002. The sequence continues at coordinate 20,728 of NZ_JBHYJI010000081.1, read as the reverse complement.
CGACGCACGTGCGCCTCGTGCGGCTTGCCCGGGACGCGGGCGCGAGTGTGTTCATGGTGGTGCGCGCCGGTCTTGCCGCGCTGCTCGCGCGGCTCGGCGCGGGCGATGACGTGCCGGTGGGCACGGCGGTGGCGGGCCGTACGGACGACGCGCTGGACGATCTGGTCGGGTTCTTCGTGAACACGCTGGTGCTGCGCACGGACGTGTCGGGGGATCCGGCCTTCCGTGAACTCGTCGTGCGGGTGCGGGAGTCGGACCTGGCCGCGTTCGCGCACCAGGACGTGCCGTTCGAGCAGCTGGTGGAGGCCCTCAACCCGGTGCGGTCACCGGCCAGGCACCCGCTGTTCCAGGTCATGCTCACCCTCCAGAACGCCGCCCGCGAACCCCTTGAGCTGCCGGGCCTGCGGGTCGAACCGGTCGCGCCGGGGGCGAGCGCCGCGAAGTTCGACCTCTCCTTCGACCTCACCGAACAGTTCACCGCCGACGGCGCCCCGGCGGGCGTCGAGGGTGGACTCACGTACGCCGCCGACCTGTTCGACCGCGCCACCGCCGAGGCCCTCGCGGACCGCTGCCGCCGGCTGCTCGACGCCCTCACCCGCGACCCCGGCCTGCGCGTGACGGACGTCGACCTGCTCACGGCGGACGAACGCGCCCGCCTCACCGCCCAGGGCGACGGCGGAACCACGCAGGGGGCGTGGGGCCACCGCGGCGTCGCGGCGCTCTTCGAGGAGCAGGCCGCGCGGACCCCGGAGGCGACCGCCGTCATCGGCGACGACGGCGTGACCCTGACCTACGCGCGGCTCAACGCCGAGGCCAACACGATCGCGCACCGCCTCATCGCCCACGGCGTCGGCCCAGAAGACGTGGTCGCCGTCGTCATGGAGCGGTCGGCCGGGCTCGTCGCGGCCACCCTCGCCGTGCTCAAGGCGGGCGCCGCCTTCCTGCCCGTCGAGCCCCATCTGCCCGCCGAACGCGTGGAGTTCATGTTCGCGGACGCCCGGCCCGCCTGTGTGCTGACCCGCGCATCGGCGGCCGGTGCGGTGCCGGACACCGGGCTGCCGCGCATCGACCTGGACGAAGAGCTGCGGGGCGGCCCGCGGGACCCGGGCGACCCCGCCGACCCGGACCGCGTCCGGCCGCTGCGCCCCGCCCACCCCGCGTACGTCATCCACACGTCCGGTTCCACCGGCCGCCCCAAGGGCGTCGTCGTCGCACAGCACGGCATCGTGAACCGGCTGCGGTGGATGCGCGAACGGTCCCCGCTGACCGGTGCCGACCGGGCCCTCCTGAAGACGCCCGCGAGCTTCGACGCGTTCGTGCCCGAACTGCTCGGGCCGCTGATCGACGGCGCCGCGCTGGTGGTGGCGCGGCCCGAGGGGCACCGGGACCCGCACTACCTCGCCCGCCTGGTCCGCGACCGGCGCGTGACCACGGCGACGTTCGTGCCCTCGATGCTCCAGGCGTTCCTCGACACGCCGGAGGCCGCCGCATGCGGCGCGCTGCGGCGCGTCCTGAGCGGCGGCGAAGCCCTCGCGCGGCGGACCGTCACCGCGTTCGCCGCCACGCTCGACGCGTCCCTGACCAACTGTTACGGCCCGGCGGAGGCGTCGGTGGACGTGCTGGTGGGGGACTGCCGGGCGGCGGCGCCGGACGCCGACACGGGCCCGGGCCCGGTGCCGATCGGCGAGCCCGTCGCCAACACCCGTGTGTATGTTCTAGATCGACGGCTCGGTCTCGTGCCGCCCGGAGTGGTGGGGGAGTTGTATGTGGCGGGAGTGCAATTGGCGCGTGGATATGTACGGCGGCCCGGACTTACGGCGGAGCGCTTCGTCGCGGATCCGTATGCCTCCTCGTACGGCATGGCGGGTGAACGCATGTACCGCACCGGCGACTTGGCGCGGCGCCTGCCCGACGGGCGCATCGAATTCCTCGGCCGGGCGGACGACCAGGTGAAGGTGCGGGGCTTCCGCATCGAGCCGGGCGAGATCGAGGCGGCACTCCTCGGCCACCCCCAAGTGACGGCGGCCGCCGTGGTCGTCCGCACGGACGGCCCGGGAGACGCGCTGCTCGTCGGCTACGTCGTGCCCGAGCCCGGTGCGGCGTGCGAGGCCGCCGACCTCAGGGACCACGTACGGGCCACGCTCCCCGAACACATGGTGCCCGGCGCGGTCGTCGTCCTCGACGAACTGCCGCGCACGGACGGCGGGAAGATCGACCGGCGGAGGCTGCCCGCACCCGACCTCACCGCTGCCTCGCGCGGCCGCGCCCCGCGCACCGCCCGCGAACAGGCCCTGTGCGGACTCTTCGCCGAGACCCTCGGCCTGCCCGCCGTCACGATCGACGACAGCTTCTTCGACCTCGGCGGACACTCCCTGCTCGCCGCCCGCCTGGCGGGCCGCATCCGCGCCGTCCTCGGCGCCGAAGCGGGCGTACGGACCCTGTTCGAGGCGCCCACGGTCGAGTCCCTCGCCCGCCGCCTCGCGGGCACACCCCCGGCGCGCGGCGCCCTCGACATGCTGCTGCCGCTGCGCGCCGCGGACCCCGAGACGGCACCGGGACCGGACGCGGGCGGCGAACCCCCGCTGTTCTGCGTGCACCCGGGCGCCGGACTCAGCTGGTGCTACGCGGGACTGCTGCGGCACATCGCACCCGACGTACCCGTCTACGGCCTCCAGGCGCGGCTGCTCTCGGAGGGCGGCGGCCCGCCCGCGTCCCTCGCGGACATGGCACGCGACTACGCCCGCCGCATCCGCGACATACAGCGCTCAGGCCCCTACCGACTGCTCGGCTGGTCCATGGGCGGCACCCTCGCCCACGCGGTGGCGACCCGGCTCCAGGCGGAGGGGGAGGGGGTCGAACTGCTCGCACTCCTGGACGCGCGGCTCACGGGGGCGGCAGGCGGACCGCAGGACGGCGCTTCCGGCGAGGACGACACCGCCGCAGCCCTCCGCGAAGGGCTGCGCGAACTCGGCCACGACCTCGGCACCGCCGACGGCGCGAGCGCCGCCTTGAGCGTCGCCGACGCCGCCCGCTTCCTCGTCCGCAACGACCCCGAGTTCGCCGGGATGGAGGAGAGCACCGCCCGGGCGATGGTCGAACTGACGCTGGCGGGACGGCGGCTCGCGCGCGAGCACCGCCCCGACGTGTTCCGCGGCGACGTCCTGTTCTTCGAGCCGCGCGACGCCCCCGCCGGGTCCTCACCGGCGCGGGCCTTCGCCCCCCATGTGGACGGGCGGATATCCGCGTACCGAATCGACTGCACGCACAAGGGGATGATGCAGCCCGAACCGCTGCGCGACATCGCGGCCCGGGTCTCGCACCACCTCCACACGAAGGGACGGAACAACAAGGTGCTGCCCGACGCGGTGGGTGCGCGGTGAACGCCGCGGCCCCCACAGGCCTGCTGGCCGGAATACGTCCCCGCATCCTCGACGTGGCCACCGCCACGCCACCCCGGTCCTACTCCCAGTCGGACGTCCTCGACCTCTACGGCATCACGGACCCGCGCATCCGGTCGCTCTTCACCAACAGCGCGATAGAACGCCGCAACCTGACGATCCCGCCCACCGACCCGGCCACCGGCAGGCCGCGCACGGAGAGCCAGGGCGAACTCCTCGCCAAACACCGGGAGACCGGCATCTCCATGGGGGCCGCCGCCCTGGAGAAGTGCCTGAAGAAGCTCGGCGCGTCCGTCGACGACGTCGGCTATCTGATGTGCGTGACGAGCACCGGCTTCCTCACCCCCGGCTTCTCCGCGCGGCTCATCCGCGAGATGGGCCTGCCGCGCACCTGCGCCAGGGCCGACATCGTCGGCATGGGCTGCAACGCCGGGCTCAACGCCCTGACCGCGGTGGCCGGTTGGGCGAGCGCCCACCCCGGACAGCTGGCCGTCATGCTGTGCGTCGAGGCGTGCTCGGCCGCGTACGTCTTCGACGACACGATGCGCAGCGCCGTGGTCAACAGCCTGTTCGGCGACGGCGCGGCCGCGGTCGCGCTGCGGGCCGACGAGGACGGGACGACCGGCGAGGGCGGGCCGTACACCGCGGGCGGCGCGCCCGGTGACGACGGCGGCGGCCCCGAGATCCTGAAGTTCGCCGCGCTGCTGATCCCCGAGGCGCTCGACGCGATGCGCTACGACTGGGACGACGACCAGGGGAAGTTCAGCTTCTTCCTCGACCGCGAGGTCCCCTACGTCGTCGGCGCCAACGCCGAACAGGCCATCGACAACCTGCTCGCGGGCACCGGAGTGCGCCGCACCGACATCGCGCAGTGGGTCGTGCACTCCGGCGGCAAGAAGGTCATCGACTCCGTCATGGTCAACCTCGGCCTGACGCGGCACGACCTGCGGCACACCGTGAGCGTGCTGCGCGACCACGGCAACCTCTCCAGCGGCTCCTTCCTCTTCTCCTTTTCGCGGCTCCTGGACGAAGGCGTGGTGCGCCCCGGCGACTTCGGCGTCCTGATGAGCATGGGTCCCGGTTCGACCATCGAAACCGCGCTGGTGCGGTGGTGACATGGATGGATGTGAAAGGCAGTGACGATGTTGCGGATGCGGCTCGACGCCTCCCAGGGCATGGCACGACTCACCGGGACGCTCACCGCGTTCCGTGAGCGGGCCGAGGACGAGCGGGCCACGGCGGCGGTGATCGAGGTCGGCGCGGGCCACGCGGACTGGCCGGGGCCCGTCGACGTCCACACGGTCAACAAGTGGGAGCGCGCCCTGCGCCAGTGGGAACGCCTCGACGCCGTCACTCTGGTCGCCGCGTCAGGGGCCTGCGGCGGCCCCGCGTTCGACCTGCTCCTCGCCGCGGACGTGCGGATCGCCACGCCCGACCTGCGCGTCACCCTGCCCACCGCGGCCGGCGGCTTCTGGCCCGGCATGGCCGTCCACCGGCTCGCCCACCGCATCGGCGTGTCACGCGCCCGCAGGCTGACGCTGTGCATGGCGGGGGCCGGGGCCCTGGAGGCGTACCAGGCCAAGGAGTTGGACATCGTCGACGAGATCACTGACGCGCTCGACGACCGCGTGGCCAAGGCCGTCGCGGGCAGTCCGTCCCGCGTCGAGGCCCGCCTGCTGCGCGGCCTGATCCTGGACGCGCCCGGCACCTCCTTCGAGGACGCCCTCGGCACCCATCTCGCGGCGTGCGACCGGGCGTTGCGGGCGGCGACGGCGGATGCGGAAGCGGCAACGGGAGGGGAAGGGGACCCGGCTTCCGCCCCGGCCGTTCCCCCGGTCCCCGCCCCCGCCGGATCGCGAGGCGGCCGATGACCTCCGCGTTGGCCGAAGCCTGGCGGCGGCCCGGTGCCGTGGCCGCGCGGGCCGAGAAGGTTCTGGCGGGGATGCCCGCCAAGGCCGACCGGACGGCCGGGGAGCAGGCGCGTGTCGATGACGCCGTGGACGAGGCGCGGCGGGCGCGCGCCGCGTTCATGGCCGAGCACGGGCAGGCCGTGTACGACGCGCTGACCGGACACCGCACCCGGTACCTCTGGCTGGACGAACTCGTCCTCGCCGCCGCGGAGGTGCTCGCGGGGCTCGTCCCGACCCGCGAGCAGCTGGCGGCCGAGTCCGTCCTCGCGCAGGCGGACAAGGAGGGCCGGGAGATCGACCAGGCCGTCTTCTTCGCCGGGGTGCTGCGCCAGGAACGGGCCGGGACCCATCTGATGGAGTCGCTGCTCCGCCCCACGGACCGCGCGCTCGCCCTGCTGCCCGAGTTCACCGAGCGGGGCAGTGTCGACCTGGGCCCCCTGCGCGTCGACCGCGTCGGCGCCGCCACCCATCTGACGGTGACGAGCCCGGCCGCGCTCAACGCCGAGGACAACGAACTGATCGCCGCCATGGACGTCGGCGTCGACCTGGCGCTCCTCGACGGACGGAGCAAGGCCGGGGTGCTGCGCGGCGGCGAGATGACGCATCCGCGCTACCAGGGCCGCCGCGTCTTCAGCGCGGGCATCAACCTCCGCCACCTCGACGCGGGCCGCATCTCGTACACGGACTTCCTGCTGCGCCGCGAACTGGGCTACATCAGCAAGCTGCAGCGCGGCCTGCTCCTGACCGACGGACAGGGCGACCCGGTCACCGACGGGAACGGCGAGCCGGTCAGGGTGCCCCGGCCGCACTGGTCGACGCGCACCGTGCAGAAGCCGTGGATCGCCGCCGTCGACACCTTCGCCATCGGCGGCGGCATGCAGCTCCTCTTCGCCTTCGACCGCGTGATCGCCGCCTCCGACGCCTACTTCAGCCTGCCCGCCGCGCAGGAGGGCATCATCCCGGGCGTGGCCAACCTGCGGCTGCCGCGCATCGCGGGCAACCGCCTCGCCCGCCAGGTCATCCTCTCCGGACGGCGCATCCACGCCGGGGAGCCGGAGGCCCGGCTGATCTGCGACGAGGTCGTCCCGCCCGAGGACGTCGGCACGGCGGTGGCGGCCGCCGTCGAGGAACTGTCGGCCCCCGCGGTGGTCGCGAACCGCAGGATGCTCGGCCTCGCCGAGGAGCCGCCGTCGGTGCTGCGCGCCTACCTGGCGGAGTTCGCCCTCCACCAGGGGCTGCGCCTGTACGCGCCGGACGTCCTGGAGAAGACGACGAAGTTCAGCGGGAAGCGGGCGGGCGCCAGCGGTACGCCCTGACGCTGCCGGTGCGTTGCCGGTGCCGGTGTTCAGCGACCACCGGCACCGGAGGCGCCGCTCCTAGAAGGTGAGCTTCCAGCTGTTGATGTAGCCCGTGTCCTGCGCCGCGACGTCCTGGACGCTCAGCTTCCAGGCGCCGTTGGCGGTCTCGCTCGACGCGTCGACCGTGTACGTCGCGATGATGTCGTCCGCCGAGTCGTTGCCGCTGGAGTTCTTCAGGCGGTAGGCGGTGCCGTCGGGTGCGAGCAGATCGATGACCACGTCGCCGCGCCAGGTGTGGCGGATGTCGACGCCGACCTTGAGGGTGGCGGGAGCGTTGCCGGTGCGGCCCGTCACGTTGACCGTCGAGGTCACCGCGGCGCCGTTGTCCGGGATGCTGACGTCGGTGGTGTTCTCGTAGCTGTCGCCGGGCGGCACGGAGGTGTCGGTGCCGAGGGTCCAGATGGCGTGGGCGATGGCGTCGCTGTTGCGGTCGAGGGCCGTGTCGTTGATGTTCGACGCGGTGTCGCAGGACGAGTGGTAGCAGCGGTCGAAGGCCTGGCCCGCCGTGCCGCCCCACTTCTGGGCCTGCGCGCTGGACTTGGTGCGCTCGGCGCCGGTGAACAGGCCGCCGACCGGGATGCCGACGTTCTTGAACGGGGCGTGGTCGGAGCGGCCGTCGCCCTCGGTCTCGATCTCGGTCGGGACGTTCAGGCCCGCGTAGTAGTCCTTGAACGTCTTCTCGATGGTGGGGTCGTCGTCGTAGACGAAGTAGCCCGGGTTGGGCGAGCCGATCATGTCGAAGTTCAGATAGCCGCTGACCTTCGAACGCTCCGTGGTGGGCAGGTTGTTGACGTAGTACCGCGAGCCGACCATGCCCAGCTCCTCGGCGCCCCACCAGGCGAACCGCAGATGCTTGGTGGGCTTGAGCTGCGCCCGCGAGACGGCGAGCGCGGTCTCCAGGACACCGGCCGAGCCCGAGCCGTTGTCGTTGATGCCCGGACCCGCGGAGACGCTGTCGAGGTGGGCGCCGGCCATCAGGACCTTGTTCGGGTCCCCGCCGGGCCAGTCGGCGACGAGGTTGTAGCCGGTGGCGCCGCTCGATGTGAACTGCTGGACGCTGGTGGTGAATCCGGCCGCGTCCAGCTTGCCCTTCACATAGTCGATGGAGGCCTTGTAGCCGGGCCTGCCGTGTGCGCGGTTGCCGCCGTTGGCCTGGGCGATGGACTGGAGCTGCGACAAGTGTGCCTTGACGTTGGCGAGCGGGATGTCCGGGGCCGCGAGCGTCGGCGAGGGCGCCGCGAGGGCGGCGGGCGCGGCGGTGGCGAGCAGCCCGGCGGCGGCGAGCGTGGCGACGCCCGCGGTGGTCCGTCTGAGGAGGCGGGGCAGGGCGGGTCTGGAGAGTCTCATGTGGGGCTCCGTATTCCGAACAGCGACAGGACGGAACGTACGAGGCGCCCTGCGACGCGGGTGCCGCAGGGCGCTGTGGAGCTGTGCGTTGCCTGATGGTGAGGGTGGGCCGATCCTCCGTCAAGGGCGGAATCCGGTCAGGGAGCGGGGTGTTGTGTCCGGATATCGGGCGTCCCCGGATAGCGGACGCCCCCGGGTAGCGGACGCACCCGGACGGCGGAGGCCCCCACCCTCAGAAGAACACCCCGCACCGCAGCAGCACATTCGCGTACGGCCGCGCCTCCCCGGTGCGGACCACCAGACGGGCGTCCGCCGCGCGGCGCTTCAGTTCCTCGTGCGCGATCAGGTCCAGCGCGGGGAGGCGCTCCGCGAGCAGCCGTGCCGTCGCCGGATTGGCCTCCCGTACTTCCAGGGCCGCCGTCCCGCCGTCCACCACCAGCTCGTCGAGCAGCCCGTCGAGGACCTCGGCGAAGGACGGGACCCCGGCACGGAACGCCAGGTCCACCACCCGCGGACCCGCCGGGATCGGCAGCCCCGCGTCGCAGACGAGGACGCCGTCGCCGTGCCCCAACTCGGCGAGCGCGCCCGCGAGATGGCGGTTCAGGATGCCGGACCTCTTCACGGGGACGGGACCTCCGGGGGAAGCTCCGAGGCCGTCGGGTAGGAGCTCTGCGCGCCTTCCCTGGTGACCGCCGCCGCGCCCACCCGCACCGCGTACGCCGCCGCCGTCGCCAGGTCGTCGCCGAGGCCGAGGCGCCAGCCGAGCGCCGCGGTGAACGCGTCGCCCGCGCCGGTCGTGTCCACCGCGTCGACCCGCGGACTCGGGACCCGTACGAAGGAGTCCGTGCGCCCGTCGGCGGTCAGCGCGCCCGCCGCGCCGAGCGTGATGACCACCGAGCGGGGGCCGAGCTTGAGGAGACCCCGCGCCCAGTCCTCGGGGGTGTCGCCGGCCGCGTCGCCGAGGACGACCCGGGCCTCGTGCTCGTTGACGACCAACGGGTCGCAGGCGGCGAGGACTTCGGCGGGCAGCTCGGCGGGCGGCGACGGGTTCAGCACGAAGCGGGTGCCGGGCCGCAGCGTGCGGACGACCTCGGCGACCGTGTCGAGGGGAATCTCCAGCTGGGCGGAGACCACCCGGGCCGCCGCGAGCAGGCTGCCCGCCGCGCGGATGTCGTCGGGGGTGAGGCGGGCGTTGGCGCCCGGCGACACCACGATGCTGTTGTCGCCCGACGGGTCGACCGTGATCAGTGCGACGCCGGTGGGCGCGCCGCCCACCAGGAGGCCCACCGTGTCGACCCCGGCCGCGCGCTGCGCGTCCAGGAGCAGCACGCCGTGGGCGTCGTCGCCGACCCGCGCGAGGAGCGCGGTGCGGGCGCCGAGCCGGGCCGCGGCGACCGCCTGGTTGCCGCCCTTGCCGCCCGGGTGGACGGCGAGGTCGGAGCCGAGGACCGTCTCGCCTGCCGCGGGGCGTCGCTCCACGCCGACCACCAGATCGGCGTTGGCGGAGCCCACGACCAGGAGGTCGTACTCGTTCATGTGGGGTTCCCTGCTTTCGTACGTGAGGAGGTGGCGGGCGGCGACGGGACCGCGGTCACGAGAAGTCGTCGACGTTCTTCGACGTCACGATCTTCACCGGCACCTTCACCATCTCCTTGACCTTCTTGCCCTGAGCCGCCCTGACCGCGTTCTGCACCGCGATCCTGCCGAGCTCCTTGGGCTGCTGCGCGACCGAGGCGTACAGCGTGCCCGCCTCGACGGCCTTGATCCCGTCGGGGGTTCCGTCGAAGCCGACCACCGGCACGGACGTGCCCGCCTTGTCGCCGAGCGCCTTGACCGCGCCGAGCGCCATCTCGTCGTTCTCGGCGAAGACGCCCCGCACGCCCTTGTGGGACTGGAGGAGGTTCGTCATGACGTCCAGGCCCTTGGTGCGGTCGAAGTCCGCGGGCTGCTTGGCGACGACGTCGATGCCGGGGTACGCCTTGATGCCCTCGGCGAAGCCCTGGCCGCGCTCGCGGCTGGCGGAGGTGCCCGCGGTGCCCTGGAGGACGACGATCTTCCCCTTGCCGCCGAGCTTCTCGGCGAGGGTCTTCGCCGCGAGCCTGCCGCCCGCGACGTTGTCGGAGGCGACCAGCGTGGCGGTCTCCGCCTTGTTCACGCCGCGGTCCGCCGCGACGACCGGGATGTCGGACTTGTTGGCGCCCCGCACGGCCGGGCCCGCCGCGTCGGAGTCCACCGGGTTGACGATGATCGACTTCACGCCCTCACCGGTGAAGTTCTGCAGCTGGTTGGACTGCTGGGACGCGTCGTTCTGCGCGTCGGTGACCGTCAGGTCGATGCCCGCCTTCTCGGCCTCGGCCTGCGCGCCCTCCTTCATCTGTACGAAGAAGGGGTTGTTCAGCGTGGACAGCGACATGCCGACCTTGGTCGTCGTGCCGGACGAGCCCTGGTTGAGGAAGGAGACCGCGCCGACCACGGCCGCGACGACCACCGCGGCGAGCGTGAACCGCACCGCCCGCGGCCCCTTGCGTCCGGCCGCTCCCGGGGCGCCCGAGGAGGCCCCGGGCGTCGCCCCCGCCTTGCGCCGCAGCGTGTCGAGGAGGACGGCGAGCGCGATGACGACGCCGATGACGACCTGCTGCCAGAAGGCGGACACCGAAAGGAGGTTGAGGCCGTTGCGGAGCACGGCGAGGATCAGCGCGCCCACCAGCGTGCCCGACGCCTTGCCGACGCCGCCCGCCAGGCTGGCGCCGCCGATCACGACCGCGGCGATCGCGTCCAGCTCGTAGCCCTGCGCGGCCTGCGGCTGCGCGGAGACGAGCCGGGAGGCGAGCACGATGCCCGCGACCGCGGCGAACAGGCCGGAGAGCCCGTAGATCACCAGCTTCTGGCGCTTCACCCGCAGCCCGGAGAGCCGCGCCGCCTCTTCGTTGCCGCCGATCGCGTACATGGCACGCCCGATGAACGTACGCCCGAGGACGACCGCGGTGACCAGGCCCATCCCGACCATCACGAGCACCGGCACCGGCAGCCAGCCGCCGACGGTGTCGCCGAGGTGCGAGACCGAGTCGGGGAAGGCGATCGGGCTGCCCTGGGAGATCACCAGGGAGAGGCCGCGCGCCACCGAGAGCATCGCCAGCGTCGCGATGAATGGCGGGAGTTTGCCGTACGAGACGAGCAGTCCGCTGACGAACCCGCAGGCTATGCCGGTCGCGACGGCGAGGACCACCGCGAGCCAGACCGGCAGCCCCTGCGACGTCGCCGACCAGGCGAGCACGGTCGCGGAGAGCGCCGCCACCGATCCCACCGACAGGTCGATGCCCGCCGAGACGATCACGAACGTCACACCGAACGCGAGGATCGCGGTGACGGCCGCCTGCACACCGACGTTGAGCAGGTTCTGGGTGGTCAGGAAGTCGCCCGAGAGCAGCGACATCGCCACGACCAGGACGATCAGGGCGCTGAGCGCGCCGTTGTCGAGCAGGACGCGGCGGAGCGAGGAGGCACCACCCGCGTCGCGCTTCAGGGTTTCAGTGGCCACGGGAGCCCTCCGCTTCGTGCGCTTCGTCGTTCTGTACGGCCGCGGCGCCGACGGCGAGTGCCATCACGGCGTCCTGGGTGGCTTCTTCCGCAGCGAGTTCACCGGCGATCCGGCCCTGCGCCATGACAAGCACCCGGTCGCTCATGCCGAGCACCTCGGGCAGATCGCTGGAGATCATCAGGACCGCGTGCCCGGAGGCCGTCAGCTCGTTGATGAGCTGGTAGATCTCGACCTTCGCGCCGACGTCGATGCCGCGCGTCGGCTCGTCGAGGATCAGCACCTTGATGTCCGCGAGCAGCCACTTGCCGATGACGACCTTCTGCTGGTTGCCGCCGGAGAGCGTCCGCACGTGCTGGCCGAGCCCCGCCATGCGTACGCCGAGCTGCTCGGCGACCCGGGCGGCCGCCCGCTGCTGCCCCTTGAGGTCCACGAGCCCGGCGCGGGTCGCCGAACGCAGCGTCACCAGGCCGAGGTTCTCCTGCACGGAGGCGTCGAGCAGCAGCCCCTGGCCCTTGCGGTCCTCCGGCACGAGGCCGATGCCCGCGCCCATCGCGGCGTTCACGTCGTGCCGGGGCAGCCGCTCACCGCGCACGCCGACGCTGCCCGCGTCGTACGGATCGGCACCGAAGACGGCACGCGCCACCTCGGTGCGCCCCGCGCCGACCAGGCCCGCGAGGCCGACGACCTCACCGGCCCGCACCTCGAAGCTGACGTCGTGGAAGACGCCGTTGCGGGTGAGCCCCTGCACGGACAGCAACGGGGGCCCGGCGTCCGGGCGTCGGCGCGGATACTGCTGCTCGATGCTGCGGCCCACCATCAGACGGACGAGTTCGTCCTCCGGGGTCGACGCGGGCACCTGGTCGATGCTGCGGCCGTCCCGCAGGACGGTGACGCGGTCGCCGAGCGCCGCGATCTCCTCCAGGTGGTGGGTGATGAAGACGATGCCGACACCGTCCTCGCGCAGCGTGCGGACGATCCCGAAGAGCTTGTCGACCTCCTCGGAGGTGAGGACCGCGGTCGGTTCGTCCATGATCAGGACGCGCGCCCGCAGGCTGAGCGCCTTGGCGATCTCGACCATCTGGAGCCGTGCGATGCCCAGTTCACGCACCTTGGCGCGCGGCGACACCGGCAGACCGACGCGCCGCAGCAGCTCGGCGGCCTCGTCCTCCATCCGCTTCCGGTCGATCATCCCGAACCGGCGCGGCTGCCTGCCGAGGAAGATGTTCTCGGCCACCGTCAGTTCGGGGACCAGGTTGAACTCCTGGTAGATGGTGGCGATGCCGAGCTGCTCGGCGTCCTGCGCGCCATGGATGCGGACCTCCTGCCCGTCCACGACGACGCGGCCGCTGTCCGGCCGGTACGCGCCGGACAGCATCTTGATCAGGGTGCTCTTGCCCGCGCCGTTCTCGCCGAGCAGGACGTGCACCTCCCCGCGCCGCAGATCGAAGTCGACGGAGTCGAGCGCGACGACGCCGGGGAACGTCTTGCGGATGCCTTCGATGCGCAGCACCTCGTCCGCGTGACGCATCTCGTCCGTCCGGCTCACCGGCTGCTCCTTTCCTGGCTGGGGGCGGGCTCGCCGCAGGAACGCCGTACGACCAGGCGGGCCGGCAGGGTCACGGAGCGCGGGCTCCTGCCCTCGATCCGGTCGACCAGCGCCCGTACGGCGGCCCGTCCGAGGTCACCGGTCGGCTGGGCGATCGCGGTCACCGGCGGATCGGTGTGCACGAACCACGGGATGTCGTCGAACGCGGCGAGCCCGATGTCGTGCGGGACGCGCAGGCCGTGCGCGCGGATCGCGTCGAGGGCGCCGAGCGCCATCAAGTTGTCGGCGGCGAAGACGACTTCGGGCGGCTCGGGGAGCGCGAGGAAACGCTCGGTGGCCCGGCGGCCGCTGTCGGCCTGGAAGTCGCCCTGGCCGATGTAGGCGTCGGGCAGCGCGATGCCGTGCTCGCGCAGCGCGTCCCGGAAGGCGTCGACGCGCTCGCTTCCCGTGGTGGTGGCGGCCGGGCCCGCGATGATGGCGAGCCTGCGGTGACCGAGCCCGTGCAGATGCGCGACCAGATCCCGTACGGCCGTGCGCCCGTCGGAGCGGACCACCGGGACGTCGAGTCCCGGGATCCACCGGTCCACGAACACCATCGGCGTCCCGGCGCGCGCGGCGTCGAGCATCAGCGGGGAGCCGCCGTCGGTGGGGGAGACGAGCAGACCGTCGATCCGCCGGTCGAGCAGGGTGCGTACGTGATGGTCCTGCAGCTCGGGCCGCTCGTCGGCGTTGCCGATGATCACGCTGTAACCGAGCGCCCGCGCGGCCTCCTCGACGGACCGGGCAAGCTCCGTGAAGTAGGGATTGAGCACGTCGCTGATCACCAGCCCGAGCGTCCGCGTCTGGTCGGTGCGCAGCGAGCGGGCGACGGCGTTGGGCCGGTAGCCCAGCGACTCCACGGCGGCGAGCACGCGGGCGCGGGACGCGGGACTGACCGAGGGGTGACTGTTGAGCACCCGCGACACCGTGGCCACGGAGACCCCGGCCTCGGCGGCCACATCCTTGATCCCCACGGACCCGGAACTGCTCGGCGGCATCGGTCCACCTCCTTGTGGAATCGATTACACAAGGATTGGAAACGATTACACGTGCGTGTGGCAAGGGGTGGGAGGGGGAGCGAGACCGGATCGTGATCGAGGGGGGCGGGTGAGCGGGGGCGAGTGGGGGGCGGGTCGACCGGAGGGGGCCGCCGGGCTGTCCCGGCACGGTGGCCCCCTCCGCCCGGCTCAGTCGTCCCCCTGCCTCACGCCCCTCACGCCCCTCACGCCCCTCACGCCCCTCACGCCCCTCGCGCCGTCACCCTCGCCACGTGCGCCGGTTCCAGCCCGGCGGGCGGGCCGGCGGGGGGCTCCATGACCGCGTAGTCCACGAAGGTCCGGCGATAGCGCGTGTGCCCGGTCTCCTGCGTGTGGCGGCGCTGCCACTCCTCGACCGGCCCCGGGTCGACGTGGCGTCCGGAGACGGCGCCGCAGTCGGCGTCATCCCCCGCCACGCAGCGGGCTTCGTACTCGGGTGCGGCGTAGGGGTCCTGCACCAGGGCGTAGGGCACGTACCGAAAGGTCCGCCTCACCGCGAACCCCCGTTGCTGCTACGGGCGTTGGCCCGTGCGATTCGGTCGCCGAGGAGATCGGACTGAGTGACGGGCCGGACGTGTTCGGGCTTGACATCCCACTCGCACCCGCCGTGCACGGGGCGGAGTTGGAGGTAGGAGCCGAGGTGGTCCATCACCACGCCTACCCGGTTGTGGATCGTGTCGCGGACGGTGTCGCCGATGGTGTGGTCATCGCTCATCGGGCCGTCACCTCCGCGCCGTGACTCCAGCGGGGGCCGATGTCCTCACCCCGCAACTCGGGCACGCGCGGCAGGCACCCGGTCGGTGGGCCGGTGGGCAGCGCGGCCGGGGACGACGCGGCGGCGCGGTGGCGTCCCGATGCGGGGAACAGCAGCCGCCACAGCGGCTCGAAGATACGGGCGATACAGTGCGCCATGTCGACCTGCTTCCCTCAGGTGGGCCACGCCCCCGGGCCGCCGCACGCGGTCGCGGGGGTCTCTGGCAGTCGTTGGACAACTGACCGTAGGACCCATGAGGAAGGAGAGGGGGCACACTTTGTACCCCCTCGTTCACGCCGCCAATACGCCGATCTTTACGGCTAGTTCACTTGCCCGGCGCCGTTGTGCCGGGCTCTTCGACTCTGCTTCTTCCAAGACGATGCGCTTGGCGTAGCCGTTGTATCGGATGGTTTCCGGCGCCGCTTCGTACGCCTTGTCGAGCGCAGCCAGGGCCGCTTCTGTCTGCCCGTCCAGCTGGTAGCCGCGCGCTTCCTCGATCCGGTGCCGTGCGCGCCGGGGGCGCGAAGGGATGGTTGTGGTGTCGGCGGCTGCCGCCTGTCGAACGCTCTCCGGCCCTGCATGCGACTCGACCGCAATGGTGACCGCGTGTGCCCCCATGACGGCCTGAGAGAAGGAAGTCACAGGGTGGTAGTAGTCGACGGGCAGCCGATCGGCCACGGCGCGCGCGGTATCCCAGTAGCGCCAAGCGGTTCCTGTGTCGCCCCTACGAGCTGCGGTATATCCAGCCTCGAATTGCAGAGCCCCGGTAATGGCGAGTACATCGTTACTCGCGTCCGGAAGATGCGGTTCGAGATAGCGAATAGTCTCCAGGTTCACGGCGTCCGCCGCATCGAAGTGCGCCTGTCCGCTGTCGCGGTGCGCTTGCGTCGCGAGCCATGCCGAGATGCCAATGGAGTGCGGATCTTCGGATTCCTGCGCTGCGACCATCCCGCGCTCGACCACTCGCCACAACAGTGATGAGTCGGGCTGGTACGCGATGAAGAACTGACTCAGGCTGTAGACCTCGGACAGGAGCCCTTGCGCCTGGCGCCGCTCGCTCGCCGAGTCGGCTTGCAGCACCGCGAGTTGCGCATCCCGGATGAGGTCCGGCAGGAGAGCGCCGACGACGTCCCGGTGATTGGGGGCCGAGTGCCGGGCGTGCCATGCTCGCACAAGCCGTTCCCGGAGGTGCGCGGAGCTCGGCGCCTCCCGCTGTGTGGTCAACGGGAATGCATTGATTGCTTTCCGGACCTGGGGCAGTCGTGCGTGTCCCGGACCGGTGAACAGGCTGATGTGCATGGACTGATCTCCTGTGAGATCAGAGAGGTCTCGAACCCTGAGCGCCTCTGCGATCCGCAACACCATCGGCAGCTTGGGCATGTGCAGGCGCCCGCCCTCAACTTGCTTGACCCAGCTTGGCGACATTCCCAGCAGGCCGGCTAGAACGTCACGACTCATTCCGCGACGGGTCCGGAGGATCTGCATGCGTTGACCGAACGCAACCGGCTCCATGAACGGGTCGGGGGTAGCATCTGGAGACACGGCCTTGCCCCTCTCTGTGCAGCTCGTCACTGTCAGAGTACGGGGGCGGGGTCGCACTTGTTTGGTCCCTTGGAGGAGTCCACCGGATGCGCTCGACGCCCGAGCGGCCACCCATGCGGCGTGCTGCTTGGTGGAGTCGAGCGCTGCACCCTTGCTGACCTGTGCGGACGCTGGGTGTGACTATCGAACCTCAAGATCGAGCCCCGGCCACTGGCCGGAGGGGGATGCGTGAAGCAGCCTACGTGGGGGCCTCGAACCGCAGCGACTTCAGGCCGTTGATGAAGTGCGACACGAGACGCCGGGGCGGTGCCGCGAGACGCAGTGCGGGCAGGGTGCGGGTGATCTCCTCGTAGAACACCCGGAGTTGGAGGCGGGCGAAGTGCGCGCCCAGGCAGACGTGCGGGCCCTCGCCGAACGCCACATGGGGGTTGGGCGAGCGGGACAGGTCGAGGCGGTGCGGGTCGGTGAAGACGCGTTCGTCGTGGTGGGCGGAGGCGTGGAACACCACCACCTTGTCGCCCGCCGCGATCCGGGTCCCCGCGAGCTCCGTGTCACGGGCCGCCGTGCGGCGGAAGCTCAGCACCGGCGGGTGGTGGCGCAGGAGTTCGTCCACCGCCGTGCCGGTGCCGACGTCACCGCGGCGCAGCCGCGCGTACTCGCCGGGGTGGCCGGCGAGCGCGAGCAGCCTGCCGGGTGCCGCGGAGCGGACGGTGTCGTTGCCCGCGACGGTGAGCAGGAAGAAGAACATCTCCAGTTCCTGCTCGGTGAGTTCGGGGTCGCAGGCGAGGGTCGTCATGATGTCGTGGTCGTCGTGGTCGCCGGCAGGCCTGGCGCCGTCGCCGGTACGTCCTGCGCCGACGCCGCCGGGACGCCGCCGCTTGTCCGCGGCCAGGGCGCGCGCGTAGTCGAACATGTCGCGCAGCTGCGCGGGGGAGCGCGGATTGACCGGCTTCCCGTCGGGGCCGAGGACCGGCGCGGTGGCCTCGTCCGGATCCTGGTAGCCGATGACGCGCCGCGTCCAGTGCAGCAGCAGGCCGCGGTCGGCCGGTGGTACGCCGAGCAGATCGGCGAGATTGAGCAGGGCGTACTCGTCGGTGACCGCGGAGACGACGTCGAAGGTCCCGTCCGTGTCCCCGGCCCGCCGCACGGCCGCGGCGATCAGCGACCTCGCCCGCTCGCGGGCCCGCGCCTCGAACCGGTCGACGCGCCGCGGCGTGAACGCCCGGCTGACCAGCCTGCGCAACCGCCCGTGGTCCGGGGGATCTTGATTGAGCATCATGCGCCGGATGAAGGGCAGGTCCGCCGGGTCCGGGTCCCGGATCTGGGTGGCGCCCAGATGCGAGGAGAAGGTGCCGGAATCCTTCAGGACGC
Organism: Streptomyces sp. NPDC059002; assembly: GCF_042740435.1. NCBI lineage: Bacteria > Bacillati > Actinomycetota > Actinomycetes > Kitasatosporales > Streptomycetaceae > Streptomyces > Streptomyces sp. NPDC059002. Next base: position 2,888 of record NZ_JBHYJI010000081.1, on the reverse strand, counting down.
GGACCACGTCGGCGTGCCGGGTGACCGCCCAGAAGCCGGGACCCGCGGGCCAGCCGAGCACGGCCCTCTCCTCCTGCCAGGCCACCGGGTGGTGGTCGCGCAGGACGCGGTACCGGTCGTGGGGGATGCCCTCGGCGTACAGGCGGGGATCGAAGACGTCGGGTACGAGGGGCGGCGCGCTGTGCGGACTCATGCGGAGGCGCCCTCACCCCCGGCCCCTGCCTCGTCCCCGTTCTCGTCCGCACGGAGGAAGTCCTCGACGGTGCGGATCAGTTCGAGGGGCACCTCGTCCATCGCGTAGTGCCCGGCCGACGGCAGCTCGACGAGTTCTCCCCGGGGGTACGACCGCAGCCACGTCTCCCGCATCAGGTCCGACGAGAGCGCGGGGTCGAGCGCGCCCGTGACGACGAGCGCGGGCACGTCCGCGCCGTCCACCTCGGTGTGGAAGTCCTCACCCGCCCAGGAGTCCAGCCAGGCGCGGAACGCCTTCGGGTCGCTCACCGCGAGGGAGCGGTCCACCATGCGGTCGAGCCAGGCGCCGGGGCGTACACCGCTGGTGGTGAAGTCGATGATGGTGCGCCGGTTCTCCGGTACGTGCGCCGCGGAGGCGAACAACTCCCACTGCTCCGGGGTGAGTTGCAGGCCTTGAGCGGGTACGGGCGACACGCCGACCAGGCGCCGTACCCGGTGCGGCGCGGCGACCAGGACGCGCTGGGCCACGCAGGCGCCCATGGAGTGGCCGATCAGCGAGAACCGCTCCCAGCCGAGCCGGTCGGCCAGGTCGAGGACGTCGGCCGCCCCCTCGGCCGTGGTGAAGGAGCCGACGGCGCCCTTGGCCTCGCCGTAGCCGCGCAGGTCCACCGCCGCGTACTGGAACGCGCCGAGGTCGAGGTCGGCGAGGAGCGGCGCGTACGCCGACCGGTCGGCGAGCCACCCGTGCACCGCGACGACCTTGTGCGGGCCCTCGCCGAGCAGGGTGTGGGGAAGCAGGAAGGAGGCCACGTCGACTCCGATCACAGGCACCGTCGGACGACGCCGGTCGGCGCCGGCCCGCGACCACGGTGGCCTCAACTCCCGTGCTGCGCAAGGGCGCACGGCCGCGCGCGCACGGAGGTGAGGGGCGATGCCGAGGAGACGGGGGTGAACTTGCCGGACGGCCTGCGGGCCGACGCCGTGGTTGGTCAGAATGTGGCATGGCCATCCGTCGCCTCAGCTACCGGCTCGGCCAGGAGCCGCACACCGGAACCACCCGCCTGATCCCGGCGTCCGCGTCCGCGTCCACGCGAGGAGCGCAGGGCCAGCACCCTGCGGAACCGGGCGAGCCAGACGCCGCCGCGGTCGCTGTCGCTGTCGCTGTCGCCGTCGCGGTCGAGCGGGTCGTCGGGATGTGGGTCGACGGGGATGCGGCGAGCGAGGAGGCGGGAAGCGCCGGTGCGGGGATCGACCTTGCAGGGAGCGACCTTGCGGGTTGTGGCGCGGGGGGTGCCCGCGCGGGCGACGGCGTGAGCAGTGAGGGCGTGAGCGGCGAGAGCGCGGGTGGCGAGAGCGCGGGTGGTGGTGGCGCCGGGTGTGACCGTGCGGGCGGCAGTGCGGCGGGTGACCGTGCAGGTGGCGGCGGCGCGAGCGGTGACGCCACGGACCTCAACGGCACGGGTCCCGACGCTCCGTACCCCAACGCTCCGTACCCCAACGCAACGGACGCCAACGCCACGGACCTCAACGGCACGGGTCCCAACGCTCCGTACTCAAACGCTTCGGATCCCAACGCAACGGACGCCAACGCCACGGATCCCAACGCTCCGTACCCCAACGGTCCGTACTTCAACGCAACAGACACCAACGCAACGGACCCCAACGCCAGGACAGCCGCTGCCATCCCGGCCGAGGCCCCGGCTACCGACGCCCCGGTCGACAACGCCCCACCAGCCCGCCCCCCGGCCGCCGAAACCCCACCTACCAGCACCCCACCCAGCAGCACCCCACCCAGCAGCACCCCGCCCACCAGCACCCCGCCCACCAGCACCCCGCCCACCAGCACCCCGCCCACCAGCACCCCACCCACCAGCACCTCCCCCACCAACCCCCCAGACACCTTCCCCACCAACCCCCCAGACACCACCCCCTCCGACCTGAGCTACACCCTCCTCCCCGACGGAGGTCGCCTGCTGTGCGCCACCCTTCCGGGGCGGCGCGTGGAGGCCCTGCATCTTGGGGCCGATACGCCGGGGCCCGGCCCCATGTGGCCCATCGACACCTGGGGTTCGCCCGCCTGGTGGCAGGGCGGTGCGCAGGATGTGTTCGGGGCGGGGTTCGTGGAGAGTGGGCTGCCGGTGCCTGAACGGCCCCTGGGCGAGGCGCACTTCGGCCGTGAGGTGCTCGTCGAGTTCGCGCGGGAGCGGGCGGGGCGGGTTGCGGCGTTTTTGTCTGATGTGCGGCGACTCTTCGATGATCCCGCGGGGCGGCAGATCGTACTTGTGGAGCGGGATCCGGGGGCCGTGGCCCGGTGGGTGGCTCTGGCCTGTGCGTCGTTGCCCGAGGCGTATGTCCCCGCGTTGACGTTCACCACCTGGGCCAGGGACCCGTGGCGGGCCCCGCAGCAGATCATCGGCGTGGGGCCGGACGCCGGGTTCGACCGTTCCGATGAGGCGACCCTCGCGTATCTGTTCCGCGTGTACGACGCCACGGGCGGCCCGGAGAGTCCGCCCGCGGAGACGGACGCGTGGGCCGAGCTGACGGCGGAGCGGTGGATCGCGGGGAGTCCGCCGCGCCCCGGGCCCGGAGCGGGCGGCGGGGCGGAGGCTCCCTTCGCGCTGATCCCCCTGATCCTCGGCGGGCTCCCGGGCACCCCGGACGCGGAGCAGGCCACCGCACCGCCCCCCGGCGAGATC
>NZ_JBHYJI010000080.1:0-37412 GCF_042740435.1 Streptomyces sp. NPDC059002 | reverse complement strand
CTACCAACCCCAAACCGCCCCAGCCCCTTGACCGAAGTCATAGGGGCACCCCCCCACATCTCGCAAAGGCACTTCTCATGTCACTCAAGAACGTCCTTCCCGGCCGCCTCGGCTTCGGCACCGCCCCGCTCGGCAACATGTTCCGCGCGATCCCCGACGACGAGGCCCGCGCCACCGTCGAGGCCGCCTGGGACCACGGCATCCGCTTCTACGACACCGCTCCCTTCTACGGAGCCGGTCTTGCAGAGGAGCGGCTCGGCGAGGTCCTGGCGACCAAGCCGCGCGACTCCTACGTCCTGTCGACCAAGGTCGGCCGCGTCATCCTCGACGAGCACGAGACCGCCACCCCCGACTTCGGCGAGAAGGGCGGCCTGTTCGAGCACGGCAACCCCAACAAGATCGTCCACGAGTGGACCGCCGAGGCCACCGAGCGTTCCATAGAGGACAGCCTCAGGCGCCTGGGCACCGATCGGCTCGACATCGTCTGGGTCCACGACATCGCCCAGGACTTCCACGGCGACGCGTGGATCGGCACGTTCGAGGAGGCCCGCACCGGCGCCTTCCGCGTCCTGTCCCGGCTGCGCGACGAGGGCGTGATCAGGGCCTGGGGCCTGGGCGTCAACAAGACCGAGCCCATCGAGTTGACCCTCGCCCTCGACGAGCCGCAGCCCGACGGCTTCCTCCTCGCCGGCCGCTACACCCTCCTCGACCACGAGCACGCCCTCACCCGCCTGCTGCCCATGGCGCAGGAGCAGGGCGTCGACATGGTCGTCGGCGGCCCGTACAGCTCCGGAATCCTCGCCGGCGGCACCCACTTCGAGTACCAGCAGGCCCCCGCCGAGATCATCGAGCGCGTCGGCAAGCTGAAGGCGCTGGCCGCCGAGCACCGCGTCAGCATCAAGGCCGCCGCCCTGCAGTTCTCCCTCGCCCACCCGGCGTCCGCCGCCGTCATCCCCGGCGCCACCCGCCCCAGCCGCATCGCCGAGGACACCTCGGCGCTGAACGAGACGATCCCCGCCGCGTTCTGGACCGACCTGCGCGCCGCCGGCCTTGTCAGCCCGGCCGCCCCGCTCCCGAACAACGCCTGACCCCACACCCCACCACCCTCTTACCCCCCACGCACAGCAAGCAGGAGCACCACCATGGCTTCCACGTCCGTCTCCCGCGTCGTCCCCGCCTCCCCCCAGGAGGTCTGGAACCTCATCGGCGGCTTCGACGCCCTCCCGGACTGGCTCCCGTACATCCCCGAGAGCACCGCGCTCGAAGGCGGCCGCGTCCGCCGCCTGACCAACCCCGACGGAGACGTCATCGTCGAGCGGCTGGTCGGCTTCGACGAGACGGAGCGCCACTACAGCTACGCCATCCTCGAAGCGCCGTTCCCCGTCGACGGCTACGTCTCCACCCTCCGCGTCCACACGGTCCCCGGCCGCGACGACGTCGCCGAGGTGCAGTGGTCCGGACGCTTCAACCCCAAGGGCGCCACCGAGCAGGAAGTCGTCGACCTCTTCACCGGCATCTACGCCGACGGTCTCGACGCCCTCCACCGAACCCTCGCCGCCTGAGAGCAGAATCGAGACGCACATCGAGCGCGCCCTGCAGTCCCGGCACGACCTCAGCGTGCGGGAGTACTCACTGCTCGACGTACTCAGCCGCCAGCACGGCGGCGAAGGCGGTCACCTGCAGAAGAGAAGCAGGTCGCCGATGCGGTCGTACTCAGCCAGAGTGCGACCACCCGCCTGGTCAACCGCCTGGAGGAGCGCGGCCTGAGGCTCTTGGAGGAGGCCCGGCCGACGAACGACGCCGCCCTTCGGGAGGAATCCGAGGCCATGACGGACCCTCAGCAGTCTTCCCCGGCAGACCGGTCGGACGCGGACGAGGTCGAACAGCACGCACCCGGCTGCCCTGAACAGAGAACCGGGCCGTCACGGCACGGCGGGCGCCAGGCGCTTGACCTCGCGCAGGGTCGGGGCGGTCTCGATGCCCTGGATTCCCGGGAGTCGACCGATACGGCGGTCGACGTAGTCGTACAGATCGGCGGGACCGCGGAAGATTCCGCTGGCGACGAGGTTGGAGGCGCCCGTGATCGCCGCGGCGAAGGCGATCTGCGGATGCGTGGCAAGGGCTTCACCGACGGTGCGCAGATGCCGGGGCGTGACGTTCAGCCAGAGCCTGGTGGCCATGTGGAAGCCGAGGAGCTGCGGGTCGAAGTCGACGGCGAGGATGAGGGCGCCTGCGCCGCGCAGCCGGTCGAGGTGGCGCTGCACGCTGGAGGGCGAGCGGTTCGCCGCCGCGGCGAGCTCGGGCAGCGTCGCTCGGCCGTCCTTGGCCAGCTCGGAGAAGAGGACGCGGTCGGTGGCGTCGAGGGCCAGCGGTACGTCGTGGGCCGCGCCGGAATCCACCGCGGGCGCGGCGTCCTCGGGCCGGAAGCGGGTGGCGTGCCAGGTGCTGGTGGCGCCGACGAAGATGCGCATCATGCAGTGCGCGCTGACCGACAGCACGTGCGGGGTGCGGGGGAGGCGTTCCAGGAGCAGCGCGTTGCGCTCGTCGGCGGTCCTGGCGTTGAGCGCGCAGTACAGTTCGGTGCCGCCGGAGGCGAGCGTGACCCAGCTGGTGTCCGGCCTGCGGGCCAGCGCATCGGCGATCGTGCCCGCCGCGTCGGGCGTGCAGTGCAGCCGCAGCAGCCACCGCGTCAGGCCGAGCCGGGCCGGCACGGGCTGCCCGACGATGCGCAGACCGCGCCCCCGCATCCGCTGATGACGCCGCGCGATCGTGCGCTCGGAGACGCCGAGGTCGCGGGCGATACGGCTGAAGGGGGCCCTGCCGTCGAGCTGAAGAGCCCGGAGCAACCGCTGATCCAGCTCGTCCAGCCTGCCGTGATCCACCGTCGAACCCCTCCCTGCCGCCGGATCGTCCCGCTCTCCAGCGTATGACTCGGGCGGGACCGGTCCGGCCGGGCCCGGAAGGTGGCGCGGTCGTCGCCTACCCCGTCGGAAGTGGGAACACATGCGTGACTGGGGGCTGTTGGCCGCCGGGCGGGCGGGCTGCGGCTGTCGCGGAGGGCCGCAGCACGTACGCGCAGGGCTACCCGCCGTTGATCACCGCGTGCTTGACCGCTCCCTGCTCGGCACCCCACTTCGCCAGGATTCTGCCGTACTCGCCGTTCGCGATGATCACGTCGAGCGCCCCGGCGACTGCGTCGCGCAGGCGTGGCTCGTCCTTGTGCACCGCGATGCCCCACGGGTGGGTCTCGGCCTGCTTCCCGATGACCTCGAAGTCCTTTCCGTCGCCGCTGGTTCGGGCCTTGTACCGGGCGGCGGGAAGGTCCGTCAGGTACGCGGCCGCACGGTCCGCATGCACCAGGGCCAGCGCGTAGGGCTCCTTCGTCCGGGGGAGAACCTTGATCGGGCTCTCGCACTTCGCCTTCTGCGTCTTGTCCGCAACGTCATGCGCGTCGGTGCCGGGGAGCAGGGTGATGGTCTTTCCGCACAGATCGTCGAGCGACGTGAGGTGGTGCGGGTTGCCCCGCCGGGTCAGGATCGAGGTGCCGATGGCGAGATAGTCGACGAAGTCGACCTTCTTCTGCCGTTTGCGGGTGTCCGTCATGGAGGACACGGCCAGGTCGATGGCACCGGAATCCACCGCCGGTACAAGCGTTGCGAAGCCGCTGTCCACAAAGTCGACTTCGATGCCGAGCTTTCTGCCCAGGGCCTTGGCGATGTCAATGTCGAGGCCGACGGCCCTGCCGTCCCGGACGAACTCCATGGGGGCATAACTCAGATCCGTGCCCACTCTCAGCACACCGCGTTCCAGGATCCTCTCCGGCAGCTGTGCGTCATCGGTGGGCAACGCGATTTTCCGGGGGATCCCCACGCCCTTGGGATGGGTGTGGGACTCCTCGTTGGCGTCGGCGACGAGCCAAGTGGCAGCCGCCAGAACGGAAAGAGACGCCGACGCGACTAGGATCTTCGCACGCAGAGACGTGGTCATTCCTCTCCACCGCCGCCCTCTCCACCGCCGTCAGCCTCCGGGTCGCGTGCCCCGCCGCGGGTAGGGTCCGCGCCCGAGCCGGTGTCCCGCCCCCGTGTGCCGTCGGTCGCCCGACCGGCGGCGGTGCGCCTTCGCGCCCTGCCCTGCCACAGTTCACGCAACTGCACCGCGCCGGGCACACCGCCGACCGCGGCGAGCACCACGAGCCCCGAGGTGCCGATCATGGTCGCGTATTTCTTCACCGTGGCGGCAGCGTGGGATGTCGGTGGTGACACCTCGACGGCCATGCTGGGTGGTGCCTTCTCGGCCAGAACCATCTCGGTGTCGTGGAAGTAGGCCGTGGCGGTGAGGTCCAGGTGGGCGGTTCCGGCACTGGCGGGTGTGAGCCGCCAGCGCCACTCCGTCACGTCGGACGGCGTGGTCATGCTCTGCCGTTCGCTGGACAGCGGAGTGCATCGGATACCGGCCCCCGAGCAGTGCAGCTTCACGCCCATCTGTGCGCCGACGGAAACCGGGACGTCAGCACCCCTGGCATTCTTGCGACGGGTACCCGAGATCGTTGTGCGGAATACGGTGGACTCGTCGACGCGGAGCTTCAGCTGCTCCGCGGTGTTGTAGGTCAGGGTTCCCCGGAACAAGCCGTCTTTGGCGCGGGCGATGGCTTGGTTGAAGTCGTCTCGGGACGGAGGAGGCGAGTCGGTCTCGTCCCGGCTCCCGCACGAGGCCAAAAGGAAGGCTGCGATGAGGATGGCGGCACTGCGCCTGGCCCAATGCACGTGGTGCCCCCCATTGCGTGCCGGTGCGGGTGCCGAGATCGGGATCCCTGTACTGCCTGGATTTCTGGGATCGTCCCCTTGACTCGCCCGGTGCTTCCCGCCGTTGAGGGGACGCAAACCTCATTGCCTGTCCGCCCGAAGCCGAGCCGCGAAGAATGGCCACGGCCCGCGCCACCGGCCCGAAGGGCACCCGTACAGCCGGGTGCCCTTCGAGCGTACGTCCTGGTGCGGGACGTCACGCGTGACGGGCCCCTGCCCACAACAGGCCGGGGCCCCGCCTCACTTGCGCCAGAACAGGTGGTGCGTCACCCCGCTCGAGCTGGGGACGACGTCGAGGTGGTAGCGGTCGCGGAGTTCGTCGGGGGACTCCCAGAGCCGTGCGCCGGCTCCGATCTTCACCGGGGAGACCGCCACGTGGAGGGTGTCGACGAGGCCGGCGTCGAGGAACTGCCGGATGGTGGTGGCGCCGCCGCCGAGCCGGACGTCCTTGCCCTGCGCGGCCTCCCGGGCCTGCTCGAGCACCGTGGCCGGGTCGGCGTCGACGAAGTGGAAGGTGGTGTCGGAGAGGGTGAAGGAAGGGCGGGGGTGGTGGGTCATGACGAACACCGGGGTGTGGAACGGGGGCTCGTCGTCCCACCAGCCGCGCCACTCGTAGTCCTGCCAAGGGCCCCGCTGCGGACCGAACTTGTTGCGGCCCATGATCTCGGCGCCGATGTTGTGGTGGAAGTCGCGCGTGAGGTAGTCGTCGAGTCCGCGGCTGCCGCCGGGCTCGGTGCGGCGCGGCCAGCTGGCGGTGGCCCCGGCCCAGGTGAACATCTCACTGGGGTCGGCGTCGCCGAAGGGTCTCTCGAGGGTCTGGTGCTCGCCGGCCCCGAATCCGTCCCGCGACACGGTGAAGTTCTGCACCTTCAGCAGTTGAGTCATGTGATGCCTCCTGTGGTGGCAGTTGATCAGTGGTGACAGTAGGACCGCCCAGGTCGGGAAAACTCATCGGCGCGCTGCAAAAAGATTTTTGAGCGCTGTCGCCGCGTGACGATGGGCCGCGGTCCCCGGCGCGTGACCGGGGGTTTCGAGCCGTGCGGCGGCCACGGGGATTGACATTCGTTCCACACGTCCTGTGTGATCGCGCCCGCCCCGGCCGCGGCGACCGCCGCACGGAGCGCGGGAGCATCGCCGAGGTCGCGTCCCCGCCGTGTCAACTGCCCCGTACAGCCGACCAGGAGGTCACGTTGAGCGAGCAATCCCCCACCCGCAGAGGCATCTTGCGAGCGGCCGGCGGACTCTCCGCCGCCCTGGCCCTCGGCGGCGCGGGCGTCGTCGCGACGGCGTCGTCGGCGAGCGCGGCCGACGACGGCTTCGGCCTGCGCATCGTGGACCGCAACGAGAGCGATCCCCGCATGTGGTACTACCGGTTCCAGACCGCCGCGGTCGGCTGGAACCCGGGTGTCAACGTCCTGCTCCCCGACGACTACCACACCAGCGGCCGCACCTACCCGGTCCTCTACCTCTTCCACGGCGGCGGCACCGACCAGGACTTCATCACCTTCGACCGGCTCGGCATCCGCGCCTGGACCGAGGGCAAGCCGATCATCGTCGTGATGCCCGACGGCGGCCACGCGGGCTGGTACTCGAATCCGGTCAGCTCCCATACAGGACCGCGCAATTGGGAGACCTTCCACATCGACCAGCTGCTCCGCTGGATCGAGGCGAACTTCCGGACGTACGCCGAGTACGACGGCCGCGCCGTCTCCGGTTTCTCGATGGGCGGCTTCGGCGCGCTGAAGTACGCGGCCAAGTACTACGGCCACTTCGCCTCCGTGAGCGCCCACTCCGGCCCCGCGAGCCTGCGCCGCGACGGCGGGCTCGTCACCCACTGGGCCAACCTCTCCTCCGGCGCCCTGGATCTGGGCGGCGGCACGGTGTACGGCGTGCCGTGGGACGAGGCCCGGGTCAGCGCCGACAACCCGGTCCAGCGCATCGAGAGCTACCGCAACAAACGCGTCTTCCTCGTCGCGGGGACCAGTCCCGATCCGGTCAACTGGTTCGACACCGTCAACGAGACCCAAGTCCTCGCAGGCCAGCGGGAGTTCCGCGGCCTCCTCGGCAACGCGGGCATCCCGCACGAGTGGTACGAGGAACCGGGCGGCCACTTCGTCCGTGAGCACCTCTTCCGGCGCGATCTGGACGGCATCATCGGCCGGCTGCGCCCCGCGTGACCGGGCCCCCGGGGACGGCGTGAAACTAGCGGTGTAGTGCAACCAACGGGGCATGTGGTGCGTCAGTGCGGGCAGTCGGAGTGAATCGGCGGTGAACTCCGCCGGGCGTCCGGGGGACCGGAACCGCCGTCGCGCGGAGGTCTTCCCAGGAGAGCCGACCGACAGACGCCACAAGAACCGACAGACGCCACAAGAACCAAAGGAATCAAGGGAAGTCACATGTCGCGAGCACGCCGCAGCGCCCGTCTCACCACGCCCCTGATCGCCGCCTCCCTGCTGGCGGGCGGTCTCACGATCTGGTCGCTCGGGCTCGACCAGGCCCGGGCCGCCACGCCCGCGGCGGACACCGGCCGTGCGGCGGCCGCCGCCGAGGCGTCCGACGACTTCAACGGCGACGGCTACGCCGATCTCGTCGTCGGCGCCCCCGGCGGCACGATTTCCGGCCAGAAGAAGGCCGGGTACGTCGCGGTGACCTACGGCTCCAAGGAGGGCCTGAACCCGGCGAGCAAGCAGCTCATCAGCCGGTCGACCGCGGGCGTGCCCGGCGCGGCCGCCGCCAAGCAGGAGTTCGGCAAGAACGTCACCAAGGGCGACCTGGACGGCGACGGCTTCACCGATCTCGTCATCGGCGCCGACGGCGACGGATACGACGGCAACGGCGCCGACGCGGGCGCCGTGATCCTGTGGGGCTCCGCGTCCGGCCTCACCGGCGGCACGAAGATAGCCACCTTCGGATACGCCCCGCAGGCGGGCGACTTCGACGGCGACGGCAAGACCGACCTGGCGCTCTTCGCCAAGCAGGGCTCCCACGGCGACGACCCGGTCGGCCAGAACGCCCGCCTCTGGAAGGGCCCCGTCGCCCGCACCGGCACCCCCGCGGGCACGCTCGACTTCATGGACAAGTCGCAGTGGTGGAGCTACGAGACCGACGAGCGCCCCGACCTCGGCTGCGCGGACCGGCCCCAGACCTGTGTCGACGGACCGCAGTCGGTGATGGGCCCCGTCGTGCCGCAGGCCGTCGGCGACCTCAACGGCGACGGCCGCTCCGACATCGCCGTCAACCAGTACAACGGCGACGGCCAGTGGGAGAACAGCGTCCTGTACGGCAGCCCCACCGGCTTCAAGCGGGACTGGGCGCCGGGCTACCGCGGCGCGCTCGCCGTCGGCGACATCAACGGCGACCACTACGACGACCTGGTGGCGGGCACCGGTACCGACGACGCCAAGGTCCAGGTCGCGTACGGCTCGAAGAACGGCCTCAAGACGGACGTCGACTCCTTCGACCAGGACCTGCCCGGGATCCCCGGCGCCGAGGAGGAGGGCGACGAGTTCGGTGCGTCCGTGGCCGTGGGCGACGTGGACGGCGACGGCTACGCCGACATCGCGCTCGGCACCCCCGGCGAGGACGTCCGTGACCTCGCCGACGCGGGCTCCGTCGTCCTCGTCAGGGGCAGCGACGTCGGGGTGACGGGCACCGGCGCGCAGGCCTTCCACCAGGACACCGCTGACGTTCCCGGAGTCGCCGAGAAGGACGACCGGTTCGGTGAGGCCACGGCGCTCCTCGACGTCGACGGCGACGGTCACCGCGACCTCGCCGCGTCCGCCGTCCAGGAGAACGCCGACGCGGGTGCGGTGTGGTCCCTGCCCGGCACGTCCACCGGCCTGACCGCCACGAAGTCCGTGGCCTTCGGCCCCAAGGACCTCGGGGCCCCGGACGTCGCCGCGCTCTTCGGCGGCACACTGCGCTGACCAGGACCGACCGGGCCTGTCCCGAGGGGCGGGGGCGCTTTCGGGTGCCCTCGCCCTCCCGGAAGCCGAAGAAGGCACCCACTTCGGCATGGTCTCCTTCGCCGTACGGGGCAAGGGCTTCGCGTCCCTGACGAAGAACGGCTTCGTACAGCTCAGGCTGGCGCAGGACGAGATCGACGGCAAGAATCTCAACGTGCTGGTCAGGGCGGCCTGGGCCGATCGCGCGCCCCGGCGGCCCGTGGCGGCCCAAGACGCCGCGGACGCGGGAGCCGGTGCCCCCGACGGCGATCTGCCCCCGGTCATCGGAAACCGGCGACCCGGGCCCTGCGCGCCTGAGCCCGCACCGCCACACCTCTGGTCAACTCGCCCTTCCGGCCCCAGAATCCTCCCGTACTCGTGCGTAGCCATGAATCTCGCACCGTGGGAGGCGCCGTGCCGAAGCCCCAACGAGCCTGCGGGCCCGTCCTGTTGCTCGTCGCACTCCTCATGGCCTTCGTGGCGGCGGCAGCGTCCCCGTCCTCCGCGTCGACGGCTGCGGGCCCGCGCGCGGGGCACACGCCCGTCGTCTTCGTCCACGGGTACAACGCGGACCCGGGCGTCTGGGGCTCCCTGCGCGCTGACCTGAAGGCGTCCGGATACACCGACGACGAGCTGTACTCCTGGGGCTACGACACCAGCCGGTCAGTGAACGAGACGCTCTCGGGCGAACTGGCCGCCTACGTCCAGGACGTGCGCGCCCGCACGGGCGCCGCACGGGTCGACCTGGTGGCGCACTCCTTCGGCAGCCTCGTCACCCGCTGGTACGTGAAGTTCGGCGGCGGCCTCTCCACCGTCTCCCACTGGGTCTCCCTCGCCGGACCCAACCACGGCACGAGCACCGCGTGGGCCTGCGCGCTGTGGTCGCAGGCCTGCCGCGACATGACACCCGGTTCGTACGTCGTGGACCGGCTCGCCGAGGGGGACGAGACACCGGGCGGCGTGGCGTACGCGACCTGGTGGTCGAGGTGCGACGAGGTGATCAACCCGGACGACAGCGTGCTCCTGGACGGCGCGGACAACCACGCGGCGGGCTGTCTGGCCCACAACGACCTGCTCGGCGACGACGCGGTGTCCCAGGGAGTGCGCGGCTTCCTCGCCGGGTGAGGCGCGCCTACAGATCGGTGGCGATGATCTTCTCGATGTTCCGCTCCGCGAGCGCGGTGATGGTGACGAACGGATTGACGCTGGTGTTGCCCGGGATCAGCGCCCCGTCGATGACGTAGAGGCCCGCATGGCCGTGCAGGCGGCCGTAGTTGTCGGTCGCCCTGTCCAGGACGGCGCCGCCGAGCGGGTGGTACGTCAGGTGGTCGCCCCAGATCTTGTAGGTGCCGAAGAGGTCGGTCCGGTAGATCGTCCCCTCCTTGGCGTTGATCTTGTCGAAGATCGTCTTGGCGGCGTCGATGGACGGCTGCTTCCAGGCGGTCTGCCAGTTCAGGTCGACCCGGCCCGCCCCGGCGTTCCAGGTGAACTCGGCGCGGTGCGGGTTCCTGGTGATCGACAGATAGAACGAGGCGTACGTCTCGATCCCGGTCGGCAGCGGAGCCACCTCCGCGAACGCGCCTCCGGCCGTCCAGTTGTCGATGCCGCCGCACGGGATGGACGCCTGCACCTTGCCGGTCGGGTCCCACAGGTGGTTGGCGCGGCCGCACATGACGTTGCCGTTGTCGCCCCAGCCCTTGCCGATCTCGCCGTTGAGCCCGGGCAGCGCGCCGGTGGCCTTCAGCCTGGTGAGGAGCTTGCTGGTGCCGACGCTGCCCGCCGCGAAGAACACCCGGTCCGCGGTGACGCTCTTGGTGGCCGTCGTGTCGCCGCCGGTGCCGAGCTGGTCGATGACGACGGTGTAGCCGCCGCCGGATGCCGAGGTGACCGACGTGACCTTGTGCAGCGGTGAGACGGTCACCCGCCCCGTCGCCCTGGCCTCGGCGATATAGGTCTTCTGCAGCGACTTCTTGCCGTAGTTGTTCCCGTACAGGATCTCGCCGTCCAGCGCCGACTTCGGTACGGTCCCTGCCGCTTCCTGCTTCATGTAGTCCCAGTCGTACACATCGGGCACGAACACGAAGGGGAAGCCGGACCGCTGGGCGTGCTGACGGCCGACGCGGGCGTACTGATAGCAGTCGACGGAGTCGAACCAGGCGGGGTCGACGGTGGCGACGCCGAGTCCGGCGTTGGCGCGCGGGTAGTACACGCCGTACATCTCGTCGGCGTTCACGGTCGGCAGGACGGCGCCGAAGTTCTCCCGTTTGGGCGTGACGGCCATGCCGCCGTTGACCAGTGAGCCGCCGCCGACGCCCCGGCCCTGGTAGACGATGATGCCGCCCATCTCCTCGGCGTCCAGGATCCCGGTGTAGCGGGGGATGTCCTTGTCGATGGGGAAGCCGAGGAAGTTGCTGAGCGGCTGCTTCGTGCGGGTGCGCAGCCAGTACGAGCGCTGATCCGGCTTGGTGGTGTTCGCGAAGATCTTGCCGTCGGATCCGGGGGTGTCCCAGGCCATGCCCATCTCGATCATGTGGACGTCGACGCCCGCCTGCGCGAGGCGCAGCGCGGCGACCGAGCCGCCGTATCCGGAGCCGATCACCAGGGCGGGGACGTGCGCGGCGTCGGCGATCGGTCCGGCGGGGCCCGTGGCGGCCCGCACCGCGGAGGCGCGACCCGCGAGGATCGCGCTGCCCACAATAGAACTTGTTCCTGCGATGAATCTTCGACGTGACACACCCTCAGAACCCGGCGTGTGCATGGCGTTGCCACTCATGTGACGTTCCTCACTCTCGATCGAATGGGAACGAGTTCTACTGCCGGGCGTATGGGAAGTCACGGCATACCAAAAGGTAACTTCTACCCGATCTTTACCATCTGTCCCTTTTTGTCGACCCGGGGGATTGGCATAGACCACTGAAGGATTTTCGCCGCCCGGCACCATCCGGTGGCACGCCCCGGGATCCGCCCCCACCTGCGGCGATGCAACTCACCGGCCACGCCTGGTGACCGGCCGCCTACATGCGGGCCCTTCGCGGCGCGGAACCGGACATGGTATAGACATGTGGAGGAAGTTCCTCCCGGCCCGGATTCCCGGACCTTGCCGACAGGCGGCCCCGCCGCCGGAAGGTCTGCTCCCGTGCACGTCTCCGCTCACATTCCCCCTGCCGCGACCGTGCGGCGCGCCCGCAGGGCGTCCCGGCTGCCCGGCGGCGGCATCGGCACCGGCGGCGCGCGACACCTGCGGCGCGCGGGCATCGCGCGGGTCCTCGTCGCCGGATGCCTGGTCCGCGTGACCCTGCGGGGCGAGATCACCGCACGCGAGGCCGACTCGCTCGCGGCGCAGCTGCGCCGTCTGGTCCAGGACGGCTGCCGCCATCTGATCGTGGACCTGTCCGAGGTCACCTATCTCGCACGGGACGGCGCGGGCGTCTTCTTCGGCACGCTGAGGGCGCTCAAGGACGTCGGGGGATCCCTGGTCGTACGAGGAGCCTGCCCCCGGTCCGCCGCGACGCTGCACTGCCTCGGCATGGGCCGGCTCATCACGGGTCAGGACACGCCGGTCACCTGAGGCAGCGGGCGGACCTCGGCCGCCGCGACGCGCCCGCCGACCTCCGTCCACCCCTCGCCGGAGACACGCGCCACGATCTCGGACGCGACACCCTGCCGGATGCGCAGATCGCGGCCCAGCTCGTCCGCCAGGAGCATCGCGGCGGCGCCGGTCGCCTCGTCCTCGGTGATGGCGTCGCCGCGCCGGGGGAATCCGCGCGCGCGAACCGTGCCCGCGGCCTCGTCCTGCCACGCCCACGCGTACAGCCAGCCCTCACCCGGGGGCGGCGCGGGCAGGGCGTCCACCTCCGCGGCGGAGGCGAACTGCTGGGTGCGCTTGCCCGACACCCACTCCGCGCGCCCGCGGATCCAGGTGAACCCGCCCTCGACCCACGTCGCCGCGTCACCGGCCGGGGGCCGCAGGACGTCGACGGGCACGCCGCGCTCCCGCAGCACCCACGCGGCACCGATCAACGGATAGCCGGCGAACGGCAGTCGGGCGCTCGGCGTGTAGATGTCCACCGTTCCGCGCGCGGTGTCGTCCACGAACACGGTCTCGCTGAAGCCCAGTTGGCGTGCGATCTCCTGACGCACCGGGACGCCGGGTGCGGCGGCGCCGTCGACCACCACGCCCAGCGGGCTGCCGCCGGACCCGTCGGCCCCCACGAACACGCGAACAATCTCGACATTGGTATCGGTCATGTCAAGATCCAACCATGGACAACCACCTGCCGGTCGACCGCGATCCGTCCTCGCGCACCCGGAGCTGGAGACGCACCGGGTGTCGCCCGGCGACGCGGTGGGCTGAGCCGCGAGTCTCGGCCGACTACGGCTCCCCGCTTTCTCCGGCCCCCGCGGCGGGGAAGTGTGACAGGTGGGGGAGAGCAGTCCAGAGGAGGGTGGGTGCGGATGCGCGGTACGACGGTCTTGCCCGGCCACGGGCGCAATGGAGGGCCGGACGGCAAGGGCATGCCGATGCACCGTCTCGAGGTGCCGATGCCGAATGCGCTGCCGTTCGCCATCGGCACGTTCGACACCATCGGCGCGATGTCCCGTGCGACGTTCCCGCACCGGCACACCTTCCACGAGATCGTGCACGTGACCGGCGGCAGCGGCCATCACGTGGTCGACCTGTCCCGGTTCGCGCTGCGGCCGCCGAACCTCTGCGTCCTGGCACCCGGGCAGGTCCACCACTGGGACGCGGTCACCGGCCTGGAGGGCCGGGTGGTCCTGTTCACGGATGAGTTCCTGCTCGACCACCCCGGCGACCAGTCCGTCCTGCGGGCGCTCGGCCGCCGTCCCTGGCTCGAACTGCCCCCGCAGGCCGCGGACCCGATCGCGCACCTCATCGACGAGCTGGACGCCGAATACCGGGCGGGGGCCGAGGGGTTCGCGAGCGTGCTGCGCTCCCTGCTGCACATCCTCGTGGTGCGTGCGGTCCGCCTCGCCGCGGCACCGGCCGCGCGGCCCCGGCCGGAACCCGCCGGGATCGAGCGGATGTACGGCGCGGGTTCCTCCCGCTCCGGACTGGTGGCCACGGACTTCATGACGCTGCTCGGCGCCCCCGACACCTGCCCGCACTCGGTGCGGGAGGGCGCGCGGCGCCTTGGGGTGTCGGTCAGCTATCTCAGCGAGGCGGTCAAGGAGTTCACCGGCCGTACGCCCGGTGAGCTGATCCGGCAGGCGCGGGTCCGTGAGGCCCAGCGGCTGCTGCTGCGCACGGAGTTGTCGGTGCGCCAGATCGCGGAACGGGTCGGGGTCGGCGACCCGGCGTACTTCTGCCGGTTCTTCCGGCGCGAGACCGGCACGAGTCCGGGCGACTTCCGGCGCGGCGGCGGCGATATTCACCACGACCACCGTCTTGAGTCCATCGCCCGCCCGCAGTCCTCCGCCTAGCTTCATAGCCGATCCGGTCCCCACCCGCCCCAACAGGCCCGGGTGGGGCCCCTTGCGCGAAGGAGGAGCGATGGACAGCGAGCCCGACCCTCGTACGCCCGACGGCCCCCGCACGCCCGACGGCACCGATACGCCCGGCGGCCCCAGCCGCAAGACGGTCCTGAGAGCCGCGGCCGCCGTGGGCATGGCCGTGCCGGTGGCCCTCATGGGCATCCCGGCCCTGGCCCGCACCGCGGACGGCCAGGGCAAGGTGCTGGACGCGACCCCGTCCTGCGACGACGGCGACGACCCGACACCCCCGCAGATGGAGGGTCCGTACTTCAAGCCCAACTCCCCGGAGCGCGCCTCGCTCCTGGAGCCCGGCACCACCGGAATCCGCCTCACCCTGACCGGCTATGTCTTCACCCGCACCTGCCAGCCGGTCTCGCGCGTGCTGCTCGACTTCTGGCAGGCCGACACCAACGGCGCCTACGACAACACCGGGTTCCGGCTGCGCGGACACCAATTCACCACTGCGGGCGGCGCGTTCACCCTCACGACGATCTTCCCCGGCCTCTACCCGGGCCGCACCCGCCACCTGCACGTCAAGGTCCAGGCGCCCGGCCATCCCATTCTGACGACCCAGCTGTACTTCCCCGGCGAACCCCGCAACAACACCGACCCGATCTTCGACCCCCGTCTGCTCATGAACGTACGGGACGTGGGGAACGCGAAGCAGGCCGACTTCGACTTCGTCCTGAACATCGAGGGCCAGTCGCCGTCGCCGACCCCGTCGCCCACCGGCGGAACGTGGTCCGTCGGCACCGCCTACCGCAGCGGCGACCGCGTCACCCACGGCGACCGCACGTACGAGTGCCTCCAGGCGCACACAGCCCAGCGCGGCTGGGAACCGCCCTCCGCGCCCGCCCTGTGGCGCGCCCTGTGACGGACGCCGTCGTCGGCCCCGTTGCAGACCGAGTCGGCCACGCCGTCCCTGTGGCCGACCCGGTCTGCGCCGCGCGTCTCAACGGGTGGTGTGCGCACCCCCGTTGACGTGCAGGACCTGGCCGGTGATGTGGCGGGCCGCCGGGGAGGCGAGGAAGGCGACCGCGCCGACGATGTCCTCGGGTGAACCGGGGCGGCCCGTCGCGGTGTTGGCGATCAGTTGCGCGCGCCGTTCGTCCGCGAGCTGGTCACGGAAGAAGTCGGTGTCGGCGATATAGCCGGGCGCGACGACATTGGCGGTGATGCCGCGCGCGCCCAGCTCGTGCGCGAGGCTGATGTTCCAGGTGGCGAGTCCGGCCTTGGACGCGCCGTACGAACCCGCTCCCTGGTCGGCGGCGATCGACCCGATGTGCATGACGGCACCGCCCTCGACGAGCCGCTCGTCGAGGGCCTTCGTGGTGAGTGCGGCAGTGACCAGATTGGCGTCGAGGTTGGCGCGGAAGTCCCGTGCGTAGGCGGCCAGGTCGGTCCTGCCGTCGGCGTCGAACATGATGTTCCCGCCCGCGTTGTTGACCAGCACGTCGATCCGCTCGGGGAGTTCACCGAGGAGCCGGGTCAGTGCGTCCGGGTCCGTGTGGTCGCAGACGAGGGCGCGGACGCCGCTCCGCCGTGCCGGTTCCTCGAGCGGGCCCGGCCTGCGGCCGGTGATCACCACCTGCTCGCCCTGTGCGGCGAAGTGGAGTGCGACGGCTCGTCCGATGCCCGTTCCGCCCCCGGTGACAAGGATGTTGCGTGCCATATGCTGAGCTCCGTATCGCAGTCGTATAGACCTAAATTTAGAGCTAAACGTAACACCCGGGAGCCCCTCCGTGCCAAGAGATCCACAGGACGAACAGCGCACCGCCGCCGAAGCGGGGGCCGATGAGGGAGGGGGCCCTCCCGCCGCCCAGGACATCGCCGACGCCTGGCAGCGCGAGCGCCCCGGCACCCCCGTCGACTCCATCACGATCGTCACCCCGATCTGGCAGCTGGCCAAGCTCTTCGGCGACGACCGGCGCCGCGTCCTGAACCGCGCCGGAGTCGACACCGCCACCCTCGACCTGCTGAGCACGCTGCGCCGCAGCGGCCCTCCGTACACCCTCAACACCCGGGAACTCGCCCGGCGTTCACTGGTCACGGCGGGCGCCGTCTCCCAGCGGATCACCCGCGCCGAACGCGAGGGCCTGGTCACGCGCCACCCCGCACCGGGCCGCACGCGCACCGTCCTCGTCACCCTCACCGAAGCCGGTCACCAGCTCGTCGAGGTGACCGTCGACCACGTGCTCCACCGGGACGCCGACCTGGTCGACGCGCTCACCCCCGAGCAGCGGACCCAGCTCGCGGACCTGCTCGGCACCCTGCTGCACGGCGTCCAGTCCCGCGTCGGCGACCACACGATCTCCCAGGTCGGCCAGATCTGACGGCCTTCACCAAGGAGCTTTCGCGAAGGGGCCTTCGGCGCGGGGGAGTGTCGTGGAGTCGGGGTCGGGTACCTGCGCCCCATGGACGAGAGTACCCAGGACACGAAGGCCATGGACGAGCGCAACCCCCCGTCCCCCGGCCGGGACGGTGCACCGCTCCCCAGAGACCTGCCGGATCAACAGGCGTCGGACGGGCCGGATCCCTGGGACGTGGACGAGGAAACGGCCGCCACCGGCAACGCCCCGGACTCCGACGACGACGTGCCCGACACGGACGAAGGCGGCACGGGGCGGCGCGGCACCCCGCATCCCGACGCCTCGGGCGCGGGCGGGCCGCAGCCGGAGGAGTCCTCCGGGTGACGGCTCACCGACGGGGCGGCCGGGTCATTCGGACTCCGTCACGGTCGCGTGGCCCTGATGCCGTACGTCCGGGTCCGGGTGCCTGCGCAGCAGACGAAGGAGCGCCCGCCATTCCTCGGGCCAGCCGAGGCTGTTGCCCGTGCCGGTGACCAGACCGGCCGCGAGCAGGCCGGTGACGGTGCCGCCGTCCCGGAGCAGCCGCTCGGCGGTGGCCAGCAGCGTCTCGGTGTGCCGGGGCAGCGAGCCGTACGACCACGAGGTCTGCAGGCCACCGGCGATCCGTACGGCGACGGTCGTGCCGGAGCCCTCCAGGGCGTCGGCCAGGTCCCGCAGGCGCCGAAGGAGCGCGTCGGGTTCCGCGTCGCGGTCGATCAACCTGCGGAGCAGCTCGGCGCGTTCGGGCGTCAGGAGCGGTTCCGGGGCCAGCTGCGCGGCGAGCGCCTCAAGGACCGCGTGCGGTTCGTCGCCGTCGGAGCCGAGCGACATCAGGGACCGCAGCCGCTGAAGCGCGGGCAGGTCCCGGTCCGCACCGGCGTCGCACCCGCCGTCCGGCTCGTGCGCGGCCGTCAGGAGCGCCGCCACCGCGCCGTGCAGCGCGCTGCCGGGTGCCGCGCCGCCCACCGGGTGCGGGAGCCCGGAGACGGCCAGGTCGCGCAGGGCCCATGCCGCGTACTGCCAGTGCGTACGGGCGCTGAGATCGCAGACCGTCCGGGCCAGGCGGTCGGCCAGTTCGGGGGCGTAGCGCGACCAGACGCCCATGGCCCGCATCAGGCGGTAGCCCGAACCGTCGGCCGACGCCAGGCACGCGTCGTACGCCGCACCGATCACCGCGGCGTACCGGCGGCGGTGCGCGTCGGCCAGCTCCCAGGGGGTGACCTCCAGAAGCGCACCGAGCACGGGCCCGTCGTCGCCGCTCGCGGCGGCATCGAGCAGCGGCCAGGCCTCGGGCACGTCGAGCAGCGGCGGAAGCGCGCGGACGACGGTGGCCCGCACGTCCGGGTGGGACGCGGGGGCCCGGAAGGCGTGCGCCAGCAGGGTCACCGCCTGCCGGGGCGGCAGGAAACGGGCCGTGAGCCGCACGGCCTCCTTGCGGGACGTCACCTTCGCGGCCCGCTCGCCGGTCAGCAACGAGCCCAGCAGCACGGCGAGTTCGGCTGGGGCGGTGAACCGCGCGGCGCGTGCCGCCGCGTACACGGCGACCCGCGCACGGTCACCGCCCGCCTGCTCCAGGAGCACCGGCAGCGCCTCCTGCGGCCGGTCGGTCCAGGGCAGCGCGGCGAGTGCGGCCTCGGCCACCACCACCTCGGTGTCGTCCTTGTGCCGCATCGCCAGCTCACGGCCCGACCGGGGGACCGGTGCCGCGGCCCGGATCGCGGCCGCCCGCTCATCGAGCGGAAGGGAAACGTCCGCGGCCGCCTGCCCGGCGAGCCGCGCCGCGGCCCGCTGCTGGCGGGGCAGCCAGCGGTCGCTCTCACCGAGATCGGGCAGCGGGCGCACGGCGCCGGGCACCAGGAAGCGGCCGTACGGCGGGGTGTCCGCGAGCAGCACGTCCAGCAGATCCGTGCGGCGCCGGGCCACCACGCGCCGGACGGGCGCGAGGACGATCGCCGACGGCTCGCGCGCGACGAGCCCGGCGACGCGTTCGTCGCGGGTGGCAGGAGCCGCGAGCCACAGCTGCGCGGCCGCCTCGAACGTCTCGTCGTCGCCCCGTTCCAGCGCGGTGGCCAGCATCTCCTGCAGTGCAGGCAGGAGCTGGGCCCGAGGCCCCAGCGCGTCGGCGAGGCCGAGCAGCAGCCGGAAGTCGGACCGCCCCGCCGCGGCGTCGAGCCAGGGGCGCAGCGCCGCGAGGACCTGGCGTTCCTGGCCCCGGCGCAGGACGAGGTGCAGCGGGCCGAAGTCGGGCACGCCCACCCGGCCCACGATCCGCTCCAGGGCACGCAACGCCCAGTCCCGAAGGGCCGGTTCGCCGTCCGTGGCGTGCTCGACCAGGACGCGCTCGGCGAGGGTGCGCACCGCCGTCCTGCCGTGCGCGGAACTGTCCCGTGCCTCCAGGGCGTCGACGGCGATCCGGTCGAGCGCGTCGGCGTCATCGGCGCGGAACAGCCGGGGGTGCACCGCGGCGAGCGCGGTGAGTGCCGCACCCCGCACCGGTTCCTGCTCGTTGCGCAGTCCGCCCATCAGGGCCAGGAGTTCGGTCATCGCCGGGCGCCCGCCGTCGCGCGCGGCGCCCGCCACGAGCAGCGGCCAGGCGACGGCCCGGTCGTCGGCGTCCGAGCGGCGCACCGCGGCCAGGAGCGCGGGACGCGCCTCGTCGAACGGGCCGTGCGCCAGGGTGTCCAAGTTGTCCGACCAGTCCCAGGGTTCATCGGAGAACTCGGCCGCGGCCCGCCGCACCTCCGCCCAGCGGCGCTCGCGGGGCAGCAGGTCGAGCACCTGAAGGGCGGGCTCGGAACGCGTGCCGTCAGCGGTTACCGCGTCGAGGAACGCCGGGCGCAGACCGGGGGCCATGGCTTTCATCAACGCGTGGAAGTGGGCGTCGCGGCGCAGCCAGTGGCGGCCGAGCGCGGTCAGCGAAGCGGGCGCGGCCGCCACCAGCCTGCGCAGGACTCCCGGCGGCGGCACCGGCTCGCAACGCTGTTCCTTCCGGCCGCTCGCGGTGATCCAGCCGATGACGCGCTCGGCGTCCGCGCTGACCAGCGGACCGAGTGCCCGGGTCAGCGCGGGCGGCAGATGGCCGGGTCCGCTCCGCTCCAGCAGACCGAGGACACGCTCGGGGCGCGCGGGCGCGAGCGCCGCGACCGTCGTGGCGTGCAGGAGCCACCAGTCCTGGCGCTGCTCCCCGCCCGAGCGGTCGGCGAGTGCCGTCTCGGCGTGGTCGAGCACCGCGTCGGGGTGGCGGCGGGCGAGCCGCGTCCAGCCGTTCACGGCGTGTGCGAGCGCGGGCAGATGGTGTGCCACGAAGGGGGCGGAGCAGCCGGGGAGCAGCCGCGCGGCCTCGGCGTCACCCCATTCCGCGCGCAGCCGCACCACCATCCGCTCGGCGAGGGTGGGCCGGTCGCCGGAGGCGAGCAGACGGGCGAGGCGGTGGCGCCGGGCGGCCGGTGCGTCGGTGTACGCCGCCTCGACCGCGTCGTCGGGGACGGGCAGTTCCCGGGCGGCACGCAGCGCGTACCCGGCGACGACCGGGTCGGGATCGGCGAGCCGCCCGGCGAGGAACGCGGTGTCCCGCCCCACGAGGGCGGCGAGTGCGGCGAGTCGGCGCTCATGGGGGCCGCGCGCGTCCCAGTCGGTGAGCAGCGCGGTGAGCTGTCCTTCGCCCGCGAGCCGGTGCGCGGTGCGTGCGGTGAGGGTGAGGCGGGCGGGGAACGGCAGCGGCTCAAGTGCTCGGAGCAGGTTCTCCGCGGTGGTCGACATGCGGCGATTGTGTCCGGCGTGATCGATTTGTGCGAACGAATTTGTGCGGGACGGGGCAGGGCGGGGCGGTGCGGGTGCTCCGAGTCCGGCCGGGTTCAGACGAGTTCAGACGAGTACGGACGAGTTCAGGCGAGTTCAGGCGAGGGCGCACTCGGGGCAC
This sequence comes from Streptomyces sp. NPDC059002, assembly GCF_042740435.1. Lineage (NCBI taxonomy): Bacteria > Bacillati > Actinomycetota > Actinomycetes > Kitasatosporales > Streptomycetaceae > Streptomyces > Streptomyces sp. NPDC059002. The sequence continues at coordinate 16,906 of NZ_JBHYJI010000080.1, read as the reverse complement.
ACGCCCCAGTAGGTGACCTCGGCTTCCGAGACGCTGAAGCCGAACCGCTCGGTGTCGGGCAGGTGGTCCAGCGGGTCGCCGACGGGGTGGACGTCCCGGATGGCGCCGCAGCCCGAGCACGTCAGATGCTGGTGGGGGTGGTGGGCGTTCGGGTCGTAGCGCATGGCGCGGCCGTTGGTGGGGACCTCGATCACCTCGCCGAGCGAGACGAGTTCGCCGAGGGTGTTGTAGACGGTGGCCCGCGAGATCTCCGGCAGCTTGACCGTGGCGCGTGCCAGCACCTCGTCGGCGGTGAGATGGACGTGTTCGCCGTCGAGCACCTCGGCGACCACCCGGCGCTGAGCGGTCAACCGCCAGCCGCGCCCGCGGAGCCGTTCGAGCAGGTCACTCATTGCGCACCAGCCTTACTGTGCATCGTCCGACGAATGAATCCGTACGGCCCTGTCTGGCGTATTGACTTGGACTTGGTCCATCGTAGGATCGGTTCCGGCCAACAGCCAAGGGTCAGGGCAACAGCAGGGGAAAACGCGTGACTTCAGGAGGCGGGTGCGCTCGCCGCGGCATCCGGTGTCCCGCTCGCGTTCCGTCAGGACGGCGAGCCGTCGGACGTCGGTTGTGCGCCGTCGTCACGGACACCGGCCGCAGGCCCGCCTACGCCCCCTGCCCTACCGCGTCCACCGGCCGTGCATTCCCGGCCGGTGAGGCCGAGGCCTTCCACGGGGTCCGTACCCCGAGTGAGTCAACCGCACCGCAGTTCCTGAGCATCGTGATCCGCCCCGTCCGGAAGGATTCCCATGACTGAGAACCATGACGCGATCGTCACCGACCCCGAGCCGGAGGAGGCAACCGGCTGCCCGGTCGCGCACGGCCGCGCACCGCACCCGACGCAGGGCGGCGGAAACCGCCAGTGGTGGCCGGAGCGGCTCAACTTGAAGATCCTCGCCAAGAACCCCGCGGTGGCCAACCCGCTCGGTGAGGAGTTCGACTACGCCGAGGCGTTCAAGACCCTCGACCTGCCGGCCGTGAAACGGGACATCGCCGAGGTCCTGACCACCTCGCAGGACTGGTGGCCCGCCGACTTCGGCCACTACGGCCCCCTCATGATCCGGATGGCGTGGCACAGCGCGGGCACCTACCGCATCAGCGACGGCCGCGGCGGCGCGGGGGCGGGCCAGCAGCGCTTCGCGCCCCTCAACAGCTGGCCGGACAACGCCAGCCTCGACAAGGCCCGCCGTCTGCTGTGGCCGGTCAAGAAGAAGTACGGCAAGAACCTGTCGTGGGCCGACCTCCTCATCCTCACCGGCAACGTCGCCCTGGAGACCATGGGCTTCGAGACCTTCGGCTTCGCCGGCGGCCGCGCCGACGTGTGGGAGCCCGACGAGGACGTGTACTGGGGCCCCGAGACCACCTGGCTCGGCGACGAGCGCTACACCGGCGACCGTGAGCTGGAGAACCCGCTCGGCGCCGTCCAGATGGGCCTCATCTACGTCAACCCCGAGGGCCCGAACGGCAACCCGGACCCGATCGCCGCGGCCCGCGACATCCGTGAGACGTTCCGCCGCATGGCGATGAACGACGAGGAGACCGTCGCCCTGATCGCGGGCGGTCACACCTTCGGCAAGACCCACGGCGCGGGCCCCGCCGACGCCGTCGGCAACGACCCCGAGGCCGCCCCGATCGAGCAGCAGGGCCTCGGCTGGAAGAGCACGCACGGCACCGGCGTCGGCAAGGACGCCATCACCAGTGGCCTCGAGGTCACCTGGACCACCACGCCGACCCAGTGGGGCAACGGGTTCTTCAAGAACCTCTTCGAGTACGACTACGAGCTCACGCAGAGTCCGGCCGGCGCCCACCAGTGGGTCGCGAAGGACGCCCCGGAGATCATCCCGGACGCCTTCGACTCCTCGAAGAAGCACCGCCCGCAGATGCTCACCACCGACCTGTCGCTGCGCTTCGACCCGGTCTACGAGCAGATCTCGCGCCGCTTCTACGAGAACCCGGACCAGTTCGCCGACGCCTTCGCCCGCGCCTGGTACAAGCTGACGCACCGCGACATGGGCCCGGTCGTCCGCTACCTCGGCCCGGAGGTCCCCTCCGAGGAGCTGCTGTGGCAGGACCCGCTGCCGCAGCGCACCGGTGAGGTCATCGACGCCGCGGACGTCGCCGCGCTCAAGGAGAAGGTCCTCGGCTCGGGCCTCACGGTCGCGCAGCTCGTGTCCGTCGCGTGGGCCGCGGCGTCCTCCTTCCGCGGCAGCGACAAGCGCGGTGGCGCCAACGGTGCCCGGATCCGGCTGGAGCCGCAGCGCGGCTGGGAGGTCAACAACCCGGACGAGCTCGCCCAGGTCCTGCGTACCCTCGAAGGCGTCCAGGAGTCCTTCAACTCCCAGGGCGGCAAGCAGGTTTCGCTGGCCGACCTGATCGTGCTCGCGGGCTCCGCGGCCGTCGAGAAGGCCGCCAAGGACGCCGGTACGGACGTCGAGGTGCCCTTCACGCCGGGCCGGGTGGACGCGGCGCAGGAGCAGACCGACGTGGAGTCGTTCGCCGCGCTCGAGCCGACCGCCGACGGGTTCCGCAACTACCTCGGCAAGGGCAACCGCCTCCCCGCCGAGTACCTGCTGATCGACAAGGCGAACCTGCTCAACCTGAGCGCCCCCGAGCTGACCGTCCTCGTCGGCGGCCTGCGCGTCCTCGGCGCCAACCACCAGGGTGCGAAGCACGGCGTGTTCACCGACAGGCCCGGCACGCTGACCAACGACTTCTTCGTGAACCTGCTCGACATGGGCACGCAGTGGAAGTCGACGTCCGAGGCGCAGGACGAGTTCGAGGGCCGCGACGCCAGCGGCGCGGTCAAGTGGACCGGCACCCGCGCCGACCTGGTGTTCGGCTCGAACTCCGAGCTGCGCGCGCTCGCCGAGGTCTACGCGAGCGACGACGCCAAGGAGAAGTTCGTGAAGGACTTCGTCGCGGCGTGGCACAAGGTCATGAACCTCGACCGGTTCGACCTCGTCTGACGTCCTGGCACGTCCGGCGCGAGACCGTCGAAGGTGAACTGCCGCACGCCATCGGGCGTGCGGCAGTTCCGTTGTGTGCCCGGCCCGCGGCTCAGGGCTCGTTCAGGTAGGCGAGGACGGCGAGGACGCGGCGGTTGTTGCTGTCGTCGTCGGTGATGCCGAGCTTGCCGAACAGGGACGTCGTGTACTTGCTGATGGCGCTGTCGCTGAGGAAGAGCCGCTTGGCGATGGCCTGGTTGGACAGGCCCTCGGCCATCAGGCCCAGGACCGAGTGCTCGCGCTCGGTGAGCCGTTCGAGGCGACGGTTCGACGATCCGTTGGACAGCAGTTTGGCGATGACGGCCGGGTCCATGGCGGTGCCGCCCGCCGCGACGCGTTCCAGGGCGTCGATGAACTGGTCGGCCTCGAACACGCTCTCCTTGAGGAGATAGCCGACGGCCCCGGACCCGTCGGCCAACAGCTCGCGGGCATAGAGCTGTTCGACGTACTGGGACAGGATCAGGACCGGCAGGCCCGGCTGTCGCGCGCGGGCGGCAAGAGCCGCGCGCAGGCCCTCGTCGGACTGGGAGGGCGGCATCCGGACATCGATCACGGCGACATCCGGGCGGTGGGCGAGGAGCGCCTCGAGCGTCTCGGGCCCGGTGGTCGCGGTCGCCACCACCTGGTGCCCGTACGCCTCGATCAGGCGGACCATCCCGTCCCGCAGGAGGTAGAGATCTTCGGCTACAACGATTCGCATGGCACCGACATCCTCACATGAGTGGGGCCGCCCTGCGGACTGGTGATCTCCAGGGTGCCGTCGAAGACCGCGAGGCGGCGGCGCAGCCCCGCGAGTCCGCCGTCGGCGCGCTCGGCGGCCCCGCCACGGCCGTCGTCCTCGACCTCGACGACGATGCCGGTCCCGTCCCCGGCGATGCGGATGTGCGCACGGGTCGCATGGGCGTGCTTGACCGCGTTGGTCACCAGCTCGGCGATCCCGAAGTACGCGGCGGACTCGATCGGCGGGTCGAGGCGCAACTCGTCGGCGCTGACCGTCACTTCCAGCGGGCTGTCCAGGGCGAAGGCGCGGACGGCGGCCACGAGTCCCCGGTCGTTGAGGACCGGCGGGTTGATTCCCTTGACCAGTTCGCGCAGTTCGGTCAGGGAGGTGGCGGCGCCCGCCCGCGCGTCCCGCATCAGCGCCCTGGCCTGCTCGGGATCGGTCTCCATCAGCTTCTCCGCGGTCGCCAGGGAGAGCCCGAGCGCGACCAGCCTGGCCTGCGCCCCGTCGTGCAGGTCCCGCTCGATACGACGGATCTCCGCGGCCTGCGCGATCGTCGCGTCCGCGCGCTGGGACGTCAGCTCGCCCACCCGCTCCGCGAGCGCCATCGCGGGCGACGCGCGCAGAAAGCGGACAGCCACCGGTTCGGCGATCCGCCAGGCGTACGGGGAGCAGCCGATGCCCACGACCAGACCGAGCAGCCCGACAAGACGTGCGACGGTCGTCTGTCCGCCGAGCCCGATGGCCGCCGTCGCGACCCCGGCGAGCGGGACGGCCGCGACCAGGCCCGCGGTGCACGGGGCGATCGCCGTGAAGCGCAGATCGCGCCAGTTGGCGGGGTCGTTCCAGCGGAGCCGCCAGCGCTGGTCCATGCGGGCGTCCCTGCTGGTGCGCTCGTACGAGAAGCCGTTCCACCAAAAGCCGGTGGACATGCGGACCACCGGAGGCGCCTCCCGGTAGCCGGGCGCGACGACGGTGGACGTCCACTTCCCGACGAGGAAGCGGAACATCCGGCAGACCGGCCGTGACAGGGCGATGCTGCCGACACAGACCACCAAGAACGCGGGCAGCCACGACCACGGATTCCCCGGGCCCCACCAGATCGCCAGCGCCACGGCCGCGGCCCACACGGCCGGGACCAGCATGCTGACGAGCACCACGGCGCCCGCTCGCACGAACCCCACGCAGGCACTCGCCGCCCACGTCACCAACTGTCGCATCGTCATTCCTTCTCACCTCGTCCGGTGCTCCCACTGTGCACCCTGACCAGGCGTGATCCCCCCGATCGGGCCCGGAAGTGGGTCCAGCCCCACCCCTTCCTGCGCCCAGGCGGAGCAGGGCGTGGGCCGCGACACGGGGGCGTTGCGGCAGGACGCCGATCGAGAGCGAGGCCATTTCCCCATGGCGGAAGAGCCACTAGGCAAGTGACAGGCTCAGCAGAAGTATTGATTCGGATACCAAGGGGCCTGATTTCACCGCATCGACTTGCCTGAAATGACGAGGCAATTGAAGGCCTGCAAGGTTTTTGGGAGGAATGGGCCGACGTCGTGCTCTCCATGGCGAGCATCGCCGAGAACGTGAAAGGTGAAAGGTGATGAGCATGGCCGAGAACCCGACCCCGGAAAAGCTGACAGCGGCGTCCGGCGCGCAGGGGACGGTGCGTCCCCCGCTGGTCAGGCAGCCCCGCCCCGTGCTGATCCCGCTGTCTCCCGCCCAACGGCAACTATGGATTCTTGACACGGTCGCAGGAGGCACGGAACGCGCATCGGCGGCCAACAACATTCCGTTGGCGCTGCGCCTTTCCGGTCGGCTCGACACCGCCGCCCTGCGGAGCGCACTCGGTGACGTGGTGAGGCGGCACGAGGTATTGCGCACCGTCTTTCCCGGAACGGAGTCCGGGATATCCTTCCTCGCCCACCAGGTCGTCCTCGGCACCTTCAGACCCGCCCTGCCGGTCACGGACATCTCGCCCGAGGGACTGGATGAAGCGCTGGCGACCGAGGCGGCGCGCAGCTTCGATCTGACGGCCGAACCGCCGATCCGCTGCCGTCTGTTCGCTCTCTCGCCGGACGAGCATGTGCTGCTGATGACGATCCATCACATCGCGATGGACGGCTGGTCGTACGGGCCGCTCGCCGCGGATCTCGCGGAGGCCTACACCGCCCGGTCCCAAGGGCGAGAGCCCGGCTTCGGGCCGCCGGCCGTCCAGTTCGCCGACCATGTCCTGTGGCACCAGCGCGTGCTGGGCGACGAACGGGATCCCGGCAGCCTGGCGGGTTCGCAACTCGCCTTCTGGCGGCGGGAGCTGGCCGGACTGCCGGACCAGCTGGCACTCCCGACCGATCGGCCCCGCCCGGCCGAGCCGAGCAGGCGCGGCTCGACCGTTCCGATCCGGCTTGACGCCGCGCTGCGTACCCGGCTGACGGAAGTGGCGCGAACCACCGGCACCAGCCTGTTCATGGTGCTGCAGGCCGGACTCACCGCCCTGCTCACCCGCCTGGGCGCCGGGACCGACATCCCGCTGGGCTGCCAGGTGTCCGGCCGCGGCGACGCGGCCCAGGCGGACATGGTCGGCTGTTTCCTCAACACGCTGGTGCTGCGGACCGACACATCGGGCGACCCGACCTTCACCGAACTGCTCGACCGGATCCGGAAGAGCGATCTGGCGGCCAAGGCCAACGCCGATCTGCCGTTCGACCGCGTGGTGGACGCCGTCAATCCGGCGCGGTCCCTGGCCAGGCACCCGCTCTTCCAGATCATGCTCGTACTGCAGAACACCCCGGAACGGCCGTTCGCCCTGCCCGGCATCGACGTCACCCAGCACTACGTCCACACGGGCGGCGCCCGCTTCGACATGGTGATCGACTTTCGCGAGGAGCCCGGCGGCGACCTCGGCGGGGTCGTCGAATACGCCGGCGACCTCTATGACCGGGACAGCGTCGAGCGGTTCGCGGCGCGGCTGGTGCGCCTGTTGCGCGCTTTCGCCGCGGATCCCGGCCTGCCCATCGGGCGCCCTGCGCTGCTGGAACCGGCCGAGTTCGAGCGCATGGCGACGGAGTGGCAGGGCGCCGATGTCGATGCGGAACTGGTTCCCGTGCAGCGTCAGTTCGAGGCCCAGGCGCGACGGACGCCTGACGGCCTCGCGGTGGCCTTCCGCGACCGGGAACTCAGCTACGCCGAACTCGACGCGCGCGCAGACGGCCTGGCCCGGCAGCTCGTCGCGCGGGGCGTCGGCCCGGAGAAGCTGGTGGCGGTGTGCCTGCCCCGGTCCGAAGGGCTGGTCGTCGCGTTGCTCGCGGTGCTCAAGGCCGGGGGTGCGTATCTGCCGATCGACCCGGACTACCCGCCGGACCGCATCGCGTTCATCCTGGACGACGCCGCCCCCGTGCTCGCGCTCGCCACGTCCGCGACGGCTGCCGGGCTTGCCGAGGGCACGGTGGAGTGCCTGCTCCTGGACGCGGACGTGGCCGCCGACCAGCGGACCGGCGAGGGGAAGCAGCCCGATGGCGGCACGGTGCCCCACGTACCGTCAGCGGCACCCGCCTACGTGATCTACACCTCGGGCTCGACGGGACGGCCCAAAGGGGTCGTCATCTCCCACGGCGCGCTGAGCAACCTCCTCGGGGCCATGGGGGAGCGGTTCCCGCTCGGACCCGCTGACCGGTGGCTCGCGGTCACCACGATCGCCTTCGACATGTCCAACCTCGAACTGTGGCTGCCACTGGTGTCCGGTGCCGGAATCGTCCTCGCGGACCGGGACATCGTCTACGATCCGGCCGCCCTCAGCGCCGTCGTCAAGTCCGCGGGGGTCACCGTCATGCAGGCCACGCCGTCGCTGTGGCAGTCCCAGCTGGGTGCCGACCCCGACGGCGTGACGGGCCTGCGGATGCTCGTCGGCGGGGAGGCGCTCCCGTCGGCGCTGGCCGGGGCCATGGCGGAGCGGGCAGTTGACGTCACCAACCTGTACGGCCCCACTGAGACCACGATCTATTCGACGGCGGCCGCCGTCCCCTCTGGAGGCGGCCACATAACGATCGGGCGCCCGGTCTGGAACACACGGGCATACGTCCTCGACGCCGGTCTGCGGCCGCTGCCGAGCGGCGTCGTGGGGGAGCTCTACCTCGCGGGCGCAGGACTTGCCCGCGGCTACCTGAACCGTGCCGCACTGACCGCTGAACGCTTCGTGGCCGATCCGTTCGGCCCGCCGGGCTCGCGGATGTACCGGACGGGCGACATGGCGCGCCGGCAGGCCGACGGCACCCTCGACTACGTCGGCCGGGCCGACCATCAGGTGAAGGTCCGCGGTTTCCGCATCGAACTCGGCGAGGTGGAGCACACGCTGGCCACGCATGAGGGGGTCGCGCAGGCCGCCGTGGCGGTCCGCGAGGACGGTCCGGGAGACAAGCGGCTGGTCGGCTACGTGGTTCCCGCCGTCCCGGACGGGTCGGCCGCGGCACCTCTCGATCCCGTGGGCCTGCGGGCCTTCGCGGGCGAGACGCTCCCCGGCTACATGGTGCCCGGATCGATCGTGGTGCTGGACGCGCTTCCGCTGACCCCCAACGGCAAACTGGACCGCGCGGCGTTGCCCGCCCCGGAGCCACGGGACGCGACGTCCCATCGGTCTCCCGCCTCCGGGACCGAGGAACTCCTGTGCCGGTTGTTCGCGCAGGTGCTCGGCCTCACCGACGTCGGCGCCGACGTCGGGTTCTTCGACCTCGGCGGGGACAGCCTCGCCGCGATCCGGCTGGTCAGCGCCGTTCGCAAGGCCGGGCTTCCGCTGAAGGCACGAGACGTCTTCGCGCACCAGAGCGTCGAGCGCCTCGCCCGTGCCGTCGTGCGAAAAGGGGATGTCGCGTCGAGGCGGCGCAGCCGAGGAGAAGCGGTCAGGTGAGTCGCCGGTCCCGCTTTCCGGCCACCTAGCACTGGAGGACAATCGTGGATTTCAGTCTTTTCTACTTCGCTCACGACGGAGTCGGCGGAACCCGGCGCATGCCTCGCCAACTCCTGCTCGAAGGAGCACGTTTCGCGGACCGGCACGGCTTCACGGCGGTATGGACACCGGAACGGCACTTCCATCCGTTCGGCGGGATCCATCCCAACCCCGCCCTGACGAGCGCGGCGATCGCGGCCGTCACGGACCGGGTCGAGATCAGGGCGGGGCATGTCGTCGGCCCGCGTCCCGACCCGATCAGGATCGCGGAGGAATGGGCGGCGGTCGACAACCTCTCCGACGGCCGGGTGGCGCTGTCCTTCGGACCCGGCTGGCCCAGCAACGATGTCGTCCTGGCGCCGGAGGAGTATTCCCAGCGCAGGGAAGCGCTCATGCGCACGATCGACACCGTGCGGCGGTTGTGGCGCCAGGAGACCTTCGAACTGGCGGACGGCACCGCCGAACCGGCGCCCCAACGCATCGACCCGGCCCCGGTGCGGCCCGAGGTTCCGGTCTGGCTCACGAGTGCGGGCAGCCTGGAGACCTTCCGGGCAACCGGCCGACTCGGCGCCGGAGTTCTCACCCACCTGCTCTGCCACAACCTGGAGGAACTCGCCAAGAAGATCACCATCTATCGCGAGGCCTACACCGGGACGGGAGCGCCCCGGGTGGCGCTCATGCTTCCCACCTTCCTCGGACCGGACCGCGAGGCGGTGCGTGACACCGTCCGTGTCCCGTTCCTGCGCACCAAGGCGGGGCTGCTCCTCCAGGCACCGGGCGACCTGCTCCAAGGAGTGGATCCGGAAGAACTCGACCCGGAAGACCTGGAGTTCGTCGTCGAGCAGGCCTTCGACCGCTACTTCGAGACCGGCGGTCTGTTCGGCGAAGCGGACGTTGCCGCGCGGCTGCTGGACAGGCTCGCGGAGATCGGCGTCGACGAGGTGGCATGCATGATTGACCTGGACGTGGAGGCCGACGCCGTACTGGCCGGCCTGGACCGGCTGGCTGCGCTCAAGGACGCGTGGCAGACCTCGCGACCGGCGGCAACTCCGTCACATTCGGCACAGGAGTAGGGTTGCTCCGCGGGGTGCCAAGAGCCTTCTCGGGGGAGCAAGTACGCGGCCGCAGCGTCCAGCGAATCCTGCGGCCTCGTCCATCGGCAAGTCGTGTGCGGGAAGACCGTACGCACGGATGGAAAGGGGACGGAGGTAACGGGCCCGCAAGGAGCACCGCGCCACCACCTACCAATGACCGAGACCGAATTCGACACCGAGATCACCGCGGATCTTGTCCGTGACCTGCTGCAGGACCAGCATCCGGACCTGGCAGAGCTGCCCCTGCGCGAGGTGGCGGGCGGCTGGGGCAACCAGATGTGGCGCCTCGGGGACGAGCTGGCCGTACGGATCCAGCGCATGGACACCGAACCCGACAACCAGCTCAAGGAGCGCCGGTGGCTGCCGCTGCTCGCCCCGCGCCTGCCGCTGCCCGTGCCCGTCCCGGTGCGCAGCGGTGCGCCCTCCGAGCGTTTTCCCAAGATGTGGACGGTCATGAAGTGGGTGCCGGGCCTGCCGCTCGACCACGGGTCGATCACCCGTGGCGAGCACGCGGCCGACACTCTGGCGGCGTTCCTCCGGGCGCTGCATGTGGCGGCGCCCGCCGACGCACCGGCTGACACGGGCCGCGGCGCGCACCCCAAGGACAGCACGGACTTCTTCGACCAGTTCTTCGACGCCGTGGACGCCGACGCGATCGGCTCCGACGCCGCCGACGTCCGGGCCGTCTGGGACGACGCCGTCGCGGCCCCCGCATGGGAGGGCCCGCCGGTGTGGGTGCACGGCGACCTGCATCCCGCGAACGTCGTCGTCGTGGACGGGACGCTGGCGGGCGTCGTCGACTTCGGCGACATGTTCGTCGGCGACCCGGCGTTGGACCTGGCGGCCGCCTGGGTGCTGCTGCCGCAGGGCGAGGCCGCACGCTTCTTCGCCGCGTACGGGGAGGTGGACGAGGCGACGGTCCGGCGCGCCCGCGGCCATGCCGCGTTGAAGAGCCTGTTCCTGATGCTGATGGGCCAGAACGGCGACCGCGGCCTGCCCGGCGGCAAACCGGCGTGGGGCCCGGCGGGACGGGCGGCGCTCGACCGGGTCCTGAGCGAGCGTCCGGCCCGACTGCGCGAGTAGCTCGACGGCACACCCCTGACGCGCGGCCTGATCCGCCGGACAGGCCCTAGCGGGTTCCCAACGGGGCGGCACGCCAGGGGATCCGGCTGCTCCGACGACCGGGCCCTGAGGGAGCGCGAAGGCGTACGCCAGTACCTGCCGTACCCCTCACCCCGCGCCGTCCCCGTCGGCCCGGTCGCCGAGCAGCTGGATCAAGTCCCAGCGATTGCCGTACAGATCCCTGAAGACGGCGACCGTGCCGTAGGGCTCGTCCCGTGGGGCCTGCTCGAACTCGACCCCGGCGTCCCGCATGCGTGCGTAGTCACGCTCGAACGCCTCGGTGTTCAGGAACCAGCCGACCCGGCCGCCGGTCTGTTCGCCGATGGCGGCCTCCTGACCGTCGGTCACGGCGCGGGCCAGCAGCACCGCCGCCTCTCTCGAACCCGGGGGCGCCACGACGACCCAGCGCTTTCCGCCGCCGAGATCGGTGTCCTCGCGGAGTTCGAACCCGAGGGCGTCCACATAGAAGGCGATGGCCTCGTCGTAGTCGCGCACGACCACGGTCACCAGTCCGAGATAGGGCATCCGGCGATCCTGCCCGCTTGTCGTCCTGTTGTCATCAGTCGGGTGCCCGCGGCGCCGTCGCACGGTCGCCCGTGACCGGGCCGAGCGCTCCGGTCAGGGCGCCGATGGAGATGTCGCGCAGCTGGGTGCGGGAGTACCGCTGGGGGTGATGGGTGAGCCAGTCGACGCACAGCGCGCGCACGAACACCAGCCAGCTCATCACCGTGGCCGAGGCCATCTCGCGCCGGGTATCCGGCAGTTGGTCGGCGTCGAGGCCGATGGCCGCCAGGACGCGGCGGCGCAGTTCGTCGAGTTCCTCGTCGATGATGCCCTGGATCAGCTGATCGCCCGCGAGGCCCCGGTTCGCCGCGAGGACCGTGTGCCGGTTGGCCGCGAAGTAGTCGATGTGGGCGTCGAGACCGGCCTTGAGCCACTGGGACGGGGGCAGGGAGGGATCGAGTTCGGTCGCGGCGAGCAGTCGGGCGGCGGCCTGCCGGTAGATCGCGGCGAACAGCTCCCGCTTGCCGGGGAAGTACCGGTAGAGGAGGGCACGCGAGACACCGGCCCGCTCGGCGACCTCCTCCATCAGGACCTCGTCGTACGGCTTCAGGGCGAACAACTCGGCGCCGATGTCGAGCAGTTGGCTCTGTCGCGATTGGGGGGAGAGGCGGCGGCGTGCAGGGGGCATGTGCCCCAAGTTACTTGACCCGTGTCTACTTACGGCCGTACCGTCGCGTTAGTAGACGCAGGTCTACTAACGCGACGGAGGTGACCGGACGTGACCAGGCTCAAACTCCTCAACTGGCTCGCTTGGACCATGGGCATCGCCTGCGCCGCCATCGGCGTCTACCACCTCGTCCTCGGCATCGCCTCCGTTCCGGGCGAGACCTCGGCCGGTGCGACGGTCGACAGCCGGGAGCGGTTCTACAACGCGATCTTCCTGGGGTACGGCCTGGCCTGGATCTGGGCGGTCCGCCAGTCGCCGATCCCGGCGCGGGCGGTGCGCGGGCTCGCCGGGATCATGCTGATCGGCGGGGTCGGCCGACTCCTGTCCGTCCTCGTCCACGGCTGGCCGCACTGGTTCCAGATCCCCCTCGCGGTCATCGAACTCGTCCTGCCGCCGCTGTACTTCTGGCTGGCCGACGCCGACGAAAGGGCCGCCCGCGCCCCGGCACCGCAGCGCGAGCCCGCACCGCACGCCACCCCCTGAGGCTCAGCCCGCCGCGGCCCCGAACCACTGCTGCAGCGCGCCGAGCAGGCCCTCCTGGTCCTCCCCAGCCCACGCCACATGGCCGTCAGGCCGCAACAGCACCGCGGGCGCGTCCAGTTGCTCGCTGACGTCGACGACGTGGTCGACGCGGTCCGCCCAGCCCTCCGGCGAGAGCCGGCCGGTCTGGTCGAGAAGCAGTCCGCGGCCCTCGTGCAGCAACTCGTAGAGGCGGCCCCGCTTCAGCTCCAGGTCGCGCATCCGACGACCGAGCAGTTCATGGCCCGCGCCGAAGTCGTAGCGGACGTCGACGGCGGTGATCATCCCGGTCACGTACCGGTTCACCTCCTCGAAGTCCATCAGCTTCGCGAACAGCTCCCGCAGCGCGGTCGCGCCCGGATCGGTCCCGAGCAGCGTGATCTGCGCGCGGGTGTTCTCCAGGACGCGGGCGCCCACCGGGTGCCGTTCGGCGTGGTAGCTGTCGAGGAGGCCGTCCGGCGCCCAGCCGTTGACCGCGGCGGCCAGCTTCCAGCCGAGGTTGAACGCGTCCTGCACACCGAGGTTGAGCCCCTGCCCGCCGGTCGGCGGGTGGATGTGCGCCGCGTCGCCGACCAGGAAGACCCGGCCGTCCCGGTAGCGCTCGGCCTGCCGCGTCGCGTTGCCGAACCGGGAGAGCCAGCGCGGCGCGTGCACGCCGAAGTCGGAGTCGGCGTGGGCCCGCAGCCGCTGCCTGAAGTCGTCGAGGGTGGGCTCGGCCGTACGGTCCTCGGCCACTCCGTCGGCGGGCACGATCACCCGGAACAGCCCGTCCTCGGTCGGGGTGACGGCGAACCGCAGCTGGGTCTTGTTGACCTCCTGGACGGCCGCGGCGATCACCGCGGGATCCTCGGTCACCTTCATTTCGCCGATGAGCGTCTCGACCGTGGCGGGCTCGCCGGGGAAGCCGACGCCGATGAGCTTGCGCACCGCGCTGCGGCCGCCGTCGCACCCGACGAGATAGCGCGAGCGCAACCGCGTGCCGTCCGCCAGCTCGACACTCACCCCGGCCCCCTCTTCGGCCCCGGTCGCGGCATCGTCTTCGTGCTGGGTGACCCCGACCACTTCGCAGCCGCGCCGGATGTCGGTGCCGAGTTCGCGCGCACGCTCGTCGAGCAGCCGCTCGGTGACCGGCTGCGGCACGGCGACGCCGTACGCGTGCGCCGTGTCCAACCGCTCGGGCCACGGCTTCACCACACCGCCGAAGAGACCACCGGCCTGGAACTTCTCGCTGACCGCGAGGAACCGGTCGAGCAGGCCGCGCTGGTCCATCACCTCGACGCTGCGCGCGTGCAGCCCCTGACCGCGCGACTGTCCGGTCGGCTCGGTCAGCTTCTCCAGCACGACCACGCGCACGCCGTGCAGCCGCAACTCGCAGGCCAGCATCAAGCCGGTCGGCCCACCGCCGGCGATGATGACGTCGATCAACGCAACCCCTAAATCAGTGCCATTTCCAGGAAGCCGAATCCGCGGATTCGGCTCAGGCCGGTGATTGTGCGCCATGACCTGGGCCTTGCCGCAAGTCCCCCCATGGGCTATACATTGAGAGTGGCAAGGAGCGGTCGACCTCCTTGCCTTTCCTTTTGCGCAGGGCCAATTCAGGGCCAATTCAGGCCCGCTTCAGGCCCGCTTCAGGGCCGCCGACGGGCCGACGGGCAGGAAAATCCGTTGCCGTTCCCGCGCCGCGAAGCAACGATCGCGGGATGGTTTCGACTTCACCCCCCGACGGCCGCGCCGGAATCGACGCCGCCCTCGTACGACGCCTGATCGCCGCGCAGTTCCCCCAGTGGAGCGACCTGCCCGTGACCCCGGTGGAGGTCGACGGCTGGGACAACCGCACCTATCGCCTCGGCGACGACAAGACGGTGCGGCTGCCCACGGCGGCGGGCTATGTTCCCGCGGTCGACAAGGAGAACGACTGGCTGCCGCGGCTCGCGCCGTCGCTGCCCGTCGCCGTCCCGCCCGTCCTCGCCAAGGGCGAACCCGGCGAGGGGTACCCCTTTCCGTGGTCCGTGCGCGGCTGGCTCGCGGGGGAGACGGCCGCCCGGGCACACATCGACGACATGCCCCAATTCGCCGTCTCCGTGGCCGAGTTCCTGCTCGCCCTGCAGCGCTGTGACACCGCGGGCGGGCCGGTCGCCGGGGCGCACAGCTGGTATCGGGGAGCCTCGCCCGCCCACTACGACGCCGAGACCCGCCGCTGCCTCGCCGCACTGGAAGGCAGGGTCGACACCGAACGGGCCGCCGTCGTGTGGGAGGCCGCGCTGGCCGCCGCATGGGACGGGCCGCCCGTGTGGTTCCACGGCGACATCGCCTCCGGCAACCTCCTCGTCGAAGGCGGCAAGTTGAGCGCCGTCATCGACTTCGGCACGTCCGGCGTCGGCGACCCGGCCTGCGATCTGGTGATCACGTGGGGCATGTTCGAGGGAGAGAGCAGGGAGGCGTTCCGCCGGGCCGTCGACCAGGACGAGAGGACCTGGGCGCGGGCCCGGGGCTGGATCCTGTGGAAGTCCTTGCTCGTCCTGTCCGGATGCATCGACACCGACCCGGCGGACGCGGCGGTCCAGCGACGGATCATCGACACGGTGCTGGCCGACCACGACCGCTTCGGCGACGCCAGTCCGTCCTGACCCGGAGCTGATCGCGTGAGGGGCGCGCGAGCAGCTCATTCCGTGGTCCACGTCCGGAGCTTCTCGGGGTTGCGTACGGCCCACAGGCGCGCGATCCGGTCGTCGACGATGCCGAACGCGATGACCGCCGTGGTGACGCCGTCCTGCTGGATCACCAGACCGGGCTGACCGTTGACCACGCGCTCCAGGATGGTCAGTTCGGCCACCGCGCCGGTGACGGCGATCATGTAGTGCGCGATCTGCTCGCCGCCGTCGATGGGGTGCGGCGCGGCGTCGGCCAGTCCGCCGCCGTCGGCGAGCGCCGTGGCATCGGGGTCGAGGAGGCCGATGAGGGCGCCGATGTCCTTGGCCTCCCATGCCGTCTTGAAGTCCCTGACGATGCCGGCGCGCCGGGCCGCCGGTGTCCCGGACGGGTGCGACGCGCGCAGGCGGCGGCGGGCCGACGAGGCCAGCTGACGGCAGGCCGCAGGGGTCCGGCCGACGACGTCGGCGAC
Source organism: Streptomyces sp. NPDC059002 (assembly GCF_042740435.1). NCBI lineage: Bacteria > Bacillati > Actinomycetota > Actinomycetes > Kitasatosporales > Streptomycetaceae > Streptomyces > Streptomyces sp. NPDC059002. The sequence continues at coordinate 1,118 of NZ_JBHYJI010000080.1, read as the reverse complement.
TTCGGCGAAGGAGTAGCGGAACACGTCGTGCAGGACGAACGCGACGCGCTCGGCCGGGGTCATCGATTCGAGCACCACCAGGAACGCCATGCTGATCGACTCGTCGAGCGTGACCCGGTCGGCCGGGTCGGCGGCCCGGCCCGTCGGCCGCCCGCCGATCCACTCCGAGTGATCGGGCACCGGCTCCGGGAGCCACTCGCCGACGTAGGTCTCGCGCCGGGCCCGCGCCGAGCCGAGCTGGTCGAGGCAGATACGTCCCGCGACCTTGGTCAGCCAGCCGCCGGGGGACTCGATGGCCTCCCGCTGCCGCGGCGACATGGCGTACCAGCGGGCGTACGTCTCCTGGACGACGTCCTCGGCGTCGGCCACCGATCCCAGCAGCCGGTACGCGACGTTGATCAGCTGTCGCCGCTCGCTCATCACCGCGCTCAGGCCCGGGTCGAGCAGGCCGTCTGCTGCTTCGGACGGGGTCGTCATGGTGTCGCTGCTCCTTCGGCCGTACGGGTCGTCACCCGTACGACGAGACAGCCCTCCGGAATGTGACGTCGGCGCGGCACCTCACATTCCGCGCGGCTGTCTCGTCGTACTGCTGGGACGACACGGTCCCGTGACAGGGGTTCCGCCCAGGCGGCGGAACGACCGCGCAGCAAGAGGAGATCACTCATGCAAGCCCGTATCGACTTCCACACCAACCCGGTCTCGGCGAAGGTCGTGAAGCATCTCGCCGCGGCGGGAATGGGGATCACGGACGCCTCCCTGCCGCCCGCGACGCCGGAACTCATGGCACTCCGCATCAGCCAGATCAACGGCTGCGGCTACTGCGTCGACATGCACACCAAGGACGCCACGCAGGCCGGTGAGAGCCAGCAGCGGCTCCACCTCGTGGCGGTCTGGCGCGAGGCCAAGGTGTTCACCGACGCGGAGCGGGCGGCCCTTGAACTGGCGGAGGAGGGTACCCGGATCGCCGACGCCGCCGGTGGTGTCAGCGACGAGGTCTGGGCCAACGCCGCCAAGCACTACGACGAGGACCAGCTCGCCGCCCTGGTGTCGATCATCGCGGTCCTCAACGCCTTCAACCGCCTGAACGTCATCACCCAGCAGCCCGCGGGCGACTACCA